>CAZJDB010000232.1:0-2827 GCA_964544695.1 uncultured Chitinophagaceae bacterium
AGAGGATTCCGTCAAGCAGGGCCTGAATAAGGACCTGGCCAAGGCGGATTCCCTGGAGCCGAAAGCAGGTAAGCCCCGGACAGAGACCCGGCTGGTGCTGCACGGGTCGAATCCTTCCCAGAAAAGCGATTCTATTGCTAACCCCGCCCCCAATGCGATTGCCATGGACCATGGGGTGTGCAGGATGGTACTTACGAGACCCTTGTGGGTGTACGATACCGTCAAGCTGCCCATGGTATCGGAGGTCCTGGGGCCGGCGCCTATCAAGAAGATCCCTTTCCTCCAGGTCCACGGGAATGTGATGTACGACGTCAACTATTACTCGCGTATCGATACGCCATACAACGAGACGAATGTTTACCAGCACACCATTCAGACCTACCTGGACGTGCTGATCAAGGGTCAATACCCATTCCGCATCTATATCACCAACCATTTCAGCAATTCACCCCTGTTCCGGAATTTCAATGATTTCAATTTCACGTATACCAATACGGCATTCAACCAGGGGATCAAGAACCAACTGGTGAAGCAATACATGGATTCCCTGCCGGGGCAGAAGAAGATCGACAGCTTGCTGGCGGTACTGGAGGCCGACCGACGCAGACTAAACGGCTTGAATGGGTGGATGAACAACCCAGGACTCATCCAAAAGATGGTTGAGGCCAGGGAGCTGACCTATTTCGCGAATCAGCAAAAGAAATCCGATTCCACGGCGTGGCCAGGAAAGAAATCCCTACCGGGTTTGCTTGGTTTATCGGGATCCCCGACTCAAAAGAAACTGATGGCAGATACCGCCCATCTCGACTCCCTATATCGGAAACGCCAGGCGGAGGCCGATTCCCTTCGGAGAGAGATTAGTCAAATCCAGCAATGGCTGGGCACGGCGCGCAAGGCTTCTTCAGCGGATATTAACCAGAACCTTCAGGACCTGAAAAATGCAGAAACGCCCGATCAGCTTCAAAAGGAAATGAAGCGTTTGCACCTTTCGGATTCATCCCTTCCCAAAGGATACAAAACCCTGATGGCCATACGATCGGTGAGCGTGGGTCGAAGCATCGTCAATTATTCGGAGCTCTCCGCTAAGAACATTTCGATCAATGGCCTGCAGGCAGAATATAACCCTTCCAACTACTACGCTGTGGCCACGGGCGTCGTGGATTATCGCTTCAGGGACTTCCTACTCCAGCAGCCGGGTCAATCTCACCAGTACATGAATGTGCTACGGTATGGCAGGGGACTCAGGGATGGAAATAATGTCATCCTTACGTGGTACCAGGGGCGCAGACAGCTGTATAATGCCTCCACTGCCGATACGGGGAATGTCCAGGTGCCCTCTTCCAACCTTATGGGGCTAACCCTGGAAGGTAATTACAAAGTCACCAAAAATATATTGTTTACAGGGGAAATCGCCAAATCGAACGAACCGGCATACGTGAGCGACTCTATCGGAGGCACGAAGGGGGGAAGTCTGACCAACAACCTGCTCAAGATGAACGACCGGTCGAACGAGGCTTATTCCCTGAAGGCGACCGTCTGGTTTCCCTTGACCCAAACCCGGATCAAAGCTTCCTTCAAACGACTGGGTGAAAATTTCCAATCCTTCAGCGTATTCACGGACGGATCGGCGCTTACGGCCTGGAGTGGGAGCCTCGACCAGCCCTTATTTCACAAGCAACTGGACATTGTCGCTTCGGCTTACACGAACGATTACAGCAACCCCTATATCAGCCAGCAATACAGCAGTACGACGATCTTCAAAAGCATTCAGGCCACCTGGAGGCGAAAGAATTGGCCGGTGATTTCCCTGGGATATTTTCCAACCAGCCAGCTCACCAAGCTGGGGAACGGAGATTACGAGGAGGAATTGTTTTATACGATGGTGGGAAGCGCAACGTATTCGTACAATCTTCATCACGTGCTTATGAACACCACGCTGGTCTATACCCAATTCTTCAACCGTTCCCAGGATTCCGGGTTCGTCTATTTCAATACCCGGAACCTCCTCATCAGCCAACTCGTTTTCCTGCGAAAGTTTACGTTCCAGGCAAATGCTTCAGCGGCAACCAACCAAAGTTATGATCTCTATACCCTGGAAGGGAAGGTGCAATACGACCTGGGTAAGAATTTCCTGATCGGGGCGGGAGTAAAATATAACGATCAAACAGTCTACTACATACAACAATGGGGATATTCGGCGGAGCTCACCTGGAAGATGGGAATCCTGGGACAGATTCGTTTTTCCGCGGACAAAGGATTCATACCCGGCATGAACAATCAGTTGATCCCCAACAATACGGGACGCCTTACTTATTTCAAAACATTTTGAATGCGTGACATATGCATAAACTAGGACTGATCTTCTGCTTGTTGCTTGCCTCCATGGCTCCTGCCGGGGCCCAGGTCAGCATGACCATCCAGGCTCCGCCTGTGGGCGTCCTCCTCAAGAATCAGCTTTGGAATATACTGCTGGTTAATTCATCCAATGCTACCTTGATGGTTCGGGTGAACCTCGTTTTGATGGATGAAAAAAACAATCAGCCCGTACTGACAGCAACTTCGGCACCAGTGGTGCTTCCAAAAGGGGCCAAGCAGCTTCAGGCTAAGGATTTGAGCCCAATTCAATACGCCTATGGGGATCCTGCCTATCACGTGGACGGGGATCCGAACGGCCTCTTGCCCGCCGGAAATTTCCAGGCCTGCTATACCGTATCCAACGCTTACAAGGGTGCTACCCTGGCTGAGAACTGCCTGCAGCTCAATGTGGATCCGATGAGTCCTCCTTTGTTGAATACCCCAGCCAACGAGAGTAAGATCACCACGTTCT
>CAZJDB010000233.1:0-20251 GCA_964544695.1 uncultured Chitinophagaceae bacterium
CCGGCATTCTCTTCCAGGTATTTCCTGCGCTTGGTTCCGGGTATGGGAATGATATCCTCCCCCTGCGCCAACACCCACGCCAGCGCCAATTGGGCTGCGGTACAACCTTTCGCGGAAGCGAGCGCTGCGAAGGCCTGCGCCAGGCCGGAATTGTTCTTCTCGTATTCCGACTGGAACCGCGGCAGGGTCTTGCGGAAGTCTTCCGCTCCTAGGGTCCCTACGTTAAGCCTCCCGGTGATCAACCCGCGGGAAAGAGGGCTAAAGGGAATCAAGCTGATCCCAAGTTCGCGGCAAGCTGGCAAAACCTCCGCTTCCACATCCCGCGTTAGGAGGGAATATTCGGACTGAAGGGCGGCAATAGGATGCACGGCGCAGGCGCGACGCAGGGAAGCCGCCGAGGCTTCCGAAAGGCCCAGGTACCGGACCTTTCCTTCCTTTACCAAATCAGCCATGGCACCAACCATTTCCGCCACGGGGACATTTGGATCGACGCGGTGGGCATAATATAAATCGATCACTTCGATGTTGAGTCGTTTGAGGCTCCTTTCCACGGCGGTGCGCATATAGCCGGGGGAGCCATCGAAGTAAGTTCCCGGGGTGCCCGGCGCGATGGCCTTTTCGCCTTCCTTGATCCGGAATCCGAATTTGGTGGCAATGAATACCTTGTCACGGTTGGGGGCGAGAACCTTTGATACAAGTTCTTCATTTCCCCCGTTCGCATAAATATCAGCGGTGTCCCAAAAATTGATGCCTAGATCCAGTGCCAGGTGCAGGGTAGCGATGGATTCCGCGTCATCGGCTTTACCATATCCATGGTTCATTCCCATACAGCCAAGGCCAATGGCAGAAAGCTTTTCCCCGGTTTTTCCTAAAATGCGATATTTCATATAAAGTGATTTTTAAGAAAGTTCCTTGCAGGCGCGCACCAGGACGTCCAACTCCGACGGCAGCGTATACACGTTTGGCGTCACCCGCACCCCATGGACCCCGGCCCCATCGATGGCCACGGTGTAAATTTTATATCGTTTCATCAAAACATCTGCCAAAGCAGCCGGCGCCATGCCCTGGATCCCAACGTTGGCGATCCCGCAGGTCCTGGACGGGTCCGCCGGCGTGTTGACTGAAACATGCGGAATATCCCGAACCTGCGAAGTCCAGTATTGTTGCAGGTAGCGCAGGCGTTCCTCTTTACGCGCAGGCCCGAGATTTATATAATAATCCAATGCGGCATTGATCGCCAGGTCCGAGTGCACAGGCACGGTCCCCGTATGGTTCAGGACGGCGATGCCGGTAGCAGAATGGTCGGGTTCCGCAAAGATGGGCCACAGTTCGGGGATATGGTCCCGGCGCACATACAGCAGCCCGCTACCCAGGGGGGCGCTGAGCCACTTGTGCAGGCTGGCTCCGAAATAATCGCAATGCAGATCGGGAATGGTAAACTGGACATGCGCGTACGTGTGCGCCCCGTCCACCATGACCTGAACACCTCGTTCGTGCGCCATATCGCATATCTTCCGGATGGGCAGGATCTGGCCCGTGATGTTGATCATATGAGAAAGCATGATCAGTCGCGTCCTGGATGTAATGGCGCCCGCATACAAGGCCACCAGATCTTCGTCGGAAGCAGGGTGGTTGGGAATAGAAAGGATTTTATTCACCACCCCATAGCGCGCGCCCACCTGCCGGAACATTTCGAGCATGGAACCGTAATCCTGTTCGGCCATGATGGCCTCATCTCCCTCCTTCCAGTGGATTCCGCCGATGATCAGGTCCAGGGACTCGGTGGTATTACGCGTAATGACCAGCTCTTCAGGGGAGCAGCCGCCCAGGACCGCCAGGCGGGCCGCTACGGCTTTTTTATTGTCGAATTGAACGGTGCGCATGTAATGGGCGCCCTCCATGTTTACCTCACGGACCCGGCTCATGAAGGCTTCCAGGATCTCGGTGGGCATGATGTTGTAGTAGCCGTTTTCCAGGTTGATGTACGCGGGGTTCAGGTTGTACCCACTTCGGACCCCGGCCCAGAAATCCTCGGCGTAGGCGAGGTCTCGTGACGACAAATGCTCGAAACGCCTAATCCAACCCGACAGGCCCGCCAGGGCGGAATGCGACAGCGGCACCCCCACCCCCGCCAGGGCAGCCTGCTTCAGAAAAGTTCTTTTATCCATACCTGAATGTACGGTATCTTACCGGGAGATCATATGCTCGCTAAAAAGCTGGGCCTCAAGGAAGGCCAAAGTGTAAAACTGATCCAGCCCCCCACGGATTATCCCGTAAAAGGTGGCGGCAACCCCCCCTACGACTTCATCCACCTCTTTGCCAAAAGCGTGGCGGCGCTGGAGCACTTTCTCCCGGAATGCAAAAAAGACCTGAAGAAAGATGGAATCCTCTGGGTCTCCTGGTATAAAAAAAGCTCGGGGAAGAATACGGACCTGACGGAAAGCGGAGTCCGCGATGCCGGCCTGGCCATAGGTCTGGTAGACGTCAAGATTTGCGCGGTGGATGAGGACTGGTCAGGCCTGAAGTTCGTGTATCGACTCAAGGACCGGTAGCGCTACGAGCGCATAAAAAAAGGGCGCCCGAAAGGTAGGGCAACCCCTAAAGTATAACAGAACCGCTTGTAACCGACAGGCTATTGTTTTTCATGGCTATACCTAGGACGTAGAAGCCTGGAAGAGCTTCAGGAGGTCCGGGGAGGCCTGCGGCATCAATATCTTCAGACGGAAGGCCCGCCCATAATGGTCCTCTTCTTTCAAAAACAGGTGACGGTCCTTGCTGATCCAATAGGTTTCGCTGTAACGTCCTCCGTTATAGGCCCCTTCTGTTACCAGGGTCCAGCAGTCCACCTTTTGGTCGTCCAGCGTCTCAAGGACCTCGCTGCCCGTGACCTTGTAAAGCACGAATTGGGGAGGATCCAACCCGGCATCGTAGAAGTTGATGGCAAATGTTTTTCCGGGGCCCAGGGGTAGCATCTCAAAGGTTTCGATGTCGAGGTTCCAGTTCAGGTTCGGACGTGCGAAGTCGAGTCCGAAATTTTTGGCGGCGTTGTCCGCGACCGTGTCCGCCCCGCTGATCCTGGTATCCTCCCAGTTATACGCAAACACTTTTCCACGCTTTGCTTCCATATGGTACTCGGGAGAAAAATCCGAAGCCTTGTTCCGGGAATAGACTTCACGATAGAACGCAGTATCCGCCCCGAACCAGTGCTGGCTGATGACAAAGGAAGGCACGCCGTTCACTTCCGTCTTTTCGATACGACGCAGCCAATACCAGAAGGTCAGGGTCTTGGTCGCCGATGGGTCCTGCATATAAATCATGTATTGATGCAGTCCTTGAGGGAGGTTGGACGTGACAAGCGGGGTATGGCCCGGACCAATGGTATCGATGGTTTGGGCGCGACCCGGAAGGGACAGGAAAACCGCCAGAAGTAACCGTACGTTCATCCCTGCAAAATGGACCCTTTTTCGTGGACGAACAAGTCCATTCAATACCCCCCGTATTCTTTTAAACACGGGGTCCGTTTAAGGAAGTAAGCGATCCGTTGAATGCACACCGGGAATGAAAAAGGATCGTACATTTAAGTTATGAGACCATTTTACGAGCGGGTATCTCTGAAGACCTTGCAGTGGTTGTTGTGGATATTTTCGGCGCTCATCATGTTCGTGTCCTACATCTCGGAGGATGGCGTTGTCATAGCCGGCTGCTGGGCCGTTTTCAATGGCGTGTTCCTGGCGATCGTCATGTACACGAATATCCTGGTGCTCTATCCCAGGTTTTACGAGCGGGGAAAAAAGGGGTTGTATTTTTTCTGGGTCGCCGTTCTGATCCTGGGCATCACTCCGATCCGGGCCCTTGTCACCTGGACGATTTTTTACTATTACCTGATGAAGGTCCCTGATAAACTCACCTACGTCTGGTTCCTGAATTCATTTCTCTCCACCGTCTTTGCCTATGTGATGAGTTTGATATTCCGCATCGCCATCGCCTATTTTACCTTGAAGAAAGTGACGGAAGAAATCATGCTCCAAAAAACCCAGGCTGAACTGAACCTGCTTAAGTCCCAGGTCCAACCCCACTTCCTGTTTAATACCCTCAACAACATCTATTACGAGTCCTACAGGGAGTCCCCGAGGACCGCGCTGCTCATCGAACGCCTATCGGAAATCATGCGATACTTCGTGGACGAAAGCCCGCGCCAATTCGTCCTGCTGGCAACCGAAATCCGTTTCCTGGAAAATTATATGGCCCTCGAACAGATCCGGATCCGTTACGGGGTGCACATCCGCTTCGTGAAGGATTGCAACCCCGAATGGAAGGTCCCCCCCATGCTCCTGATGACCTTTGTGGAGAATATTTTTAAACATGGTATCGATAAGACCAGCCCCTTGAATAGCGTGGATATTTCGCTGAAATGCGAGGGCTCCTATCTTCATTTCCGTACCAAGAACCGCTTGAATCCACAAGAGATTGAACCTCATACCGGATTCGGGATCAAAAACCTGGGAGAACGCCTGTGCCTCTTGTACGGAAAGGATTACGAGTTGAGCACCTACTCCGATGAAGCCAATTTCAATGCTTTCCTGAAATTTCCCCTGACATGAACCTGAACTGTATTATCATAGACGACGAGCCCAACGCGGTGAACCTCCTGGAAATTCTCATCAAACAGAGCACCGCCTGGACCCTTTGCCATAAGTGTTACGATGCCCTGGAGGCGATCACTTTCCTGAAGGGACACAAGGTCGATTTCGTATTCCTGGATATCAATATGCCCCAATTGAGCGGTATGGAGCTCGCCGCGCTCCTCCCCCGCGAAACCAAGATCGTATTCACGACCGCCTATTCTGAATACGCCCTGGACAGCTTTGAATTTTCCACGATCGACTACCTCCTAAAGCCCATCACGCTGAAGCGCTTCCTGGCAGCCCAACAAAAAATCGAGGATTATTTCCGCCTCCAGCACACTGAGGCAGAGCCTGCCGCCGGTTCGCCAGGCTTGGGAGACTATTTCTTCGTCAAGTCCGGGAAAGAGCTTCGGAAAATCCTCCTGGAGGATATATTGTATTTTGAAGGAGAAAAGGAATATGTGCGCCTGGTGACGGGGAAGGAGCAGATGCTCATTTATCGTCGCCTGAAGGAGATCGAGGATCAGTTGACGCTGCCTTTTGTGCGGGTGCATAACTCATATATCATCAACATCCGTCAGTTGCAAAAGATTCAGGATAATCACGCCTACATTGCCGGAAAACAGATACCCATCAGCGAGAAATATCGCGATCATTTCATGGGGGTGATACAGGAAAAATTATTTTAAATTTTTTGCGCCTGCGGCGCGTGCGGTTTTTGCGCCTGCGGCGCGTGCGTTTTTGCGCCTGCGGCGCTTAAGTTTCTACGAAATCGAGGTCGCGGCCGAAGCTGTCCTTAGTATAAATTGCGGCGACGACGCCGATCACCATAAGAAATAGCCCCGTCACCCACGCTCCGGTTAAATAGCCCAGGTACCCACGGGCGAATTTAAAAAGCAAAAGAATCAACGGTAACGCCCCGCGTACCATATTGGGTATGCTAATCGCCGCCGAAGCACGAAGGTTCGTCCCGAATTGCTCCGCGCTCATGGTAATGTATACCACGGTAAATCCCGTGCCATAGCCGAGTCCCGCGCAAATCCAGTAGAAACAGGTCGCGCTGCCTCCGCGTTGCAAAAAGAATAGCAATATGAACACCGCCGTCACACCGTAGAAGATCAGCAGCGCTTTTTTCCGGCTGCGGAGCCACTGACTTAGCAACCCCACGCTCATATCTCCGAAAGCAATGGCCAGGTAGAGATACATGATCGCCCTCCCCGGGTCGATCCCGGGAATACCCAGTTCCGTGCCGAACTTATCCGAAAAGGTCACGAGCACGCCGATGATGTACCACGCCGGGAGCCCGATCAAGATGCAGCGCATATACCGCACAAAGCGTTCGCGGTTATTGAAGAACATCAGGAAATTCCCGCGGGAAACGTGCTTATCACTGAGACCCCGGTAGAGACTGCTTTCGTGAACAGACACCCGAAGAGCTAGCAAAACCAGACCGAGGCCGCCCCCAATATAAAAGCAACCCCTCCAGTCGACAATGCGACTGAGCAGGAAGGCGGTGACGGCGCCCAGGATCCCGAAGGAGGCGATGAAGGCCGCCGATATTCCCCGTTTCGAAGGAGGCAACAACTCGCTAACCAAGGTGATACCCGCCCCTAGTTCGCCAGCCAGGCCCACTCCGGCCAGAAAGCGAAAAACTATATAAGAACCAACACTGTGCACCGTTCCGTTGAGAATGTTAGCGATCGAGTACAGCAATATTGAACCGAAGAGTACACTGAGCCGACCCTTTTTATCCCCTAAAATACCCCATACGATGCCTCCCAGGAACAAACCAATCATTTGTACGCTGATGATCAGCTCTCCCTTTTGGAGTACCTCCGCAGGAGACAGGCCCAATGCGGCCAGGCTGGGTTTTCGGATAATACCAAAGAGGAGGAGATCGTATACGTCGACGAAGAACCCCAGGGCACTAACGATGACGGCTAATTGAAAAAGGCTGCCAGGTTTTTTAGCCATGCTTGATCGTTTTCCCGCCAAACCACCGGTCAATCAGGATAAAGAGGTAAAAAATGAAGAGAAAAACCCCTAGCATGATCAAGCTGTTCAGGGCCACCTTCCCGTACCCAAGGTTGCCCGCATCCACGAAGGGATAAGGGTACCAACCCGTATTTGCTCCACGAACGAGGGAATACAGCAGGTAAACCAGGGGAAAGAGGAGCCACGGAAGGGGCGACCGAAATGTCAGTGTTCCTTTAGGTACAAAGAAGACCCAATACAGAATATACATAATTGGAATCGCGGTATGGAGAGAAAAATCGACGACCCACTGCGCGCCCTGCGGATTCCAAAGTTTGGCCAGGATGAGGTTGTAGATCAGCGCCACGACCAGGATATTTCCTGCAATGGCAGTTTGCACGGAAATTCGGTTGAAGAAGGCACCCATACGCGAGTGTGGCTTAAGGAGGCCCATGCTTAAGCAAAAGGCCGCCAGGAAATTGGTGAGGATGGTATAATAACTGAAGAAATTCAAAAGGATCTCTCCAAAACCTTTGGTCGGGGTCAACATCAGGCAGAGCTGCCATACTAAAGCCACCCAGCCCGCGAGCCCGATCAAGATTCTGAAGAAAGCGGAGGGCACTGAATAGGATTGTAGCATAGTAAATTATTACCTACCTTAACCGGCAATATAATTAAAATCGCCATGAACTTCAAAAACGCCATCAGTTGGTTTGAAATTCCCTCCCAGGATTTGCAAAGGGCGCAAACCTTTTACGAAACCATTTTCGACTTCAAGCTCTTTCCCATGGACACGCCCAATATCCAAATGCGCATGTTTCCCATCGAGGATCCTATGACGGGAATCGGCGGAGCCGTGGTCTATAACAAGGAGTTTTACCAGCCTTCCAACACGGCAGGAGTGCTGATCTACCTGAATGCCAATCCCGATGTGCAGATCGTCCTGGACAGGATCGAAAAGGCCGGAGGAAAGGTAATCGTCCCGAAGACCCAGATCAGCCCGGAATACGGATATATGGGCATCTTCCAGGATACGGAAGGAAACCGGATCGGCCTGCACTCAGTCCCCCAAGGCTAAATGTGCGTTTAACGCGGCTAAAGTCGGTCGACCGATTTCAGGTGGTCGTATTGTAAATCTTCGTGCAGGCCCGAAATAGCCTGACGGACCTTTTTTACCTGGTTATCATACATATTCTTCATTTGGGTACTTCGATGCAAGGGCAGCCGCCGCTCACGAACTTGTAAACAAAAAAACAAGAGCAATTCCACCTCCACTTCTTTACTCCCCGCGTACCGGATGTATTTGTTGGTGATCCTGAGTATCTTCCGGAGCCCTTTTTTCATTAAATAATCCTGACCCGACAGCCCCTCGAAAAGCTCCTTCAATTCGACCTTCACCCCCTCTAAAAAACCGACCTCATCGTGTGCCTCGAAAAGGAGGTAAGTGACCAATTCCTTGTTTTCTTTTTTGAATTTGGCCAGCCGAAGGCATATTTCAAGGAGTTCTCCCGCGTTTTTCGTGGACATTTCCTTTTTTAATTCATGGATTGTAGCCGTTCTCATTTAAAAACATTATATTTTGATTAATTTTTATAAACACCAAAACCAAGACTATGAGCGGAAAAATCGTCAACCTAGCCCTACTCCTGATCTCTATTGTCTCACAACTACACGCACAAACTCAAACCATCAAAGGTAAGGTGACCGATGCCAACACCGGTCAACCCATAACGGGGGCGACCATATATATAGTGGGCTCTAAAGGTGGAACACTTACGGACAGTACCGGCGTTTTCAGTATCAACGGTCATGGCACCCTGGCCATAACTAGTGTAGGGTATGCCAGCGCCCGCATAACCATTACCGGCCCCTACATGGATATACAACTCACCCCCAGCGTTACGGAGTTGAACCAGGTCGTCATGGTTGGTTCACGCCGCCCGCGCGTCAGCACCGAATCCAGTACCCCGGTCGACGTCATCAACCTCAGTTCGCTGGTGGGTACCACCGCCAAACCCGACATGTCCAGCCAACTGAATATGACCGTCCCATCGTTCAATTACAATAAGCAAAGCGGCGGGGACGGGGCCGATGCCATTGACTTGGCTACCCTTAGGGGGTTGGGGCCCGACCAGACGCTGGTGCTCATCAACGGAAAGCGCCAGCACCAAACCGCCTTTGTCGCCCTGTTCGGCACAAGGGGCAGGGGAAATTCGGGTACGGACCTGAATGCGATTCCCGAAGCGGCTATAGACCGGGTGGAGATTCTCCGGGACGGAGCTTCCGCGGAATACGGTTCCGACGCCATTGCCGGGGTCATCAATATCATCCTTAAAAAAGACGTTGGAAAATTTACCGCGAGCGCCGGTTGGTCGGGTTATGACGATCACAAGTATAATGCCCTGAACGCAATACAACCCAGCCAATACGTTAGCAGCCATTGGATCGACGGGCAGGCGGGGACGGCCAGCCTGCACTACGGGGTACCCCTGGGCAAGCAGGGTGGATTCCTGGATATGTCCGGAAACCTGATCATCCAGGGCAAGACCTTCCGCCAGGTCCCCGATACCAACGTGTGGACGAATCCCAATGCCCTGTCCGTAAACAACGTGCGGCGGGCTAACGGGGACGGCGCGGTGACCGCGGGGGGCGTATTCCTGAATGCAGAAATCCCGATGACCGGAAGCAACACGAAATTCTACGCCTTCGGAGGTTACAATTACAAGAACTCTAACGTATACGCCTATAGCCGGAATTTCTCCGGCAGTCCCAACCGCTTTCCCACCGACGCGAATGGGAACCTTATATACGTCCCGGGTATCATGCACCTCGTCGATCCCTCCGCCCCGGTGGATACCGACCCAAACACCATCACCCCGGACAACGACGTGTACTATAACCCCGAAGAAGACGTGCACATCACGGATGCCTCCCTGGCCTTCGGTTTCAAGGGCACCTTTCCCGGAGGTCTGGACTGGGATATCAGCAATACGGCCGGGGGCAACAACTTCCATTACCACGGAGAAAAGACCTTCAATGCATCCCTGGGCGCCGCGGGCATCGACCAGAACACCTTCAACGACGGGGGCTTCTACCTTTTCCAAAATACCCTCAACGCGGACTTTTCCAAGAACTACAAGCACGTGGCCAAGGGCCTTACGTTCAGCTTCGGGGCCGAATACCGGTATGAACAATACGGGATTTACAAAGGAGAGGCGGCCTCGTACACCAGCTATGCCACGGGCATAGCCGCTGGTTCACAGGGATTCCCCGGGTTCCAGCCCACAGACGAAGTTACGGCCAACCGCTCGAACATCGCGGGCTACGCGGAGGCCGAGCTGGACGTCACCGACCGCTGGCTGATCGATGGCGCTTTACGCCTGGAGAATTACAACGATTTCGGTTTCGTCAACACGTATAAATTCTCCACCCGCTACAAGGTATCCCCGACGTTCAATATCCGGGGTTCAGTGTCGACGGGCTTCCGCGCGCCCAGCCTCCAGCAGATTTATTTCAGCAATACCGAAACGAATGTCCAGGCCGGAACGATCAGCGTCGTTAAAATCTGTCCCAATGACAACCCCATTACCGAAGCGGCGGGGATTCCCAAACTCAAACAGGAAAATTCCTTCAATGCCAGTGTGGGTTTCTCCTGGAAAGCAGCCCCGGGTCTGACGTTCACGGTGGACGGGTACCTGGTCAAAATCAAAAACAGGGTGGTCCTCACAGGTGAGTTCGATACCAGCATCCACGCCATCGCGCCCTTGCTCACCAGCCTGAACGTGGACGACGCCCAGTTCTTCGCCAATGCGGTCAACACGACCAACTACGGGGTGGATGTCGTTGCGGACTATACGCTGCATTTCAGCCGCCATAATTCCTTCAAGGCGATATTCGCGGGGAACGTGAACCATATGACGATCGACAAGATCAACATCCCACCGACCCTGAACATCGACTACGTTCACCAACAAACTTTCTTCAGCGACCGGGAGCAAAAATTCGTCCTGGCATCGGCGCCGCCCGTAAAGCTGGACTTGAACCTGGAATACGATTTGTCGAGGTTTGGCATCGGCACCCACCTGACCTACTTCGGGAAAATCGTCCTGCTGGGCTATGGGTATGACAATACGTATCCTCCGGAGGTTGCCCTGGATAAAGATCCCAATACGCTCGTACCCGAGCAGTTCAATTATAACGGGAAACTGGTCGCCGACCTGTACCTGTCGTATAAATTCACGAAACACCTAAGCGCGTATGCCGGGGTGGATAACATCGCCAACGTGCACCCCGATTTGGGCGCTGTTCCGGGAGCCCACTACTCCGCCTACGATGGGGAAACGGGCGGGCCCTGGGATGCCGTGCAAATGGGGTTTGATGGAAGGCGGCTGTTCGGGAAGTTGAGTTTCAGCTTTTAACGCGGACGGGGAGCACCACGATTTTGTCCATGGGGATGGCCTTTGCCATGCGGACGGCCTTTCCCCATGGGCTTTCCATGGCCTGGGCGACCACCACTCCTTTTAGCTTTGGGGTCATACGTGGGTGTGGGTCCCATGGATTCCGGGACTTTGGCTTTCGTCACCTCGTGCCCCAAAAGGCGTTCGATGCGCGAAAATTTACCCTGTTCCTGTTCGGTGATGAAGGTATAGGCGGTACCATCCGAAGAGGCCCTGGCCGTGCGCCCGATGCGGTGCACATAGTCCTCTCCGTCGTGGGGAACGTCATAATTGATGACCAGGTCAATATCGTCGATGTCGATACCCCGGCTCAGGATATCCGTGGCAACCAGGATCTTGATACGGTGCGCGCGAAAAGCCGAGAGCACTTCCTCGCGCTGCGCCTGTTCCAATTCGGAATGGATTTCTCCCACCGAAAAATCGGCGCGCTTCAATTCCCGGAAGAGTTGCTTCACGTTTTGGATGCGCGAGCAGAATACCAGGACGCTGTTGAATTCCTTGAGGCGAAGGATATGCTTGACCAGGGGGACCTTTTGGGGGTCGTAGACCACGAAGGCTTCCTGGACGATTTGTTCAGGGGGTTTTGAGATGGCGATATTGACTTCCAGCGGGTTCTTTAAAATGCGCCTGGCCAAATCCCTGATTTTCGGGGGCATCGTAGCCGAAAACAGCAGGTTCTGCCTTTCCTGGGGCAGGTAGGAGATGATCTGTACGATGTCCTCGTAAAATCCCATGTCCAGCATGCGGTCGGCCTCATCCAGGACCAGGTATTTCAATCCTGCGGTCTTTACGTACCCCATTTTCAGGTGCGTGATCATTCGTCCCGGGGTGCAGATCAGAATATCCACCCCGTTCGACAATGCCTTCTTTTCAATGGAGAACAAATTTCCGTCGCCCCCGCCATACACGGCAATGGAGCTGATATCAGTAAAGTAAAGCATCCCTTCCAGGATCTGTGCGATCTGGATGGCCAGTTCGCGGGTCGGTACGATGACCATGGCATTCACCTGGTGTGCGTCATGGGGAAGGGTCAGGAGCTTGTGAATGATAGGGAGCAGGAAGGCGGCCGTTTTGCCAGTACCCGTCTGGGCGGATGCGATGATATCCCTTCCTTCGAGGATAGGGGGGATCACTTGTTCCTGTACCGGGGTAGCGGTTACATATCCCATCGAGTCTATACCATCCAACAAGCTATCGTCAAATCCAAATTCATAAAAATCCAAGAGATGTACAGTATTATATGATTAATTCCGTAAAGGTACGGCAATATCTGCCAAATTGGCGTTTTTCTTATTTACGTCATCAATGCGGAGAACCGGCCTCCCTGTAAGGGAGAGTCCGTTTAAATGCGTAGAGTGCAGCTTACTCAGACTTCACAACTTGCTCGACTTCGAAATCGAACAACTCCCGGGGATGGACCTGAAGGGCATCCGTCAACTCGAACAAAGTGTTGAGCGTGATGTTCATTCTGCCCTTTTCGATCTTCCCGATCTTGCTGTGGTCCAGGTTGCAACGATAGGATAACTCACGAAGCGCGAGCTTCTGACTTTCCCTCAACTGCTGCAGTCTTGCCCCTAACTTTCTCTGTAATATGAGTTTTTGGTCTTTATCCATGGACGCTGGGCTAACGGCCCGGCCATTAAAGTCTACATTTTCAAAATATTATACGTAGTCAAATATGACCACTTTCAAAAAAATCGTTAAATTTTTTCATACTCGGTCGCCTCTGGGGTCCAAACGCCGGATCAATTCCATTAAAGCGCGCCCGTTGTGATACGGTCCCTTCCACATGCCGACCTTGTCCTCTCCCGGCATGGGTGTATTGTCTTCCTTGAGCCCCCAGCGCCACTCTCCGCCCTGGTGATCGATGACGAACCGGTCGATATACGTCCAGGTACGTTCGAAGTCCTCGAAGTAAGCGGGTTCTCCGCTGATTTGCCAGGCATTGACGAAGCCCACCATGGCTTCGGCCTGAACCCACCAGTGGCGCTCGCGGTTCCAATGGCCATCGTCGTATTCATTATACATCGATCCGTCCACCGCGAGCCCCTCCCGCGCTGCCACGGCAATTTGCATGGCCTCGGTGTTGACGTCCAAACCCAGGACTGTGGCGGCTTCGCAAAGCAACCAGGAGGCCTCGATGTCGTGACCGAAAGAAATGGTTTTGGACCGGGGGTTCCAATCCTCGTCGAAGAACAGGATGAGGTGGTAGCTGACCGGATCTATGATGTGCCGCCGGAAAACCTGGACCAATGCCCGCAGTTGCCGCTCCAGATACGGGTCCTTCCATACCCGGTATAAATTGGTATATGCCTCCAGGATATGGAGGTGCGTATTCATCGTTTTGGCTTCATTGGCGTCCTTGGCGCTGAGACGCATATCCCCCGCCCTGCCCCAATCTCTGGAAAAGGCTTCCAGGTAGCCTCCCCTTCGCTCATCGAAACTGCGTTGCTCTATGTCCCGATACAGGCGGATGGCCGTCTCCAAGGCCGTAGGGTGACCCGTCGCCGCATAGTATTCGGACAAACCATAGATCGCAAAAGCAATGGCATAGATCTGCTTTTTCGTATCCAGGGGGCGCCCCTCCGCATCCACCGACCAAAAAACGCCACCGTGTACCGGGTCGACAAAATGGTCGCGGAAATAATGGTATGCCCTGTCCGCCATTTGACGGTAGGCCTCTCCGTTATTTGCCCGAAAGGCTGCAGAAAAGGTCCAAAGGATGCGCGCATTGAGCACCGCCCCCTTGGGAGCCCCGGGGACTATCTTGTTATCAGCGTCCATTCGGCCGATGAATCCCCCCGCCGGATCGGGGGTACGCTCCATCCAAAAGTCGAGAATGGACGCCAAAGCGGTATGTGCGGATTTTAACAGTTGTACCATACTTTTTTGTCGAAATTCATTACATTCAGGTCATGAACGCCAATATAATCAGGGAAATCACCCCCCTGACCCAGAGTGACTGCTTTATGATATTTTCCAGGGTGAAGACGCGGTTCGACTTTCCTTTGCACTACCACGACGAATACGAACTGAACCTGATCCTGAATGCCAAAGGGGCCAAAAGGATCGTAGGCGATCACATTGAAGTCATCGACGACCTGGAGCTCGTCCTGGTCGGCCCCAACCTCTCCCACGCCTGGTTCACCCATCAATGCGAGGATAAGGAGATTACCGAAGTTACCATCCAATTCCATAAAGACCTGCTGGACGAGCGCTTCTTACGAAAAAACCAGCTCAGCTTTATCCGCACCATCCTGGAATACTCCTCCAGGGGCGTACTCTTTTCCCACGAGACCATCGAACGCCTCAAGGGGCGCATCCTGAATTTGAACCGCAAAGCCGGATTCGATTCCGTCCTGGAGCTCTTTTCCATCCTCCATGACCTGTCCACTTCACGGAATATCCGGACCCTTTCGGATGCCTCTTTCAACAGCGGCACCCCCCATTACAACAGCCGCCGGATCGAGAAGGTTTTTCAATACATGAACGACAACTACAGCAAACCCATTACCCTCGGCGAAGTCGCGAGAATCGCCAACATGCCGGAAGCCTCCTTCAGCCGCTTTATCAAGAAAAGGACGGGAAATACCTTCATCAACAGCCTCAATGAAATCCGCCTGGGCAACGCTTCCCGGCTGCTCATCGAAAGTTCGCACAGCATTGCGGAAGTCGCCTACGATTGCGGGTTCAATAATATCTCCAACTTTAACCGGATCTTCAAGAAGAAGAAGTCATGTACGCCCAAGGAATTCCGGGAGAACTTCTCAGGCAGCCGAATCTTTATCTAGCGGCGGCGCCGCCGCGTCAATCTTCCAGTTTGTCGTA
Source organism: uncultured Chitinophagaceae bacterium (assembly GCA_964544695.1). Lineage (GTDB taxonomy): Bacteria > Bacteroidota > Bacteroidia > Chitinophagales > Chitinophagaceae > Dinghuibacter. Next base: position 14,885 of record CAZJDB010000233.1, read on the forward strand.
CCAGGTCTTCTTCAGGATGAATCCGATAACGAGCAGCACCACCACCGTAATCGCGAGCGGCCCCTTCATCCAAAGCACGACATACATCGGAAGGATGGTTAACGCCAATTGCCCCACGATCCCGATGGCCACGTTGAACATGTCCAGCCCGAAGCGTTTATTGGCCTTAAAGCCGGGATCCTCCGCCACCACCAGTTCGTGGATAGGCTTCCACCAGCCCCAGGGCCGCACCGTCCGGTAAAAGCGCTTCAGCGTTTCGGTATCTGTGGGCGGCGTCAGCAGCGTTCCCGCAATACATCCTCCAATGGACAAAAGGAGGAGGATGGGAAAATAATACAAGGCCACGGTCCCCTCGAAAAAGCCTGGGAGGATCAGCGCGGGGACGATGCCCGCCAGCATGCCCCAGAAGTACCCGCTGGCGTTGAAGCGCCACCAGTGCCACTTCAGCACGTTGGCGGCGACGTACCCTCCGTACAGCGCGGAGACGATCCACTGCAGGATGCTATTCACATCCCGGACAAAGAGACCCAGCACGATACCCACGACCGCCACCAGCAGCCCCGACGCATAGTTCATCCGGCTGATCTTCCGGTTGCTGGCGGTAGGGTTCATGTATTTCAGGTAAATGTCGTTGACGATATAGGCCTGGGCAGCATTGAGCGTACCCGCAAAAGTACCCATGAAGGCCGCCAGGAGTCCCGCCAGGAGCAATCCCATCAAACCGACGGGCACAAAGGCCAGGATCGAGCTGGGCAGGATTTGCTCGAAATCAATGCCACCCGCCGATCGCAGGTCGAGTTGCCCGTAGTGCAAGAGCGCCAGGACCGCGAAGCCGATGATCATGGCGTAGCGGATGGGCAGCAGCAGGACGGACACCAGCCCGCTCATCTTGGCCGCATCCTTGGGAGAACGCGTAGACAGTATCTTTTGCATATCGTAGTTGGGCGCGGGCCCCGCCAGTGCTGCCAGTATCCCCTTGAACAGCATCAGGCCCCAAAATATCCCAAACAGACTGTAGCCATCGGCGCGGATCTTATCATTGACTTCGTTGATTTTGCCCGTCCAATCCAGGTCGCTGAGGGTCCAGTGGAAAAAGGGATTGAACCATCCCGCGGGCACATTGAGGCTGTGGCCCACCAGGTTCTTCATGGCGATCACGGCGATAACGATCGCGGCTACCCCCATGATGAGGTATTTCAAAACGTCTCCCAGGACGATGCTCGTCATTCCCCCGAGGATGGCATAAAAGACGGCAAATGAAGTAAACACGATCCCGTAAAAATGGGGGACGTAGGCAGGCGCCACATGAAAGGGCACATAAGGCGCAATGACCTTGAAGGGAATGAATATCTCCACGAACTTGCCCAGCCCCACGAAGCCATAGGCCATGAATCCCAGGCAACTCAACAGGGCGAAGACCACGACGATCGTATGCGAAGAACGCACCCCCTTACCGGTGCCGAAACGCGTACCGATCCATTCCGCACCCGTCGTTACGCCCGAGCGGCGTAACCATACCGACAGGTACATCATCAGGAATATCTGGTTGAAAACGGGCCACAACCAGGGGATCCATATGCTTTTCAGACCGTAGACAAAGGAAAGGGTCACCATCCACATGGTCCCCGAAATGTCGAACATATCCGATGCGTTCGACATACCCAGCATGTACCATGGCAGCTTTTTTCCGGCCAGCATATAGGCCGTCTTGTCCTTCTGTGCCCTCTTTTTAAGGATCAACCCCAGCAGGATCACGGCTGTCAGGTACACCAGGATGATGACAACATCCACGAGTTGCAATCTCATATAGCAGGCAGTCTTTTCCTGGTCAAAACTAACCGAGGCGCTTGCGTATAACTAATAGTTTTTTAACTTTTTGCGGCTCAAAACACGCGCGGCCCGGGAGGACATCCCGGGCCGCAGGCAAGTATCGTCACGATTATTTGTAAACAGGACTGTACAGTGTATTCCCGGGCACTTCCACTTCAGGCTTACCCATGTACCGGTGCTCCCACAAGGCATAGCAGCCTCCCACGAAGAGCGCTACCAGAACCAATACGTTCACGTAAAACAGGAAGCGGGAGGAACTGACCCAGCTATAAGCAAAATCCTTTTGCTTGGTTTCGATGAACTCGGAGGAAGTTTGTTCTGTCGACATAAATTCAATTTGCAAGGCAAAAATAGGAAATTAGTCAATAATTTGAGAAAAGGTCTGTTCCTTACGTACGAAGTAGTCCCAGACGATGCTTCCGCGGTAAATCCCATCCTTGGGGAGGACCCTTTTGACGGGCCACCGCCCCTTTTTCGATCTGGAAAAAAGCCAGCCCCAGACCTGCGCATGCGCCTGGACAATGGCTCGCCAATAGGCCCCATTTCCGTGGAGCAATTCCCGGTAGGCCGCTATAATATCCAGGAGATATCGAAAGGGAAAGACCCACCATAAGAGGCGTAAAGGCATATTTTTCAGGAGCAGGAGGAGGTTGTTGCGGTAATTGAGCATCACCTTCCGGCGGTTCCCCTTGGGCAGGGTGCCTCCGCCGACGTGGAATACTTTCGAGACGGGGCATGCGTATACTTGGTAGCCTGCTGCCTGTAAGCGCCAACACAGGTCTATCTCTTCCTGGTGTGCGAAAAAGTAGGGATCGAGCCCCCCCACTTCATGGTACGCTTTCGCCCGGATAAAGAGCGCAGCGCCCGAGGCCCAGGAAATGGGGACCGTCGTGTCATACTGGCCATGGTCCAGTTCGCACGTTTCGAATATTCGTCCCCGGGCAAAGGGATACCCTAAAATGTCCATCCACCCTCCAGCCGCCCCCGCATACTCGAAGGTATCCCGCTGGGCGTACGACAGAAGTTTTGGCTGGCAGGCGCCGATGTGCGGGTTCGCATCCATCAACGTTTTCATCGGTGTCAGCCATCCGGGTGTCACCTCCACATCCGAATTCAGCAGGACGTAATATTCCGCTTTGACAGTTTCCAGCGCCTCATTGTACCCTTGCGCATATCCTCCGTTTTGCCGGTTTCGGATGACCCTGACCGTTGTGAAATTGGCCTCCACGAAGGCCACCGAATCATCCGTAGAGGCATTATCGGCCACAATCACCTCCACCCCTGGTCCGGCAGCATCCAGGACGGAAGGCAGGAATCGGGAGAGGTACGCACGGCCGTTCCAATTGAGGATTACTACTGCTACAGAGGACATGCCCAAAAATACAGAAAGGGTCTTTACATTTGGAGGATGATCCAGGCTTTATTCAACTGGCGCTCCCTGCTCAGCATCATCGCCATCGGTATTGTTACAGGCAGCGTCATCTATTCAAATTACCTAAGCCGGAAACTGGCTGCCGGAGAAAGGCAAAAGGTGGAACAATGGGTGGAAGCCAACAAAGTCCTCTCGGTCACCAACGAACGCAACGCCCTCAACCTGGCCAGCAGCATCTCCACCCAAAACACGGACATCCCGATCATTGCCACGGATGAGCGAGACAGCATCGTGGACTGGCGCAACCTGGACAGCTCCCGGGCCCTTCGCGACAAAGCGTACCTGCAAATGGAGTTGCGCGCTTTCCGGGCTCAGCACCAGCCTATCATTTGGGAACAAAGCCAGTCGCCCCATATCTACAATAAAGTGTATTACGGAGAATCCGTCCTGCTCAAGGAGATCCGCTACTACCCCACCGTCCAGCTTGCCATCATCGCTTTGTTCATTATTGTGACCATCACGGCCATGAACACCCGCTACCGGTCCTCGCAGAACCAGGTTTGGGCGGGTATGGCCAAGGAAACCGCGCACCAGCTCGGCACCCCCGTATCCTCCCTGGAGGCCTGGGTGGAATTGCTCAAGGAAGGTGAAAATAACGACGCCATCCTTCCCGAGTTGGCCAAGGACGTGGCCAGGCTGAGGCTGGTCTCGGACCGCTTCAGCAAGATCGGCAGCATGCCCAAACTGGAAGAGCGCGACCTGCTCAGCCAGGTCCAGCAAATGATGGAATACATGCGCAAGCGCGCCACGGACAAAGTGCAGTTCCTGCTCAATACCCACGGACTCAAACCGATCCTGATCAACCTAAGCCCCCCTTTGTTCGACTGGGTCATGGAAAACCTCCTCAAAAATGCCCTGGATGCCATGGAAGGGAAGGGAATGATTATCGTAGACGTCCACAACCATCCCTCCTATGTGACGATAGACGTCACCGATAGCGGCAAAGGCATCCCCGGCAAGAACCTGCAAAAGGTTTTCAAGCCCGGCTATACCACGAAGAAAAGGGGATGGGGCCTGGGACTTTCGCTCTCCCGGCGGATCATTGAACAGTACCATCACGGCACCCTCAGCGTCAAATGGAGCGAGCCAGGGAAAGGAACAGCCTTCAGGATCGTTCTGAAGCGGTGAGCCTCCGGAAACCCAGGTAGTTCAGTAGGGCTACCCCCATCAGGATACCCCAAAGCCAGCGGAACCCCCAAAATCCTGCCACCTGGGCGCCCAAAGAAGGGCCCACGACCTGTGCCGCCGAAAACGCCATCCCATACAAGGCGGCATATTGTCCCCGCGTCTGTTCGTGCGAGCGCCCGACGAAATAGGAGTTCATAAAAGGGACCGAGGTCATTTCGGCTGCAGTCATCAGCAACATATGAAACACCGCCACCCAGGCCAATGCGGGGCATATCAGCAGGACCGCGAAGGCGGCGGCGTGCATGAGGACCCCATAACTGATATACACGCTGTTGGGCTTTTTGTTTTCCAACCGATAGACCAGGACCATTTCCAGGAGGGCGATGAGTATTCCGTTCATCGAAAAAAGCAGTCCGACCTGAACGTTATTCAGGTGGATGACGCGCTCATAATACAAGGGGATGACGGAAAAGATTTGGAAAAAGCCAATGGCGTAGACCCAGACCAGGAAAATAAATCTCAGAAAAATTTTATCCTTGTATGGCGAGCGCGCCGGGCCTTCCTCGGTCGCCGCCTTCGCGTCTGGGGGCGCCGCCGTGGCCCGGGGGGCGCCTTGAGCTTCCGCTTTCGCGCCGGAGGCGCGCGGCTTCAACTGCCACCAAAGGAACATCGCCGCGACGATGCACGTACACCCATCCGTCCAGAAAAGCCACTTGTAACTGAGCGCCGCCAAAAATCCCCCCAGCGCGGGGCCCACCGCAAACCCGATGTTCACCGCCAGGCGGTTCAGGGAATACGATCGCGTCCGGTTTTCAGGCTTGCTATAATAGGCCGTGGCCGCCGCATTGGCAGGCCGGAAGGCCTCCCCTATGCTGGACAGCAGGAATATGCACGCGCAGATCTCCGTGAAACCTCGCAGCCTCCATAAAACCAGGAAAAGAATGCCGTTGAAGAGCAGGCTCCAGAACTGAACGGGA
>CAZJDB010000234.1:0-29421 GCA_964544695.1 uncultured Chitinophagaceae bacterium
GTCCCGGTTTATATTGATCGCATCAAAAGTCTTCGGCCGGTTCGTATTCACCGGAAACTCCCCATTGCTCAGCCAACTGAACAACCCCGTAGTGAAGTCAAAATTGGCCGTCCTCGGAATGTGCCTGACCATCTCCGCCGTGTGGACCGCTTCCTCCGCTTCAGGGTGAGAGCCAAGCGTATGCATAGCAACAACGTATAAGCGGTCCCAGTACCGCTTGTATAAATCCGTGAACGCCGCTTCGTCGCCCTCTCTCAGGAGGTCCAGCAACTCCCTGTCAGTAAATGAAGAATAATAGCCCAACCAAGTTCAATTTGCACACTGAATTCAGCAACTATAAGCAATTTTCTAAATTGCAGCAAATAAAACCGTACAATAATTCGCTAAAACCGAATATCTTATCTGGAAAATCAAGATCCAATGTGATGAATATCAATATAAAAGATAAGAGCAAGGACAGCGGGTATTTAAAGGCGGCTGCGTTTCGTAAAGATAGACGGAAGACGGAACCGCATAAACATAATAGCTATTTCGAATTGATTTATTTGTCGGCAGGACGGGGTTATCATACAATTGATAACCAGCGGTACGACGTGCGCCCGCCGGTATTGTTTTTTATCCGGCAGGAGCAGGTGCATCATTGGGATCTGGACATGGATACGGAGCCGGAGGGTTTTGTATTGATCCTGAAAAGGATGTTTTTCGAGCAGAGTCTGGACGGGGAGTTGAAGGAACTGCTGGAAAAAGTCAGCCAATTGACATGCGCTTACCTCGACAACGTAGAAGTGATAGAGCAGTTGTTGGGGCTCGTGGTGAAAGAGGCGGATGGTTCGTTGTTGTTTGTGGAGGCGATGTTGAAGGGATTGTTTGTGAAAATCGCTGAGGCGGCCCGGCCGGCAACGGTACGGGGTGGACACCGTAAGGAGTTGTATCGGGCATTTGGGGAGCTGTTATTGCATGAGCGGCCTTTGCGTAATAATGTGGCCTATTATGCGCATCAGCTGAATACGACGCCTCAAAACCTGAATGCGGTTTGCCGCAAGGCGGCAGCCCGGTCGGCAGCGGAGGTACTTGCGGAGTATGTGATCGGGGAGGCCAGGCGGTTGTTGGCCTATACGGACAATACGGTCGCGGAGGTTTCCTATTCATTGTCCTTCAAGGACCCATCGCATTTTGTGAAGTACTTTAAACGTCATACAGGGTATACGCCGAAGGGGTTCCGGGAGACCAGACTATTTTCAAATAAACCATAGTTCTGTTGGTTTATTGTATAACCTTTATTTTATGGATCGTCGCAAGTTTATCACGTGGGCAGGATTGACCCTCCCTGTTGCCGGAGTATTGCCCTCGCGAGCCGCGGGTTTGTTTGGCAAGGTTCAGGTGCCGCATGCCCCTGCTGACTATACAATCAGGATAGGGACGGGACTTGTGGAAGTGGCCCCGCAGCATATCATTTCCACGACGACGTATAATGGTCAGTTTCCGGGACCCTTGCTGCGCTTCAAGGAAGGCCAGCGCGCCATAGTGGATATTTACAATGATACGGACCGGCCTGAACAATTTCACTGGCATGGACAGTTTGTTCCGGTGGAAGTGGATGGATCGGCGGAGGAGGGTACGCCCTACATTCCGGCTCATGGAATGCGACGGGAAGTGTTGGTGCCGCGGCCTTCGGGTCTGCGTTTTTACCATACGCATACGGTGGCGGGTTCCGATCTGAGCGCGGGGCAGTATTCGGGGCAGGTGGGAGCGGTGTACATCGAGCCGGCTACGAAACGCGGGGGATTTGACCGTGAGGAGTTCCTGATGCTAAAGGAGTTCGACCCCTATTTTATGCGGGGCGGAGATATGTCCAGCGATTTTCTGGCTGGGGAGATGGTGCATGAACTCATGGAACTGGGGGAAAGGGCCGATCAGGAGGCCCCGACGAAAGTCAAGGGTTACGAAGTGGGTTACAAGGTATTTACGATAAATGGAAAGCAGTTGGGCCATGGTCACCCGATCCAGGTGAAGTATGGGGAGCGGGTATTGTTCCATATTGTGAACGGGAGCGGCTCGGAGATCCGCAGCCTGGCTTTGCCGGGGCATACGTTCAAGGTGATCGAACTGGACGGGTTCCCGGTGCCGAAACCGGCGGAGGTGCCGGTGTTGTGGATCGGTACGGCGGAAAGGATTTCGGCCATCGTGGAAATGAAGAATCCTGGGGTATGGGTGCTGGGCGATTTGGCAGATGACGACCGGGGAAATGGCATGGGGACGGTCGTGCAGTATACGGGGCATAAAGGCAAGCCGGTTTGGATAAAGCCCAAGCCCTTCAAGTGGGACTATACCCGGTTCGGGGATGCGGGCCGGACGGTGCCGCCCCCGGACGAAGTGATCGGGATGTTGTTTAAGAAGAATAACGGTGCGGATAACGGGTTTAACCGATGGACGATCAATGGGGTGGCATTTGATATGATGAATATGGCGCCGTTGTTTCACCTGAAGCAGGGCAAACGGTATCGCTTGCGGATGCGTAACGCATCGGACGACATACACCCCATGCACCTGCACCGGCATAGTTTTGAGATCACAAAGATCGGCGGAAAGCATACGGCGGGGATTATGAAGGACGTGGCGATGTTGGGCGGCTTCCAGGAGATGGAAGTAGATTTTGTGGCAGATAATCCGGGCTTGACGCTGTTCCATTGTCACATGCAGTTGCACATGGATTTTGGGTTTATGGCGTTGTTCGATTATTTATGATAAAGATGTTGCGTACTTCGGATTTTCCCGCGCTGCTGATCCGGCTGGCGGTAGGGCTTGTCTTTTTGTCGGAGGGTATCCAGAAATTCTTGTACCCCGAAACGTTGGGCAGTGGCCGATTTGAGAAATTAGGGATTCATCCGGCAACCTTTTGGGCGCCGTTTACAGGTAGCTTCGAGATCATTTGCGGGTTGCTGTTAGTGCTCGGGTTACTGACACGGCTGGCGACATTGCCCTTGCTGGTGATGATGGCGGTGGCCTTTGCGACAACGAAATGGCCGGAGTTGGTGGGTAAGGGGTTTTGGGTGATGGCGCACGACGGGCGGACGGATTTTGCGATGACCTTGCTGTTGGTCTTTTTGCTGATATATGGCGGTGGCCGGGCTTCTATAGATAGCATCCTCTATGCAAAACGAAAGAAGTAGTCTGAAAGAACTGGCGGGATTGTTTACGCGCCTTGGCCTGACGGCTTTCGGCGGTCCTGCGGCTCATATTGCGATGATGCAAAAGGAGGTCGTAGACAAACGCCATTGGATGGATCACCAGCATTTCCTGGACCTGATCGGTGCAACGAACCTGATACCGGGACCCAACAGCACAGAGATGGCGATCCACCTCGGTTATGAGCGTGGGGGCTGGAAAGGATTGTTGGTGGCGGGTTGTTGTTTTATCCTCCCGGCGGTGCTGATCACGGGAGTGATTGCGTGGCTGTATAAACAGTATGGCCAGTTGCCGCAGGTGCGGCCATTTACATATGGGATCAAGCCTGCAATTATTGCGATCATCCTGGTGGCGGTGTTCCCGCTGGCGAAAAAGGCGTTGAGGTCGGCGGAGTTGTGGGTGATGGGAGTGGTGGCGTTGGGGGCTTCCCTGGCGGGGATGAATGAGATTTATGTGATGTTCGGGGCGGGCGGGGTGGTATTGCTGTTATATTTCGTGCGGCGGCGGACGGTCCTGCCTTTATTGCTTTTGGAGGTGCCGTTGTTTTCGGAAGCGAATATGCGCATCTTTCTCGTATTCCTGAAGATCGGTGCCATCTTGTATGGGAGCGGGTATGTGTTGTTTGCTTTCCTGGATAGTGAGTTGGTGGCAAAGGGCTTGTTGTCCCGGACGCAATTGGTGGATGCAATCGCGGTGGGACAGTTTACGCCGGGGCCGGTGTTCTCGTCCGTAACGTTTATCGGGTGGCAAATGAATGGATTGCCGGGGGCGGTGATGGCGACGGTGGCGGTGTTCCTGCCGTCTTTCGTATTCGTGGCACTGTTGAATCCCCTGGTACCCGGAATGCGACGGTCGAAGTTGTTCTCCGCCTTCCTGGATGGGGTGAATGCGGCGTCAGTGGCGATCATCGTTGCGGTGTGCATTGCTTTTGCCCGGGAAACGGTGACGGATTGGCGGACGGTATTGATCGCGGTGTTGAGCCTGGGCGTTACCTTTGGGTTCCGGAAGGTGAATACAGTGTTCGTGGTGGCGGGGAGTTCGCTTGCGGGGTACCTATTGCAAATGATCTAAAGATGCAACACCAGGAATATGAACCTCCCGAAACGCTGCGGGATACCATAAAGTGCTTTTGGTACAACAGCAGGGAGGTCGGTGAATTACCATCGGGTTTTGAGGTCATGCCTGATGGCTATGCTGAAATTATTTTTCATTTCGGCGGCGCCCTTAGCATCTCCCACGATGACGCCCTACAGCCGTTGCCATCCCCGTTTATGATGGGTCTGCTCAACCAGCCTGCCATTTTCTACACGAAAAACCGTTTAGAGATTATTGGGGTCAGATGCTTTCCCTGGACGGTATTCGATTTGCTCGGACTGCCGTCCGGTAAACGCTCAGTACACAAATTCGAACATCCCATCGCCCAACTGCAATCCTCGTTGAATGAATCCATAAATGCCAACAAGATAGACGAAGCGCTGGCTGAGGTAAAACAGTATTTCCTGAATGCACGATCGCAGGTTGCCATGGACAGTATGCTTTTCAAAGCCGGAGTCGCCATGAGGAAAGCAAACGGTGCGATGCCGGTCAGCCAGGTAGCGGCGGCGGCTCATGCGACGGTTCGTACACTGGAAAGGAAGTTCAAGGAATCATCCGGCTATACGGTTAAAGACGTGTCCGGCCTGATTCGATTTGAGCAGGCACGCAACCATTTATGGCTTCATCCAAATGCAAACCTTGCGGGCCTGGCTCAGGAGTTGGGCTACACGGATCAAGCCCACCTGAGCAAGGAATTCAAACGTTATAGCGGCACCACACCAGCGGCATTCGCACGAAATGCAAAAGCTGTAAGAGGTGATTTTGTCGCGTTTATACAAGCCTGAGACGGAAGGATTCCGGAATTTTGTCTGCATGAAAGATGTAATCATTTCCGGCGCGGGCCCTGTAGGACTGTTCCTCGCGTGTGAGCTTGCCCTGGCCGGATGTTCGGTCCTGATACTCGAAAAGGCGGAGAACCCGCACTCACCTTTGAAGCAACTTCCCTTTGGGATCCGCGGCCTCTCGTCGCCTTCGATTGAAGCGCTTTACCGCCGTGGGTTGTTGGATCAGCTTGAAGTGTCCAAGCGCTTTAAAAACCCTCATATGGGCACGACGTCGAGACGTCAGGCCGGACACTTCGCCGGCATTCCATTTTATGAGGACAATATCGACACGGCACAGTGGAAATATCGCCTGCCCAGCTCGACAGCCCCCGTTTTATTGGCCGAAATGGAGGAGCTTGAATCCGTGCTGGCCCGCCGCGCGGAGGCCTTGGAAGTAGTTATCCAGCGGCGGCAAGCCATTACCGATTTCCATCAAAACGAGGAAGGGGTAACAGTTGGGTCTTTCAAGTGCAAATGGCTCGTAGGTTGCGACGGCAGCCGTAGCGTCGTTCGAAAGATCGGGGGTTTTGAATTCGAGGGTACGGAGCCTGAATTCACAGGCTATTCTACCATGGTGGACATCGTCGACCCCGAAAAGCTCCGCCCGGGCCGAAACGTGACACCCACAGGCATGTACTTGCAATCCCAGCCGGGTTACGTCATCATTCAGGATTTTGACGGTGGAGCATTCCATGGTTCAGATAAGCCAATCACGCTGGAACACGTGCAGGAGGTGCTACGCCGCGTCTCGGGCACCGATGTTACCATCAGCGCCCTGCATGCTGCCACCACCTGGACGGATAGGGCGCGGCAGGCCACGACCTATCGGAACGGCCGCGTACTTTTGGCCGGTGATGCCGCACACATTCATGCGCCCTTGGGAGGTCAGGGATTGAACCTTGGCTTGGGCGATGCCATGAACCTGGGTTGGAAGCTCGCCGCAACCATTCAAAACAAAGCGCCGGAAGGCCTCCTGGACAGTTATTTTTCCGAAAGGCACCCCATTGGCGTCCAGGTTCTGGATTGGTCGCGCGCCCAGGTCGCCATCATGAGGCCGGACCAACGAGCGGTGAATGCGATTTTCCGGGACCTTATCGATACGCGCGATGGCGCCACTTATATCGCCGGAAGGGTCTGGGGCATTTTCACGCACTACGATCTCGGAAGCGACCACCCCCTGGTGGGCCGCAGCGTTCCCAATTTTGAGTTCGAAGATGGTACAACCATTGGCGAGTCCATGCGTGATGGTCGGGGGATACTGCTTGATTTCGATATGAATGCTTCCCTTAAAGCTGTCAGGAGTGACGAAATCAAGTATATTTCACGAAGTGTAAAAGACCGATTAGGTCTAAGCGCCTTACTCGTACGTCCTGATGGGATAGTGGCCTGGGCATCCGACAGCGACATCGAATTCCCAAAGGCTGCCGCTCGATGGTTTGGCCTTCACAGCAAATGAAATTTGGACCGTACAGCAAATAGAGATTCGGCCAAAGGCTTACTTTTGCTATCATTAATTCAAAAAGAGGACCCCGGAATGGACATCATCAAATTGAGTACGGATTGGGCCAAAGCCGAGGTCTTTTCTGCAAAGATTGTCTGGTTATTCAGTGTGGTGGAATTGCTCGCTGCGGTGGGATTTTGGTATTGGGGTAGAACTGCCATTGCAAAGTCCTTCACCTGGCCCCTCCTGGTTATGGGTCTTTTTTTGATTGCCGTCGGGGCAGGCTTGTATGGTACTAACCGGCCACGGATAGCTCTATTTGAAAATGAATATCAACGTGAACCAAAGGCCTTCGTGGAATCGGAGATTCGACGGACCACAAAATCCCGGGGGGACCTGGCATTGGTGTTTAAAATCCTGCCCGCTATCACCATTGTCGCCGCCGCTGTGATTTTTCTGACGCCTGCCTCTCTTTGGCGGGTGATAGCGGTCACCGTTATTGTAAATGCTGCTTTTCTGATGGTAGTGGATAGCAACACAGAAGCCAGAAATGATGCCTATCATTCTCAACTTTCAGTGTATAACCCGTGAAGCCCGCTATGCAGATATTCGGGGAATCTTTCCTCTATAGCTGTTCGTTTGATAGGTCGTACACGTATGAGAAGTTTGTCCCCGAGAATCTCCTGGCCTACCAAATTTCGGGTCAAACGCAAATTTATCACCAGCGGGGTGAAATGGTCCTTGAGGAGGGGCAATTCCTCCTTGCCCGGAGAAATCAATTTGCCAAAAGTATAAAGGTCCCGTCAGGAGATCAAGACTATCAATGCATCTCTGTATTGCTGACCATGGATCGGTTACAGAAATTCGCGTTGGACAATGAAATTGCTTGCGAAGAGCGATACCGGGGATCGAGGAATATTTTGTTCGGGCCGAATAACATGCTGAATGGGTATTTCCAGTCCATCATTCCCTATATAGAGTCCAATAAACCAATAAACAAAAGGCTGGAAACCATTAAGGTAAATGAGGCCATCGCGCTGTTGTTGGATATGCGGCCGGACCTGGAATCCTTCTTGTTTGACTTCAGTGATCCGCATAAGCAGAACCTGGAGGAATTTATGCTGAAGAATTACCATTATAATGCGCCTATCGAACATTTTGCCAGGCTCAGCGGTAGAAGCCTGACCAGTTTCAAAAGGGAATTTGCAGATATATTTAAAACCTCCCCGGGGACCTGGCTGAAAGAGAAGCGGCTTTCGGAAGCCTACTACCTCATCCAGAAGAAAAGTAGAAAGCCCCAGGACATTTACCTGGACCTGGGCTTTGAAAACCTTTCCCACTTTTATACCTCCTTTAAGCAAAAGTATGGGACGACACCAGCGGCAATCAACACAAAAACGAAATAACCATGACCACCGAACAAAGACTTCAAGAACTGGAAGACCGGGTTGCTATTCGGGAACTGATCGACTCCTATCCCATTTGTGCGGATACTCGTAACATCCAGGGACATATGGCCCTTTTCACCGAGGATACGAATTTTGAGGTGTATATGGATGAGAAAATTCCCACGCCGACGCAGGTGGTTACGGGCAGGCAGAATCTTTTCCCGGTATTTAACGATCTGAACCAGTACGTTTCCACGATGCATTTCAATGGTCAAAGCATTATCGAGGTGAACGGCGACAATGCTACTGCAACTACCTACTGCCGGGCATATCACTTAAAACTTCCTGACGGGGTGCAAAAGCTAATGATTGCGGGTATCCGGTATTATGATAAAATCGTGAAGCAAAACGGTACATGGCTGTTTGCGGAGCGGAAATTAAAGGTTTGCTGGATCGAAAACAGGTAACACAGGCTACTTACTCCGACCTTAACGTCTTCACCGGATTGGTCATGGCCGCTCGTAACCCCTGAACCCCTGTAGTCAACATTATTACCACCACCAGGATCACCCCCGTCCCGCCAAACACCATCCAGGAAAGATTCGTCTTGTAAGCAAAATTTTCCAGCCAACGGCTGATAAATATAAAGGATAGCGCGGATCCTACCAGAATGGCGATCAAAGCCATTTTCAAAAAGGAAGAACTCAGCAGCAGGAGAATGTCTGGTACAGACGCCCCGAGTACCTTCCGGATGCCTATTTCTTTTTTACGTTGCAAGTTCATGAATGCGGCCAGCCCGATAAGGCCGAGGAGGGACAGGAATATGTCCACCGACAGCAACACGCCGTTTAAAAGAGAGAGTTTCTGTTCCTTGTCGTATAACTTATCGAGACTTTCATCCAGGAATTCATAACCGACATCGATGCCCGGGATCACGGAGGCCGTTTTTAGCCGGATATAGGCCATGGTTTTGGAGAGGTTCTCTGTTCTGACCTTGACCAGGATATTATTATTCACCCCCTCCCCGAACCTGGGACTCATGCTCAGCATCATGGGAGGCACCGCCTGGTGCAGGGAGAAATAATTGAAGTCTTTGAAAACACCCCCGATTTCCCGGGTGACCTGGTCGCTTTTACCCGGGTCGAGGACGATCTTTTTTCCCATTGGGTCCTTGAACCCAAGTTGACGGGCCAGTGTTTGGTTGATCAATACAAGCCTTCGGGTTCGGCTGCCGGCACTATCCGACGATGCCAGGAGGCTTATACCCATGGTTTTCAGGTAGTCGTAATCGACACGGATCGGAATCAGACCCGTTCCGATTGCCTCGGAACCTTCCCCTTTGAACGACATTCCATAATTTTCATCCCCGGGCACATAACCTTGAGATACACTCAACACTGATGGGTTGGCGAGCAGCTCATTTTTCAAATAAGAAAAGCGGGCCGAATCGACGCCCCAGGCATTTTCGATTTTCAGTACGCCATCTTTATTGAAGCCCAGGTCTTTTTCCTGGATGAAACGGAGCTGGCGATGGATCATCCAACTGGAGCTGAGCATAAGTACCAGGACGATCATTTGGAAGGTGACGAGTCCCTGACGCAATGTAAGACCCGAACGGCCCATTTCTTTTTTGAACAGCGTAATAGCCTTTAGCCTGGGCAGGACCCAGGCAGGGTAAGATCCGGACAAAATCCCCAACAGGAGAGCCATAAGAGCAAGCACCGTAAAAATCACTGGGGAGCGTGTGAATTCATTGCTGAGATGCAGGCCCATCAGCTGATTGAAGGGGGACAGAATCACCTCTATTAACAGGAGCGTAAGCGGCAGGCAAATCAGGGAAAGACAAAGGGACTCCATGATAAATTGAGTGGCCAGTTTAGCGTTGTCCGCGCCCGTTACCTTTCTGATGGCAATCTCCTTTTTCCGGGTGACATACATGGCAATGGAAAGGTTCATATAATTCATCCCGGAAAGGAGGGTGATCATGGTGCCGATCAGGATGAACAGGTACAGGTACAGCCTGTTGCCGGAGGGCTTCAGCTCATACTTGGCGCCTTGCGCGAAATGGATATCCCTCAGGGGAGTGATGGTTATGTCCTGTACAATGGAAAAGGGATCATCCGGCTTGGGTAGAGACTTCACCTGAGCCATCATCTTCCCTTTCAGTACCTGAGTGCTGGTCCCGGGTGAAAGCACACAATACGTGTAGGCGGCACCGATATCCCGGGTCATTACCTGTTCATCGGTAAAAAGTAACCTGAAATCAAAATGGCTGTTGGAAGGGATGTCATCCATTACCCCTGTGACGGCCAATTGTAAAGTATCATAGTGGATCAATTGGCCGACCGCTTGACGATCACCGAATAATTCCCGCGCCAGGGAGGAAGTAATGACAACGGAGTGGGGGGCTGAAAGGGCGCTTGCCGGATCCCCTTCGATAAAGGGGAAATTAAAGATGGAAAAGAACTCGGACCCGGGGTCGGTGACCATTCCTTTGGATTCCGAGACCTTATTGTCTCCCGCCTTTATGAATTGGGTTGACCACCGGCTAACCCGGGCGCATTGCTGAATTTCTGAAAAAGGTTTCCTGCAAAGTTCGGCTGAATAAGGAACGGACATAGGGGCAAACCATTCATTCGTCAATTTGGCGGAAACCCGGTAGATCCGGTCAGGCTGCCGAAAGAAGTGGTCGTAACCCAATTCATGGCGGGAATACAAGATGGTCAGGGCGGTGGCGCTAAGACCCAGCGTAAAGCCCACAATATTTATGACGCTGTAAAACCGATTCCGCTGCAGTTGGCGGATTGCTGAAACCAGGTAGTTCCGGAGCATATATTGAGATTGAATAGGTCGAAATAGCCCAGTTTGGTGCCAGAATCATAAAGAATTAAATAACAATTTTTTGCGGGCCGGGTCATTGCCGGATTTTGTTCGTTTTTGGACAACATTCGTCCGCAATCGATACAGCATTCGACGAACATTTGATGAATCATTTCAACTCGAACGAATTCAAAAATCGCCCGATCGAAGCATTGGAGCTCTTCGTTTTCGCAGTAATCACCCCGAGGGAATACATTTTATTTTTGACCAGATATGCGCGCATGGTCATGATAAACGATTCATCCGAAGCTTCCCCCCGGATTTCCCTGCCGGGGAAGCCATTTATTTGAATCCTGACCACCGAAATCAATTTGCCATGGATATTGTTGATAGCGCCTTTGGCGGCGTCGTCGAAAAATTTGTCCAACTTACTTTTCATGCCTGAGTTTACGACGGTGTCGGGGTATTCCGTTTCGCCCAAGGCATAGGAGTAGTTATCGTCCTGCTGGCCTTGCGATGGCTGGTATAAGTGGAGCGTTATCTTTAAAGGGCCAATGGCCGAAGGTATGGTTCGTTGGGAGTCGACCGGCTTTTTGGGAAATAGTATGGTGCAGTCCTTCGATGAAAAGGGTACCCAGTCATTCTGGAGCACCATCACAAAAAAGAGCAAGAATAATGTTTTCATGCCCCGAATATAAACTTATCGAAGCAAAATTACCTTCTGGACCTTTACGCTTCCATCGGGGAACACCATCTTCAAAAAGTATATGCCATTGATAAAGTTGATATTCAAATGGACCGTCCCGGACGAAACGGGTAACGTCTGAACCCCCATCGAACGTCCGCCCATATCAAGCCATTCCAGGGACATGCTCGCATAAGCAATTCCGGAAATCGTAACAGGCCCGGATGTCGGATTCGGATAAACGGAAACAGACTGAAGTGTCCCCGAAAAATTCACCATAACCACGGAGGAATAAACCGAATATCCATCCTGGTGCGTTTGCCGTATCCGGTAATAGCTGTTGCCGGGGAAGGGATTGGGATCGATACCCGTATACTGAAGGGGCGTACTGCTGTTTCCGTCAAGCGCAGCCGTCGAAACGGATGACAGCGAATCGAAAGTAATGCCGTCTTTGCTCCGCTCGATCGTGAAATAGGCGTCCCCGCTTTCAGAGGACGTCATCCAATCGAGGGATACCTCTTTACCCGAAGCAAAAGCGTTCAGGGTAACCCCCACGGGCAATACATTGCCGCCCCCGATAGGATTGGCTAAAGCGAACGTGGAAAACGAATTGAACGCCGTGGGCGAGGAGGTAGAGGTAATACTTCCGGTGAGGTTCCCTCCGGTTGGGGAAGGACCACCCGTACCGCCAATGTTGATCCATGCGGTAGGTGCGGTATAGGTATTTTTCACGATTACCAGGTTGGTGCCATCGCTGACGGCGTCATCATTCCCAAAGAAAACCTGGATAGTTTGATTTCCGCTCAGTCCCGCGATCGGCTGGCTGGTGCCTGAGGCATCGGTCCTGGCGATGGTGTAATAGTGTACCGCCGAGACATTGGTGACGGACGCAGGCAGTGTATAATTCAGGGCGGCCGCGCTGGCATTGAACAGTTGGGCCGTGTACGTGTAAAGGGTATTCGTGGCGTGATTTACTGTCAGTATAAAGGGCCTGCAGTCGGCTCCCGCGCCGATGGGGAAATTCAAGGTGCTGGGCCCCGTTGTCGATTTCTGGTACCGCATTGGCCCATTGACATAACTGGTCGACAGGGCCGTGGCCGCCGTGGCGGTGGAACCGTTGAGCATCGTCAATATATTGGCCGTACTGGTATTGAGTAACCCCGAAGACATGGTGAGAACGCTGGAGACATTGACGGAAGTATTGAGGGTAACCCCGCCGCCCAGGTTGGCGATCACCAGCCTTGTAAAGGTAGGCGCAGCGCTCCCGCTGATGCTTTGGGTCCCGGACCCGGAAAAAGTGGCCGTTCCGGTACCGGCTCCGAAGGTCATCGAACCCGGTGAAGTGACGGTAACATTAGATAAATAGTTACTGTTCCCATTATAATTAGGGTACACCACCCCCGTTCCGCTTTGCACAAAGGTCATATTCCCATTGTACGTATCCGGATTGGTCAATGTCATCAGCAGATAACCGCTGCCGTTATCGGTCAACACGCTGGTAGCATTGAAAGTATTACTGCCCTGGCTTTGATCGCTGGAGGTACCCGTTTTTGTACAATTCACAGTCCCATTGAAGGTGGCGCCGTTGAACAGCAGTCCGGGGCTGAAAGAAGTTAAGGAGGAGCCAAACAAAGACCCCGGCCCATATTGAATATAACTGGTTCCCGTGGTGGTGAAACTTTGAGGGGTGCCCGAACCTGCCTGGGTAAAATTCCTTAAGATCAAGCCGCCCGAGGCGAAGCCGGCAGACCCGATGGTAACAATATTGCCGGAGGAAAGGGTGGCAGTGCCGCCGCCCGACCCAAAGTATACCCCTGCGCCCCCTACGTTCTGGACCGCAATGGTTGCATTGTACAGGGTATTCGATCCATTCGCGTTGGCATAAATCCAAAGGTTCGCGGCGCCCGGCTGGTTATTGAACAATACGGGTCCGTTGAAGGTATTCCCCGAGCTGTTATTGGCAACATACATATGCTGGGCGGTGCTCAAATTATTGAAGGTGGCCGTTGATTGCCAAACATCGGGATTGCCATTGCCCAGCGATAAATATCCCGAACCGGTATTGGTTACCGTAAATGCCCCGCCAAAATTATTGTTTCCGGTTGACCCATCATTTGAAGGGCCGGTCTTTAAGGAAGTTACCGTTCCCGAAAAGTTACACCCGTTAAACAGCAGGGCACCACTGGTCGAAGTGACATTCCCTCCAAATGCAGACGAAGGTCCAAAGGTCAGGTTACCGGCGCCCGTCAGGGAAAGGGTTTGCGCCGTACCTCCTGCCTGGGTAAACTGCCTGAGCAGCAAGGTGCCCGCGGAGAAAGTGCCCGCACTAACAGTCTGCCCGGCCGCCAGGGTCGCACTAGCCGTCGTATTGCCTCCGCAAAACTGTACACCGGTTCCCGCAGAAGAATTCACCGCGACATTGCTATTGAATACGGTCCCCGCCGAATTCCAACTAACATATATCCCGTTGTTGGAGGAAGGACTGTTATTAAAAGTCGTTAAACCATTAAAGGTGTTTCCCGGACTATTGTAGGCCACGTAAAGATTGGCCCCCCCGGTATTGTTGAAAGTAGCCGTATCGTTGAACTGGTCGGAGCTACCGTTTCCAAAGTACAGGTTTCCGGTACCTGCATTGGTAACATTGGTAATCCCGTTAAATATATTGTTTCCCGCACTGGCATCGCTCGAAGCACCCGTTTTCACACAAGTGACCGAGTCGCTGAAGGTACACCCGTTGAAGAACAGCCCTGGGCTGGAAGAGATGACAGAGCCCCCAATCGATGAAGACGGTCCGAATTGGAGGTAAGTTGCCGTGCTGCTCAAGGTCAGATTTATATCCGCATTCCCAAGTTGCGTGAACTGCCGCAAAATGAGGTATCCCGCGGAAAAGGAACCTGCACTAATCGTCTGCCCGGCCGCGAGGGTCGCACTAGCCGTCGTATTGCCTCCGCAAAACTGGATGCCGGAAGCGCTGCCCGCCGTATTTACATAAATATTCCCATTGAATTGGTTACCCGCGCTTCCCCAGGCGGGCAACAGGCGATCCGACCCATTATCCGTGAAGGTTGCGCTGCTATTCCAGGTATCGGGAGTGTTATTCCCCAGGACCAGGTAATTGCTGCCGCTGTTGGTGATGGTGCAGGGAGCGTTGAACACGTTTCCACCCTGCCCTCCGTCTCCGGTAGAACCAGTCTTCGTTAGAACAGAAACCCCATTGAACGTACAACCATTCAACAAGAGAGACCCGCTGGTGGAGGTTACATTCCCCCCAAAGGAGGAGGTTGGCCCAAAGGTCAGCGAAGAAGTCCCGGTGAGTGGCAGATTTACGGGGGTGTTTCCCAATTGGGTAAACCGTTCGATTTGAAGGTACCCCGTGCTGAATCCCGCGGCGCCAATGGATATCGTCTTCCCGGCTGCCAGTGTTTCATTCGTATTTGCACTCCATCCAAAAGCAATCCCCACGGACGAACCGACCTGGGTCAAAATAATGTTCCCGTTGAACTGGTTCCCCACAGGGGTATTCCCGAAGATGATCCGCTCGGTGGAATTATTGTTTGCGTAAACATCGCCATTGTATATATCGGGGGAGCCGCTGGCAAAGCCAAAATATCCGGAACCCTGCTGATTGACTGTCAACGTAGAATTGAACGTATTCCCCCCGCTAGACCATTCCCCTGTCGCGCCCGTCTTCGTCACATTCACCGAATCCGAATAAACGGCGCCATTGAGTAGGATCCTAGGAGAGACTACAATAAAATTTCCCCCGATGCTGGAGGACGGTCCGACCTGCAGCAGGGTAGTAGCTCCCGTCAGTAGTAAGTTGCTCGTAGCGTTCCCCGCCTGGGTGAATTGCTTTAGCGAAAGCGTTCCGGAGGAGAAACCCCCCGTGCCGATCTGGATCGCCTGACCCGAGGCCAGCGTCACAGTAGATGCGCTGTTTTGGCAAAAATAGACACCCGTCGAAGACCCAAAGCTGGAAAAGGTAGTGTTCCCGTTGAGCTGGTTCCCGACAGAGTTATATGCGAGCCCAATATAAGAGGATCCGTTGCTGGTGAAGTTTGCGCTGTCGTTCCAGGTATCAGGCGAGCCGTTCCCCATCAACAAGTAGTTCCCTCCATTATTGGTAACGGTGCAAACGCCATTAAAGATATCGCCGCCGCCGCCGGAATCCCCGGAGGAGCCCGTTTTGGTGGCATTCACGGTTCCGTTGAAGGTACAACCGTTAAAATATAGGTCGGGCGTGCTGGAAGTGACATTTCCTCCGATCACCGATCCGCGCGCAAAATAAAGCCCCGTACTGGTGCCGGTGAATGTCAGGTTGATAGGTGCGGTGCCCAGTTGGGTGAAGGTATTCAGGCTGAGGAAACCTCCACTGAAACCGGCCGGGCCAACAGATATGGTATAGCCTGCCGCAAGCGTAGGTGTTCCCGTTCCCCCGTTCCCGCCCAGGTATATGCCACTCGAACCGGTGGACGAAACGATGATGTTTCCGTTGAACAGGTCATTGGAATTATTGCCCAGCATAAACGACCCGGTGCTGCTTTGCTGGTTGATGGTACACGTGGAATTGAAAATATTTTGCTTAGAGTTGTTATTGTCGCTGCTGCCCCCTGTTTTTGTAAAGGTGGCCGCACTGTTGTAAATAGCCCCTTGCGCATAAATATCGGGCGCTGTCACGGAAACGGCGCCTCCAAAGCTACTGCTCGGTCCCAGGTATACGGTGGAGGTCCCGGTTGATGTCAGATTGATCGGTGTGCTTCCTACCTGGGTAAACTGCCGGAGATAGAGGTAACCAGCAGTCAATCCGCCCGAGCCGGGAAAAATACTATATCCCGAAGCCATGGTTGCCGTCGCGGTCGCATTACCTCCGCAAAACTCGATGCCGGAAGCGCTCCCCGAGGTATTTGTATAAATATTCCCGTTGAACTGATTGCCCGCGCTACCCCAGCAGGGTAATAAGCGATCCGACCCGTTGTCGGTGAACGTCGCGCTATTATTCCACGTATCGGGATTGTTATTTCCCAGGACCAGGTAGTTGGTGCCACTATTGGTGATGCTGCAAGCCCCGTTAAAGGTATTTCCCCCCGTGCCGCCATCCCCGGTACCGCCCGTTTTTGTCAGGTTGGTTGTTCCGTTGAACGTACATCCGTTCAAGAGCAGGGCGCCGCTGGTCGAGGTCACATTGCCCCCAAAAGTCGAGGCCGGCCCGAAGGTCAGGGCGCCGGTCAGGGAAAGGGTTTGCGCCGTAGTCCCCGCCTGGGTAAACTGCCTGAGCAGCAAGGTACCTGCGGTAAAAGAGCCCGCAGTAATGGTCTGACCGGCCGCCAGGGTAGCCGTCGCCGTGCCATTCCCGCCGCAGAACTGTACACCGGTTCCGGCGGAAGAATTCACCACAATACTGTTATTGAATACGGTCCCCGTCGAATTCCAACTGACATAGACCCCGTTGTTGGTCGAGGGACTATTATTGAAAGTAGTTACGCCGTTGAAGGTATTTCCGGTGCTGTTGTAGGCTACGTATAAATTACTGGCACTCGTATTAATAAAGGTTGACGCGCCATTGAATTGGTCAGGGTTGCCATTCCCGAGCGCCAGGACGCCCGTCCCGTTATTCGTAACGGTCAACACCCCGCTGAAGATATTATTACCCCCGCTGTAGTCATTGGTGGCCCCGGACTTGGCCAGGTTGGTCGTCCCCTGGAACGTCGTATTTTTCAATGTCAGCGTCCCCGATGTTACGCCAACGGTACAGTTAAAA
Organism: uncultured Chitinophagaceae bacterium; assembly: GCA_964544695.1. Lineage (GTDB taxonomy): Bacteria > Bacteroidota > Bacteroidia > Chitinophagales > Chitinophagaceae > Dinghuibacter. The sequence goes on from CAZJDB010000234.1 coordinate 17,198, forward strand.
ATGCCCCCGTTAAACGTGGTCGAATTAGCCCCCGGGACCGTTAAAACCCCATTCAGCACTGTGCCCGAAGTAAATACGGCGTTTGAGCCGTTCACTGTTAATGTATAACTGCCGAGATTGAGCGTACCGCTGGTCAATGTAAGGTTACCAACACTTGTGGAGGCGTTCAACACGCAATTATTGCTGCCGGTGACGATAGTTGCATTATCCAGGGCTCCCGGAACACCATTGGGGGTCCAGTTAGCCGGGGTATTCCAGGCGGACGAAGCTGCACCGTTCCAGGTGTACGAGGTCTGGGCATTCACGGATTGCAGGAAACAGAAGTAAGCAACGTACAGTAAAAAAGTTCTCAAAGGGTTGGATTCATTTTTACTATGACACTACAAAGTAAAAGAGAACGTTTTACAACACGTAGTTAATGAACCCCTTGGGCTGTTAAATGGTCGTTGTTTGACCGTAAAGAAGGATAAATATTAGAATATTAAACGCCCTAAAGACGCGGATATACGGGCAAATTCTGAAAAATTCCCCCTCCGATCACCAATCTCATGGCCGTATCGGGTTTGTACCCTCCGAATGTAGCCGTAAACGTCCCATCCAGAAGATTTTCATGTATTGCGGTGATGATAACCGTGTCCGATTCCAGGGTATCGTAAGGGGGATATACACCCACATAATCGAATCCCCCCGGATTGGATTTAAGAAAGCTATACGTAAAGGAACCCGGGAATAAAGAATCCGTATTGATCAGCAGTTTGAAATTCCACGTCGAGTCGACGATGTAGTAGAAGTGGCTCTCCTGATAAATCAAAGCCTCAGCCGTAAGGATCGAATCGGGGTTTTCACTGATGGTGTCCGTCCATTGAAACAAAGATCCCAAAGACACGAATTGAAGTAAAAGCGTATCACGTCCATAAGTTTTGGAAACGACGGGAACAGAGGGGTGGCTTTTCTGGCATGCCGCCAGAAAGAAGAAGGTGAGTAGAGCAAGGCGCATAATATTTTTGAAACGAAAGTAAGGATGCCATATAATAATTTGCAATAGGCACGCCTGCTTTTAACGCAAAATTCGGACGCTGTTAATTGGAATAAAATTAACCGGAAAAACCCAGCGCTAAAGCGGTATATTCGTTTGATATGCGGTTGGTCCTACTCCTCATCCTGTCCTTTCCAAAACTACTGAATGCCCAAATCCAGGATTCAGTGAAATGGGAGGTGCAATCCATCCTCACACCCGGAAAACACCTCGTCAAAGAACTGAGTGCACAACCACCCAAATTGACGCCTCAACAAATAGCCGTTCGAAACAAGGTCCTGGCCGCCATCAGGGATAACCGCGCCTGGTTCCAGGATTCTGCGATGGCCGCGAGCTCCAAAAGGTTATTGGAAAAAATAGGCCTGACGCCGGAGGATTTGAAAACGTACGATTCGATCAGGACCGAGAGACCCCCGACGATAACGATTACCGGAACGGATTCCCTGGAGATCGTAAGAAACGGTAACGTTGTTAATTTCAAAGGCAATACGGATTTGGATAGCCTAAGTGTAAACCTGGATTCCAATTCGGCTACCTTCAGGGGACTGACGATGACCTATAAGCGCAAATCCACCCAAAATGGGGAACAAAGCGCATTCGGCAGCCCCGTGACGATGTACCAATACATCTATGAGTCCGTGGACGACCCGGACAATTATACCCATTACGAGTTTTACATCGGACGCATCGGAACAACCGGAGAGGCTTTGTTATTACTCATTGCACAGAAAATCGTGAACCGGGCGCGGATGGTCAATGTTCATCATTTTCTACAGATTGAGTAACACCAACTGCCCCCTGTGGTAACCGAGATGATTCGTCCGGCTTAGGATTACATTCAACCGGTTCCGATGAGGTTCCTTTGCAAAATCTTCTTCCGAAACACTGTTATGCCGCTCAAACCATTCTTCCGGCTTCAGAGCTGCGAAATGCTTGGCCAATTCACCATTCACCTTCTTCCATTGGTCGCGAAGCACCGCGGCTGAAGGGATATCGGCGACGGTCTTATCAGGGGCATCCAGAAAAATGGGCTTCAATTCCGGATACATAGCCGGCCCGAACCGGAGAAGTGGCAGCATCAGGTCATGCACTACCGTTAGGTGCCCCAACAAATAGATACCCCTGTTCCTACCGGGGGCAACCTCCTGCTTGAGTTGTTCATCGGAAATTTTTTCCAGCAGGGAATTGGTGGCCTTCATTTGTCCGTTCCAGGCGTCAATGGACATTTGGACGTAAAGAGATGGTTCGATCATTCGGGCAAGGTACAATTAAAAAAAGCCTCCGCAATGCGAAGGCTTTTCCCAAATACAACCTTGATAGGATATTGGACAAAAAGGTTACTGTATATATCCGAACAAACCTTGGTTCTCACCATCAGGTCCGGCAGTAAAATAGAGTTTGGATGGGCTTGCGCCCGGAATGACATTCGCCGCAAAGGAAATGGCCCAAAGCCCCGGCACCGCAATGGGCGTCCCCGACGTGGCCAAGGGTCCCAGGTACACACCTGTCGAATCGAAAGCATTGATCCAGCCGTCCCCGAAATTTCCGACAAGGATACAATGAAAAGGGAGCCCCGATCCGGCAGGCGCCTGGGCCAGACCCCAGGGCGAATCCAGTACCCCTCCGGAGAAGAACCGCTTGACGAGTACTCCAGCGGGAGTAAAAATATCAACGTATCCGTTCCCGGGACCCGCCTGGTCATCCATATCATCAGGGCCCTTCAACTTGGCATACGTCACGTACAACTGGCCACCGATATTGACGATATTGAAAGGACCAAAACCGGCGGGGATCCCGGGATCGGAGAACGATATGGAAACCGGCGCAAAATTTTTATCGAAGACGTCGATCTTACCACCCCGGAAATCCGTAGCGTACAAATAATTCGCCCCCCCGTTGACGGCCCAGGCCAACCCTTTGTACACGGTGCCCTTGGCGGAGTTATCGACCACGGTGGCAAAGGTGTCCAGGCCGGGCGCCCAGGCAGTAAGGGTACCGTTCTCCGTCGAATAAACAAACAAGGCCGTCTGACCGACAACAGGAATCGTAAAATCCGTCGTTGCATTGAATATCGCGCCACTGGGAGACGAACCGTTGGCAACCCCTTCAAAAGGAATCCCCAGGGGCCCAAGCAGGGTTTTGCCCGTGGAATCGTACACCACGGCGTTGCCCGTTCCGTTGGCGGCGATCCAAAAGATACCCTTGGGGTTGATGGCCAGGCCCCAGGCGTCCACGAGGTTGGTATCCAAAAACGAGGGCATGTAAGAAGCCGTGTCCGAAACTAAATTAAAGACCTGGAAATTTCCGGGAAGGACGGGTGAGGTAGGGGTGGTACCGTAGGTGTTGTTCGCCTTCTGGCAGGAGATAACGCAAGCCAGCAGGCCAAGGTAGAAAAGTGTTTTCATCTTGACGTTTACCTCATGAAAACGGATAAAGGCCGCGAAGCGTTGACCCATTTACACGAAGCATGGACTTTCCTACACCAAAGGAGCGATTATAACGCCTCATTCAACTGCTTTTCCAGCAGTTCCCGCTGCAAAGGGTAACCTCCCCTGGCCAATTCGTAGGTGCCATCTTTATGGATCACCAGATTGGTGGGATATCCCGTACCCTTGATTTTTTTCATGATATCCTTGGTTAGCTCGTCGCTGGCCAGGATGTTCATGCCTTCCAGGCGGAAATACGCAATCAGCTTTTTCCATTGATCCCGGTGTTCCAGGTCATGGTTGGCTATGTATACGAATTGAACCCCTTTTCCATTGAAATAGGCGTGTAGCGAATCGGCGTTTTTTTCCAGTTCTTCCCGACAGGGGCTGCACCACGTACCCCACATGTCCACAAGGGCAGTTTTCCCCTTGACGAGTGCAAGCAGGTCCTCCAACGTACGCAGCGTGTCCGTGACGAATACCATTTTGTCGGTAAGACCCTGGCGGGATCTTTCGACCATATCCTCGACATAAGGAGCGAACAAGGATACATAACGGCTGTGGGGGAAGCGTTCCTTGAAGCGGTTGTAAATGTCATTCAGATCGGCGGGGTTGCTGTTGCTAAGGGCGTCCTCCAGGAGTACGGCATATAAATACTCCACGACCTTCGGGGACTTGAAATAGTGGTTGATGATTTTCTCTTGCAGCAAGGTTTGAACATCGGCCTGGAACATCTTGCGCCCCACGGCCTCGGTCGTGTCGTACCATTCCCTGTAAAAAGCTGCCGGGTGCTCGTTCGCTTCCTTCCACAAGGCCTCCTTCGTCCGAAGCAGGTATTCGCCAAGTAAAGCCTGGTAACTGGGAGCGACAATCGCGCCACCGTCGTCCAGGGATAGCCCCTTGAAAAGGCTGTCCTGGGCCCGCTGCCAGGTATCAAAATGGCGTTTATACGCATCCTGAATACCGAACTTGTTGTTTTCCTTGAAGGAATAAAAATCTTTTGCGGCGGAATAATCCAGGTTATCCTTCCAGGCTTTCGCAACTGTTGGGGTAGGATGGTAGCGTTGCAGGTAAAGGGCGAACAGGCTGTCGTTGCGGTGTGCCAATCGTCTGACGTATCGGATAGCCCTGTCGGGCAGGGTATCCCCTGTGTATATGTAAGTTTCGGGATAGGGATCGATGGCTCCGACCAGCGGCTGGTTATCAGAAGCACCCTTCCCGCTGACATGGATATCATCATTACGCCCCAGGTCAGCCTGAAAATTCAGGTTATCCCCCGGGGAAAGGAAAAAGGTGTACACATGGGAATGGGAAGAAGTATCGGATTCAGCATAATACAGGCGGACAAAGCGGGGCTTGTCCAAAACAAAAGTATAATTCCCCGACCCGAGGCTGTCCAGCATAACGGTCATCCCTTTCTTTAAAAAATCCCTCATCAGTTGAAACTCCGGAATATCCAGTTCGCAGGAGGTGGCCTTGCTGTGGGCCAGGCTAAAGTGGATCGTGGCCGTGGAGGTACGGGCAGTCGTATTTACACGGACGGGGGCGTCGCCCGATTGGGCCTTCAGGGACCCCCATGCCAACAACAAAAAAAGGAAGTGTAATCGCATATTTAAAGTTTTTCAAAGCGCGTAAGGTCGCATACCAATGCCGGATCCCAATGCCCCGTGGAAGCCGCCGCCCGATACGTCGAATTCAAAAAGGAAAGCAGGACGGCCTCTGGATCGGCCGATGTCCGGACCACTTCGTAGGGGAGTATGAATTCGCCAAGCCTGGTATCGAAGTGCGCCTCAGCGGGTTCCACAGTCTGAAGGGGAAAATCCGGAGGGGTAGGGTAGCAGTAGGAGTAAAAGGCAGGTTCAGGCAAGGAATCTGAACCGGGCCAGAATCCCGCGCTGCTGACCTCATGCGAATAGGCCTCCCGCATGACGGAGTCCGGGATATGGGGAATACCCCCGGGATGCGGAGGTGCAGGCCGGCCCGAAAAGCGTGACACGGCCAGGTCGAAAGCGCCCCAAAACAAATGGATCGGGGATACCTTGCCCGTAAACCCCGCCCGGAACCGCGTAAAAACGACTTGCGCCGAGACCAGCGCCTGCCACAGCATAGTCATTTGGATGGGGTCGTACGTTCGGTGCACCCCATCCTCTTTAAAGGGAATGGCATCGGCCATTTCATTGGGGACCCCGTAAATGTGCACCTCGATGCCCACCAGGCGCAACTGATCGAATACCGCCGCATAAAAGTCGGCGACGGATCTCGGATACAAGTCGACGCGACCCACGAGACCCGTGCTGGTGGATATGATCAGCACATGATCGATGAAATCGAAGTCCATTTGGAAAACCCCGTGGCCGTTAGGGATGGCGTGCGTGCTGAGCCCACGCGAGGAAACATAAAAAGGCACATGCCAGGAATGATTGATCCAGGGCATTTTACGCAAACGGATCTTCCCTATGATCTGGGCCCACAACTGAACCGTGGTAACCGTATCTTTCAATTGTGCAAAGTCTAGCGCAGGCCAGTTCATCGTGGAGGTTTTATGTACAAATTTGGCAAAAATTAGTACATTTCATCCATGCGCAACTATCTAATCGCCGGACTGCTCCTGGCGCTCTCCTGCAACAATGGCCCCAAAACGCTGGAGGACCAGGGCGTGCAGATCGCCTACACCGATAGCGGAAAAGGGGATACCACCTTGCTCTTCGTCCACGGTTGGGGCCTCAACCGGACGTATTGGACCAGCCAAATGGACTTTTTCAAGGATAAGTACCGGGTAGTTTCCGTAGACCTGCCGGGCTTCGGAGAATCGGGCACGAACAGGGACGACTGGTCGACGGCCGCCTATGGGCGCGACATCGACACCGTCATGTCCCAGTTGAACCTGAAGAACGTCGTCCTGGTGGGCCATTCCATGGCGGGGGATATAGTCCTGGAGGCGGCGCTTCACGCACCCAGCCGCGTGCTCGCCATCGTCGGGGTGGATAATTTCAAGAGCGTAAAACCGGAATCCGAGGAGGATCGCGAGGCCGAGATGAGAGGGATCTCCTTAATGAAGAAGAAATACCGCGAGACAGCGGAAGAATATTTCAAGGATGACCTTTTTTACGTTTCGACCCCTGACAGCATCAAAAAAAGGATCCTCACCGACGTGATCAACGACGATTCCGCCATTGCGATCGCCACCATGGCCCAGCCTGCCTATCCGGAAACGCAAAGCCTACAGACCTGGGGAAAGAAACTCTACCTGATTAATAGCGATTACCGGCAAACCGACACAGCGGACCTTACCGCAGCCCACGTTCCCTTCCAGATTTACTATATCCGCACCACGGGCCACTTCCCCATGGTGGAGCGTCCGGGGGAATTCAATGTGGACCTGGAGAAGGTGCTGACGGGCTTGTGACCAGCGGCTTGATAAGTTGGCCCAAAACCCCTAACTTAAGCGGATAATTCCACTTCATGACCCACAGAAGGAAATTCCTCCAGCAGGCGGGCCTCTTGACCTTTGCCTTTTCTGCGCGCAGCCTCTTCAATCAGGCATACGCCGCGGACATGGAAACCGCCAACCGCAGGATCGGACATCTCGGCCCTGACGAAGCGGCGCAGGACGAGGATTATTGGAGCGTCATCCAACAAGGATACACCGTCAGCCCCGAGATCATCAATTTGAATAACGGAGGAGTCAGTCCCGCTCCGCGCGTGGCTCAGGAAGCCCTGGAACGGTATAACAAGTATATCAACGAAGGCCCTTCGTATTATATGTGGGGCATCCTCGACCAGGGTCGGGAGCCTTTGAGGGAAAAGCTTGCGGACCTGGCTGGCTGCGATAAGGATGAAATCGCCGTGAACCGGAATGCCACGGAGTCCCTCCTGACAGTCATCTACGGTTTGAACCTCAAATCCGGCGATGAGGTCATCGGGTGCAAACAAGATTACCCCAACCTCATCAATGCCTGGAGGCAAAGGGCCCTGCGCGAGGGGATCACGTACACGCAATTGAGCTTCAATTTCCCCATTGAAAATGACGAGGAAATCGTCAGCGCCTATGAAAAGGCCATCACACCCAACACGAAGGTTATCCACGTCACGCATATCATCAACTGGATAGGCCAGATCATGCCCGTCCGGAAGATTTCCGACATGGCCCATCGCCACGGAGTCGAAGTCCTTTGCGACAGTGCTCACGCCTTTGGCCTGCTGGACTTCGCCATCCCCGATCTGGGCTGTGACTATTTCGGGACCTCCCTCCACAAATTCCTGAGCGCCCCTGTGGGCAGTGGGATGCTATGGGTCAGGAAAGAGCACATCGAAAAAACGTGGCCCCTGTTGTGCAACGACCATCCCCATTCTCCTGATATCCGGAAATTCGAGTCCCTGGGGACCCGGAGTTTCCCCATCGAGCAGTCGATCGGTGAAGCCATCAACTTCCACGAAAGTATCGGGGGAAAGCGGAAGGAAGCCCGGATACGTTACCTCAAAAATTACTGGGCCAAAAGGGTGGTCGACCACCCCAAAGTAAAAATCCACACCTCCTTCCTGCCCCAATATTCCTGCGCCATTTGCGGCGTTACCGTCGACGGAAAGACCCCGGGAGAACTCAACGACGCCCTGTTCAAGGACTACAAGATCCACGCCGTGGGCATCGTCTGGGAAAACATCAGTTGCGTGCGCATTACGCCGCACGTCTATACACGTCCTAAAGACCTGGACAAACTTGTGCGGGCTATTCATGAAATCGCAGGCTGATGGATTACGAGGTAATCAACAACGAAGAGGAACAGCAATTCGAAATCCTTTCGATGGGCGAAAAGGCCACCCTCAGTTATCGAATGTACAAAGGAGACATCGCCTTCATGCATACCCTCGTGCCCAAAGACCTGGAAGGCAAGGGCCTGGCGAGCGCCCTGGCGAAAGGTGCCTTCGCATATGCGGAGAAACACAACCTGCCTGTCATGGTCTACTGTCCCTTCGTATCGGTGTTTGTCCAGCGTCACCCCGAATACAAAAAGTTCATCGATCCGAAGTACGTAGGCCCAGCAGCTCCTCGTCCTTCGGATACCTGAGCGTATAGCCAAAGCGCACCTTGGTACTTTCACCCGCCTTCAGCGAAAGGCGCCAGGTCAACTCTCCTTTTTCCGCATTGACTTGAGCGTTCCCCGCGTCGTTCAGCACCACCTCCAGATCCTTGTTCGTGGTAATAGGTATTTGATCCAGCAGCGAAAGGTTGATGCCCGTTTTCTTGTTGTTGCGCACGCTGATCTCGTATACATATTTTTTTGAACGCCTCGAACCCAAATCAGTCAGCGTGTTCCGTTCGAGGCTAATACGTGAATCCTTGCCCAGCGTAAGGTGCAGTGTATCCGCGGTAGCCGATGGATCGATGGTCGTCACCCCCTGATAGGTGCCGTTCAGCACGATATTGGCCTGACCCTTCAGGAGATTCAGCTTCCCCCAATCCGGAATATCGGCCAGCAGGTATACATCTTCGGATAACTTCGGTACGGCGAAATACGTGAAGCTCGCCGGCACCTCGAGGGTTTGCAGCGATATCTGCTGATCCTTCCCCGTACTGGGCAAGTCCAGCGGCTGGGCGATTTCGTAAACGATGCTGACAGATTGTTCCTGGACCTGGACCGTCGGCGTATGCATTTCCTTGCGATCGACCCGGGTAACAACTACATCGTCCAATTGGGCACCTCTTACCATACCTGCCACCTTTCCCTCAAGCCCATACGCCACGACAGGAGCCAATTTTTGCTGGAACCCCAGGTACCATGGCTGCAACTCCGGCGCCACATTCCAACTCCCCGGCAGCGAAGTCGACAGGACCATTTTCACCTGCCGCCAATCCAACCCCGAAGACTGTTGGATATTTGCTTTGCACAACACCTTCACCGAATCGAGGTTGTCCGTGGCTTGCAATTCATAGGCCGGCGCCCATCCAGCATTCGTAGTAATATAGGAAAGGGTAAATTCAACGCTCCCCGCGGAGGCCACGGACAGGTTGAGGAACAGGCGTCCCGCCCGTTTTACGTTTTGGGTTTCCTCCTCTGCAATTTGGGCCTTGACGCGGTCGATCTCCTCTCCGAGGTGGGCATGTTTTCGGTTGAGCTCGTATTGCTGCGTGAGCAAGTCCCCCGACTCGGTCTTATAATATTCCATCAGTTTCTGAAGGTCGCCCACGCCCTTCAGGTCCTGGTTTTTCTTTAACACTTCCAGGAGGTCTCCAATGTTCGCGAGCGTCAACTGAATGCGCGCCTGCGCATCGGTCAGCCGATCCAGGGAGTCCTCCAACATTTGTTGCCTCGATGTTTTCGGATGGACACCCATGTAATCATTGACGAAGGAAAATCCCAGGAGGGTCACATCGGAGGACGCCCTTACCCGGACGCTGTTCAGGTCTATGTCGTCGCTTACCCGGTCTATAGCCAGTGTAACGTTGCCGGCGGGCAATACCGCGGTCGCCAAATGCGTCAGCTCGGCCCCGGTCCGATAGAGGATTACCGATTTGAGCACCGCCGTTGTGTTGATGGGCTCGCCAGCCCGTACGCCCCCCCAAATGAGTAAGGCGATAGCCAATTGGATCATTTTCATATGCACCTTTTTCCTTGAGGTGCATGGTATCGTATAATTACATAAGAGGACGCCCGATCTCCCAGTGAATCCCAAAGGGGTCGATCAGCCTTCCCAGCCTCCATCCGTGGCTTTCGCCCACGGGGAAAACGGATGCGGCGCCTGCTTTCATGGCGTTGATAAAGACCGCATCGGGGTCCGCCACCGTAAGAATCAATCGGATGCAATCGGTGGCGTGCGCACCGGCGGATACCGGGAGGCCGCCCGCGCCCGCCGCATCGCCGGCCGCCGCGGAATCGCCGCTGCCCGGCGGCCCCCCGCTGATCCAGAATTCCGCCCCATCAAGTGCCAGGCGAAGGACGAGGGCCCCGTCGGGCGCCTCCAGGCGATAAGCTTCGGTAACCCCGAAAGCCGCTTTATAAAAAGCGGCGGCGGCATGTCCATCGGGTACCGTCAGCCAGGGCGCCAGAGAGGTGTGTATCATAACCACAATGTACTACATTTGGTTCGTGCGCATATTACCAAGGATACCTCTGATGCTATTGGTCTGGAGCTGCCTGTCTATAACGGGGAGGGCCCAGTTGATCCGGACGTATGGCCTTGGGAACGCACTCAAAATGGACACCCCTGCGATCAGCGCGGACTCCATAAAGGCAATCCTTCAAAAGGGGAACTTCAGCATGTCGATCCCTCTGAAAAACCTTTCGGACAGCACGTTGGACCTCTACCTCTATTCCGGTGACCTGGACTCGGTCAATGCCCTGTGGTACAAAGGAGGGATCCTCCAATGGCATACCCTGGCCGGAAACTTATGCCGTCCCCCTAAAGGGAGCACCCTGGCCCAGCGCTATTTCGCCGCGGTCCCCCTTCACCTCGGGCCCCGCGACTCGGGTCAGTTGGTGCTGGACTTCCACCAGGTGACGCGGCAGTTTGAATTCAGGGGGGTGAACATATATACCCAGGATGCACTGAATTCAGCCCAGGCGCAAGAATACGAGGGAGACCATGCCTATTATGTATTCCAGTGGCTGTTCCAGGGCTTTCTCATTTGCCAACTGTTGTATATTTTCCTCCAGTGGCTGATCGTCCGCCGGAAAGAGTACCTGTATTACCTGGGATACCTCAGCATCATATTCTTGTATTTCCTCAGCAAATACGAAACCTTCCTGGGGTTGAACGGCCCCTTTTCCCAATGGCCCATGCTCAAGGTTTACCTGGCGAAAACGCTGTTGATTTTTCCCTATTTCCTGTATTTGCGCTTCATCCGCAGCTTCCTGGAAATCCCCCGGCATTGGCCGGTACTGAACCGGTGGCTGAAGTGGATGGAGTATTACCTGCTGGCCTATACTACCGTAGACCTGATACTCATCATCACGACGGGCAATGTCCGCCTGCAAACCGAATTATACACCCTCACCCTCCTGGCGTTTTTCATATTGACCACCTGGTCCAGCGTTTATCTTTTCCTACACCGCCAGACCCTGATCTACTATATCCTCGGCGGCAGTTTTGCCCTGGCGGTAGGGAGCATCCTCGGCCAGGTGTTGACCTACCTTATTTTCTACCGGCACGTGAACCTACCGGTTGACCACATCCTGTTCTATCCTCAACTGGGGATACTCGTGGAAATCCTGTGCTTTACAGCGGGTTTAGGGCACAAGAATCAAATCGCCGAAAAGGAAAAGCTCCTGAGCCAGCAAAGGCTGATCGATCAGCGAAATAAGATCGCACAGGATTTACACGATGATATTGGGTCTACCCTGAGCTCCATTTCCATCCTGAGCGAACTCGCCATCCACGAGGGAACCATACAGGCCGTCCACGAGATCAAGGACAGCGCCATCCTCCTCATGGAGCGGATGGACGATATTGTTTGGAGCATCAATCCCAGGAATGACTCTTTGGATAACCTGCTGATGCGCGTCCGGAATTTTGCCACGACACTCTTCGAGGCCCGTGGCCTCGACTACACCATCGATATTCAAAAGGACCTGGATCAGGTGAAGTTGCCCATGGATTACCGGCAGCACATCTACATGATCCTCAAGGAAGCGATCAATAACCTGGTCAAATATTCCGGGGCCGCCCAAGCCTCCATCCGGGTAAGCCGGGAAGCCGAGACACTGATCCTTAGCGTCAGGGACAACGGCCGGGGCTTCGACACAGACAAACCAAGAACCGGAAAT
>CAZJDB010000235.1:0-4322 GCA_964544695.1 uncultured Chitinophagaceae bacterium
AGCTTGACCAGGGCTTCTTCATCGCCCGTGGTCAGGTCGTCCTGATCGGATATATCCTTCCAGCGTGTTCCCGCGGCCGAATCCATGATGGCTTCCTGCCGGATGGACTCCAGGCGGTCCTGAGCCACGCCCACGAAAGGCTCCTTTCCATAGCGCAACGCCGCCGCAATCAGGGCAGCCCGCGGGCCAAGCGAAAGGTCTCCGGACTTGCTCAACAAGCGTCCCAATAGCAAACTATCGGCGCGGGGTAACGCCTTCAAGGACAGCCAATACGTCCGTGCATCAGCATAATATGGGGCAGCCCTGGAAGAAAGCGCCACCGAATCGCAGTAAGTAATCAACGCATCCACGTCAACGATCCGCATATTCCAGGAACCCAGGCTACCCAGCATATAAAAGGAAATATAAGGATCACTCTTCCCTCCCTTAAACCACGTCATGCCTCCATCCGCGTTTTGCATACCCTTCAGCAGATCGCTGTACTTAGCGATCTGGGAAGCATCGTATACGGTATCCATGAGCCTTCGGAGCTCCCGTTGGTGCTCGCGTCCCGCGTGATTCAGAGTAAGCCACGGCATCAGGTCCGCATCCGGCATCTCAAAATAGTCCCCTGACCCCTTGGCAGTGTCTCCGCCCGGACCGGGCCGCAAATCCCATCCGATTTTTCGGGCCAGGGTAAAGGCGAGGATCTTATTGAACGTTTGTTCCGCGCAGCCATAGGGATCATTGGCCAAAAACGGCAGCGCGTCCAGCACCGAGGCCTGGGGTTGCGGGTCGATGAACAAGCCCACGCCAAACGGAGTGGCATCCGGAGGCAACACCGGCGCTGTCACCGCAAGCGAAGCCCCGCCCGATAACCGCAGGGGAACCTGCGAAGAAGCCAGAATGCGCGGCGACAGCACCGGCACCACGTGCTCCTCCCCATCGCTGAAATCCGACGAACGAACGGTCACGCGTATGCGCAAAGGATGCAGCAAGCCCGAAGGCACCCCCACCACAAAAGCACCCGTAAACGTGCCGTGGGGCGCCGCCGCATATGGCAAAGCCGAGTCCTTCAGCGTTTCCCCCGTCACCTCGTCCGTGACGAGGCACCGTAGGGTCCCCGCCTGCGCGCTGCTGTCCATATTCGTGATCCGGCTCGACAAAACGACCCTATCCCCCTGATACAAAAACCGCGGCACCGCCGGCTGAACCATCAGTGGCAGTTGACTGACCAGGGAACGCTCCAGGTAAGCAAAGGATCCCGAAAGGGTATGCGCCATCATCATCCAGCGCCAGCTCGTGACGCTTTCCGGCAGGGTGAATTGAATGCGAAAACGACCATCGCGGTCCGCATACAACGACGGGTAAAAGAAAGCCGTTTCCGAAAAGTCACGCCGAACCACGAGGGGCGGGGCTTCCCGCGGCGCCCCCACGGGCAATTGTACGGGCCCGTGCGTACTCAACACCAACACCCCATTTGCCGCCCGGGCTCCATACAGCGCCTCCGCGTCTGCCCCCTTCAACACCAGGGCATCCGTGTAATCCGCCATATTGATATTGCCATTGAATTCCTTGCCATCCACGATCGTGAGCGGCATCTTCTCAAGGCCACTGCCGATGCCCCGAATCCTCAACTGCGTCATCGCTGGCGCGGACATCAAACGATTTTGTTTGAATCCGACCGCCGAGACCACAACCCCCTCCACCTTCCCTTCCATAAGGAACTCCACCGAATCCGCTGCGGTTTCCGGCTCGTTGAGCCACCCCAGGTACGCCTCATTGGGTGTGAATGCCCAGGTATTGTATAGATTCACGTAGGCGTACCTGTTAGGTATTTCCCAATCGTTTTTCTGAAGCGCGTCCAGGGAAGCATCGTACAGCGTGGTCATCAATTCCGCCGCGGTTTGCACGTCTCCCGTTTTGACCGATACCTCGAAGGTTGCCGGGGCGCCCGGGGCCAGGACCTTCCGGTACCTATCCACTTCGATGGACAACGAACCCTCTTCCGCCGGTACATATAGATACGATTGCTGTGTATAGGTAGCATTATTCCGGAAAAAGGTCCGTGTCACAAGCGCGTTTTGGAAGGTCTCGCCAGGCAGCAGGAAGCGGATATCGGTCAAGCCCTTTTCCCCCGCCACCTCCTGGTACGTGCGCCGGACTTCCAACCCTTTCCTGCCTTTCTGGATCCAGGACAGTGAATAAACCGAATAGTCAGGCGTCCCCGCTTGTCCGATCGTCCAGAAAAAGGGCTTACCCCGGCCAAGCGAATCCTTTGACAGATATTCAAAGCCTTGCTTGCTGATAGGGAAGGTTTGGTCCCTTTTATTGAATACCGAAAAATTAAAATCGCGCTCCCCCACCACTTTCTCCCCTTCCCTGCACGTCACCTCCAGGCGGTATGCGCCTCCCTCGAGTGCACCCGCGGGAAATTCGATCGGGCGATCTCCTCCGGCCGTGTCGTTGACTTCGTAAACGAGGCTTTGCGCGGACTTTTGATTTCCAGAGAAAAGGGCCCATGGGAACCACGCTTCGAGTTGGCCCGCCGCATACAGGCCCGTATCGGTGGGGTCCTCCCATTCATGGTCTTTACCGGAGGCCAGCGTGTCCGCTTCGATGCGATAGAACCGAAGTATCACCGGTCTTTTCACTGCGCCGGCAAAGGGGTCGCTGGCCCACACGCTCACCTTCGGCGGATGCGCGGCATCCACGACGGCTCCCAGGCTGGTCGTGAGGGTAATGGGCCGGTCCGTCAGGTCGAATTCCAGTTGGGCCTCGTGGCTTTCCCCGCTGGGATCGGTCCCTGAAACCGAGACCTGGTAATACGTATTCGATCCGCGGGACGTCATGTCTTTGACAGGGATCAGGAAGCACCCGCTCGAATCCGTTTCCGCAGTGCCCAAACTAATGGTATCTTTGACGACGGCTGTGACCTTATATTGCAAGCGGACGCCCTGCAAGGGCGCCCCCGCGTAAGAGGCCGCGCGCACCCTGATGGAGAAGGTATCCAACAAACGCACCGGCTGAGTGGGTTTTTCGAGGGTAAGTTCATACGTGGGACGTTTGTATTCCTCCACGCGGAAACGCCCCCCCTGAGTGGAGACCTCCACGGTGCTTTTTTCATCCGTATTAAATTCCCAGTCCCCTGTAGCCGCAGTGGCGGGAAGTTGGAAGGAACCGCTGACTGAGCCATAGTCGTTGATAGAGACTTTCAGCGAATCGATGATCTTTTGAAAGGGATCCTGTAAGGTCAAGCCGATCTTTTCCCGGGTCAGCTTCCTGAAATACCGTTCGGAGATATCCTTCGAGGTCAAAGCCATGGCCGCACCTGTAAGCGGATTCCGTATCACGAAAATCCCCTTGAAAAATACCTTTTGCCCCGGCCTGTAAATGCCCCTGTCCGTAAAGATATTCATTGTCGTATTTTCCTTGTAATAACTCAGCAGGTCATCATCGGTGTCTCCCTCATAAACCTCGTCGGCAAACATACCCCGGTTGGTGGACAGGGAAACGCCCGCCAGAGTATCCCCTCCGAACCGGATGTTCACCGTATCCCTCCCGGACCAAGGCACAAACCCTTCCCCATTCACCATCCCGCTGCCCCTTTTGCCGCTTACCCGCGCGCCTGCCAGCGGAAGCCCCGTCACGCGGTCGAGTACATACAGCCGGTCTCCGTCGAAGGCCGTCCCGATACGGGTAACGGTCAGGGATACCCTTTTATTCGCGCCTTCCATCCCATAGGTCAGGGTATACTTTCCCGGAGGCAGGGAATCCAGTTTCAGGAAAACGCCATGATATTGATAATCCTTTACACCAGCCAACGGTATGGCTTCCATCCTTGCATAGCCCCCTCCTTTTTTCCGGATGCGAACGTGCAATGTGTCGACGTTCCGGTACAGGACGTGCGCGAGGATGGGTTTGCCCGGAATTTGAATGGGTTCGATCCGAAGCCTGACCGAAGAAATACCGAGGAGCCGCCGCATGAGATCCATCCTTAGCCGGAAGACCGGATAACGGTCGACCTCGCCCGCGTGGGCCGTATACAACTGCATGGCCTTAAGATAGTAGAAACGGTAAGCCGGCCGGAAGGCGGAAACGTTGTACCTGCTGACCGCCGCGTATCGGTCCCCCCTTTCCTTCCAAATCCAGCATAGTTGGACGGTAGCATACGCGCTGACCAGGGGGTAAGCCGAAGTCGTCAGTCCCTGCAAGTAAGAAATATAGGATTCCTCCTGTGCCGAATCCCTGGATTCCGAACGACGCGCGACAGCCTCCAGATATATATGTATGTCTTCCTCCCCCGCATGAAACACCATCCAGGCCTTGTAATCCTTCTTTTG
>CAZJDB010000236.1:0-13512 GCA_964544695.1 uncultured Chitinophagaceae bacterium
ATAGAACATATTCCAAGAATTATTAATGGAAATAACATGGAGAAAGAAGCTTCGCCATAATGATCTTCGTGACTCTCTGTTGAATGAGATTTGAATTCTGCCTTATTCCAAAAGATAGAGAAATAAAGTCGGAACATATAAAATGCGGTAAGTCCCGACGTAAACACACCCACGACGTAAATCAATCGATTGGCGCCGAGAGCAGCAGAGAGAATCTGTTCTTTACTAAAAAACCCCGCAAAAGGCGGAATACCCGCAATCGCCAAACAGGCGATCAAAAAACATATGTGTGTCAGGGGCATCAGGCGCCGGTACCCCCCCATCGATTTCATATCGTTGCTGTGCGCCTGGTGGATGATGATACCCGCGCAAAGGAAGAGGAGGGCCTTGAAGAAGGCGTGCGTGAACAGGTGGAACATGGATGCGGTAAATCCACCCACGCCCAGGGCAAACATCATATACCCGATCTGGGACATGGTGGAATAAGCCAATATCCTTTTTATATCGGTTTGGGTACAGGCGATGGTGGCCGCTAGTAAAGCGGAAAGCGCCCCGACATAGGTGACGACCTGCATGGCGGTCACATCTAAAGCAAACAAGGGGAAAAGCCGAGCCACAAGGTACACACCAGCCACCACCATCGTCGCGGCGTGGATCAGTGCGGACACTGGAGTGGGTCCCTCCATGGCGTCAGGGAGCCAGACGTGCAGGGGGAACATGGCCGATTTACCCGCGCCTCCGATGAAGATGAGGATCAACCCCACTAACGGCGCCGTATGGCTGGCGAGCAGGGTTTGAAAATCGAGAGTGCCTCCGTTAAAAGAGAGCACGAGTATCCCCACCAGGAATCCGAGGTCCGCAAAGCGCGTTACGATAAAGGCTTTCTTTGCCGCGGCCACCGCGCTTGGGCGATCGTAGTAGTAGCCGATGAGGAGGTAGGAGGAGCAACCCACCAACTCCCAAAATATATAGGTTTCCAGTAGATTTTCGGCCAGGACGAGCCCCAACATCGAGAACGTAAATAGGGATAGAAAAGCGTAGTACGTACCGAACCTCGGGTCCCCTTTCATGTATCCTAAACTATAAATATGGACCATTAGGGACACAAAGCTGATCACCACGATCATCATCACCGAAATGGGGTCCAGAAGGATGCTCATGTCGATGGACAAACCGGGAGAAAAAGTCAGCCAGGTAAATTTCAACGCTACGATGGGGTGATAGGGGGCACCGGCGGAAAAGTAGGCATACGCCACCCATACCGAAAGCGCGGTTACGGCCAAAAGGATGCCCGTGCCCAGGAGACCGGCAAAGTATCCCAGGTATTTCCTGCCGAACAGGCCCAGCAAGATGAAACCTGCCAGGGGCAATAATGGAATCAAGGCGATATATGCAACGTTTGGCATAAGGGCTAAAATTTCATGTCATCGGCCTCCTCAACGTCGATGGAATGCAGGTTCCGGTATAGGTTGATGATGATGGCTATGGCAACGGCGGCTTCCGCGGCCGCTATGGTTATGATGAACAGGACAAAGAAAACGCCGTCCAATCGCCCCGGATACAAGTATTTGTTGAAGGCAACGAAATTGATGTTCACGCTGTTGAGGAGGAGCTCTATGGACATCAGCATGGTGATCAGGTTCCTCCGGGTGAATAACCCGTACATCCCGATGAAAAACAGGGCCGTACTCAGGATTAGGATATGGCTCAGCGGGACCTCGTTCATGATTTGTTGGTTTTAAGGGCTACGACAATGCATCCGATCATGGCGGCCAACAACAAGATGCTGACGACCTCGAAGGGTAATGCATACCCCGAAAGGCTGAGCAGGCTTGACCCTATGGTAGCAATGCCGGCATCCATCGATCGGCCGGCGATCCCCGGGAATGGCTCCCGGGTCAGGATCAGGCACGTAAGGACGAACCCGAGCGCCACTGCGAGTGCCGAGAATAATACACGCCGGCGCCGCGGCGCTGTCAGCTCCTTGCCCGTTTGTTGGGTGAGGAAAATGGAAAAAATAATCAGTACCACGATACCCCCCACGTACACCACGATCTGGACGGCCGCGATAAACTCCAATCCCATCCAAAAATAAAGGCCCGCGATCCCGGCGAGGGAAAACAGGAGCCAGATGGCGGAGCGGAAGATTTTGCGGGTGGTGACGGCGAGCACGCCGGTAACCAGGATAAAAGCAGAAAGGAGGTAAAAAATAACGGCGGATGCACTCATTATTCAACGCCCTCCCTGATTTTAGACCCCGGATTATTCAATTTCTTTGTCAGTTGGCTCCGGTCATACACGCTGTGCTCGAAATTTTGAGCCATCTTGATGGCATCGGTAGGACAGGCTTCCACACAAAGGTTGCACATGGTGCAGAGCTCCAGGTGATAGATAAAGGTGTCCAGGGCCTTTTTCTTTTTACCCTCCGGGGTCACGTCGAATTTGGTAATGATCTTGATCGTCCCGTTGGGGCAGGCCAGCTCGCACGCCGTACATCCCGTACAGGCGTGCTCGTTTTGCTCGTCGTGGGTCATGACCACTTCTCCGCGGAAGCGTTCCGGGAGCTTTATCTTTTTATCGGGATACTCCTGGGTAATGATCTCCTTGTGGTGGGTAAAATAATACCCTGTGAGCTTCATCCCTTTCAACAAGGAGCCAATCGCGCCGAAAACGTCTGATAAATATTTTTTCATAGATACCATCCCTCCACTGCAATTAATGCCATCAATAATAAATTGACCATGCTGATGGGAAGCAGATACTTCCACTCCAGGTTCAGGAGCTGGTCTATCCTCAGTCGGGGAAAGGTCCAGCGGAACCACATGATTACGAATATCAGGAAAAAGGTCTTTCCCCAGAACCACAAGCTGCTGGGAATATAGTCCATGACATGGTTAAATGCCGCCCAATGACCGATATGCAAGGGCATCCATCCCCCCAGGTAGAGGGTGGCTGCAATGGCGCAAACAATGAATATGTTGACGTATTCCGCCAGGAAGAACAAGGCGAATTTCATCCCCGAATATTCAGTGTGGAACCCTGCGGTCAGTTCGGATTCCGCTTCGGCCAGGTCGAAGGGCGCGCGGTTGGTTTCCGCGGTGACGGCAATGATGAAAATGACAAATGAAATCAGCGCGGGGATATGTCCTTTGAATATCCACCATCCGTCCTGCTGGGAGGCGACGATGTCGGAGATGCGGAGGCTGCCCGTCAGAATAACGATGGACACCACGGAAATGCCTGCGGACAGCTCGTAGCTGACGATCTGGGCTCCGCTGCGCATGGCGCCCAACAGGGAATATTTGTTATTGCTGGCCCAGCCAGCCATCAGGATGCCGATGACGCTTAAGGAACTGACGGCGGACACATACAATATGCCGATATTCAGGTCCCAAATCTGAAAGCCTTTGGCGAAGGCGATAGGCGCCAGGATCAGCATGGCCGCTATGATGACTACGTAGGGCGCGAGGTTGAACAGGAATTTGTCGGCCCCGTCGGGGGTCAGTCCTTCCTTCATGGCCAGCTTCAGGGTATCCGCCAGGGTTTGAAGGGTTCCACCCGGACCGACCCGATTGGGGCCAAGTCTTACTTGCATGTAGGCGGAGACCTTTCTTTCCATAAATACAAGTACAAGACCCAACACGGCGAAAAGGGTGATCGCGGCGATGCCCACGATCACGGCTTCCACCAGGAGGGCGGCCCAGCCGGGGAGGGTGGCGTAGAGCCAGTGGTTTATGGCGGCCGTTATATCTGCGAGGCTAATCATTATCTGTCTATATCGGGTATTACGAGGTCGAGCGTGCCCATGATGGCCACTAAATCGCCGATTTTGTGGCCACGGGCCATATGGTCCAAAGCTGACAAATTCGAAAATCCTGGCGAACGAAATTTAATCCTATAGGGAGTGGTCCCACCTTCACTAATGATATACACCCCAAATTCCCCGCGGGCGGTTTCAACACGTGAATAAAACTCTCCCTTGGGCAACTTCAGGACGGCCTTGGTTTTGGCCTGGAAGTCCCCTTCGGGAATATTATCGATCAATTGATCGATGATGGAAAGGGACTGGCGCATTTCGGCCATGCGGACGAGATAGCGCGCGTAGCAATCCCCTTCCGTTTGTAAAATCTCATTGAAGGCAAGGCGTCCGTATACTTCGTAAGGCGCGATCTTTCGCATATCGCAGGATACGCCGCTGGCGCGGCCTGTGGGGCCAGTACAGCCATACGAAATCGCGTTTTCGCGGGAGAGGTAGCCCACGCCCTGCATGCGGCTTTTGAAGATGACGTTGTTGGTCACCAGCTCATCGTATTCATCCATCTTGGACCGGAAGAAGCGCATGAATTCTTTTACACGCTCGGCAAAGCGCGGGTGGAGATCGGCCATCACACCCCCGGGCACCATATAATTCATGGTCAGGCGGGCCCCGCACGTTTCTTCCATGATGTCGTTGATGGCTTCTCTTTCGCGGAAGGCATGGAAGAAGGGCGTGAGGGCGCCGACGTCCATGGCCATGGCGCCCCACCACAGTTGGTGCGAGGCCAGCCTGGTCAGCTCATCCATCAGGACCCGGATCACCTGGGCCCTCGGTGGGACTTCGATTTGCATTCCTTTCTCCACGCACAGGGCGCAGCCGTGGTTGTTGATATGGGAAGAAAGATAGTCCATGCGGCTGGTCACGTAAATAAATTGCCGGTAGGAAAGGCTTTCACACATCTTCTCGATGGACCGATGGATATAGCCAAGGTGGGGTTCGACTTTCTTGATCGTTTCCCCGCTGATCGTGATGATCAGGTGAAGCACCCCATGCGTGGAGGGGTGCTGGGGGCCCATGTTGATCACCAGTTCCCCCGCCTCTGTCGTGCCTATTTCTTCGATCATAGCTTGATCATATTGACGGGGTCTTCATAATCTTTTCTCAGGGGCCATCCATTCCAATCGTCGGTCATGAACAGGCGCCTCAAATCGGGATGACCCCGGAAGACGATTCCGAACAGGTCATAGACCTCGCGTTCATGGAATTCGGCGGTACGCCAAATGTCGGAAACCGTAGGCACGACAGGTTCGGAGCGGTCCGCCGACACCTTAACTACCAATATATGCCGGTGCGCGGTAGAGGTCAGGTGATAGACGACGGTGAAATGCGTTTTCCAATCCACGCCCGTGACGCAAAAGAGGTAATCGAATTCAAGGCCGTCCGTATGGCGGACTTCTTCAGCAAGGGCGCGCCAGTCCAACGCCGTCACGGTCGCCGTGGGCCATTCCGTCCCTTGTTCAAAAGTCAGATTTGACAGGCGTTCGCGGAGTGCTTCAGGACTCATGGTGCTCCCCCTGGATCTTTTTCTGTAAGGTGATCAATGCGTGCAGCAAGGCCTCCGGACGGGGAGGACAGCCCGCAATGTAGACGTCCACCGGAATCACGTGGTCCGCTCCTTTGACAACCGAGTAAGTATTGTAGAAAAAGGGACCCCCACTGGTGGCGCAGGCACCCATGGCAATGACATATTTGGGATCGGCCATTTGATCGTAGAGGCGTTTCAGTACGGGCGCCATCTTGTTGACGATGGTGCCGGCAATGATGATCACATCGGCTTGCCTCGGGGTAGCCCGGGCGACCTCGAAACCGAAGCGGGACCAATCGTATTTGGCGGATGCCGTAGACATCATTTCTATCGCACAACACGAAGTCCCGAATACCAGGGGCCATAAGGAATTGGAGCGGGCCCAATTGATGACCTCGTCGAGCTTAGTGACTAAAACGCCACCACCGGCAGTGGGGTGAACCTCGCCCGGGAAGGCGGGGCCGGTTTCGGGAAGCTGGTCTACCGCCATTTCAATGCTCCTTTTTTGTGGGCATACAAAAAACCCATGAAGAGAATAAACAGGAAGATTCCGACCTCGACCAATGCACCCATCCCGATCTTCCGGACCACGACCGCCCAGGGGTATAAAAAGATCAATTCCACATCGAAGATGAGGAAGATCAGCGCGTACAAATAATAACCGACATTGAACTGGTTCCAGGGAGAGGTGCTTGTGGGAATGCCGCATTCATAGGCCTGCCCTTTTTGTGGGTTTTTGGTCCCCTTTACAAAAAACCGGGATACGGCTATTCCTCCTGCGGCAAAGGATACGCCTGCAAGAATAAGAACGATCAATGAAGCACTTCCCATATGGCATAGGGCGTTTAGTACCACTCTAATATACCGATTTTTGCCACATCGCGAAATCGGACGCCGGATGTATTAAAAGCGGACAATCGGGGCGGCACTATTTTGCACATAATGCTAATAATCAACTGTTTATCAACTCGGCATTAAAGTCGCCGGATTCGGGCATGATCCGCAACTATCTCCTCGTCGCAGGCCGGAACCTGCTCAAGAACAAGGTCTTTAGCCTTGTCAATATCCTGGGGCTGGCCATTGGGATGTCCGCCTGCTTCTTCCTGTTCCTCTACGTCCATTTCGAGTTGAGCTACGATAATTTCAATTCGAAAGCCGACCGTTTGTACCGGGTGACGGCGACATTTACCGGAAGCTTTGGGGACAATGTCCTGGCTACCAATCATCCCGGGGTAGCGTCGACCTTGAAAAATACATTCCCCGAAGTGGAAGAGGTTACGCGGCTGGCTCCCCTACAAATGTTTATGTCCGGTCCGGTTTTATCCACCTCGATCCCGGGTAGGACGTTCAACGAAGACCACATGCTGTTTGTGGATACTCCCTTTTTCCGGATGTTTTCCTATCCTTTCGTGGAAGGTGATCCGCAAACGGCGCTGATGGATAATTCGGCAATCGTCATTTCAGAAATGACCGCTAAAAAATATTTCGGGAAAGAGAACCCCCTGGGCAAAACGCTTACCCTGAACGGGCGTGTACCCCTGAAGGTCACGGGCGTATTCCGCGATATGCCCGCCAACTCACACCTTCACTTCGATGCAGCCATCCCTTTTGCCGTTCAAGGCAGCGGGTCGCTGGATTTCCTCGATCATACCTGGACCTGGCCGGAATTTTATACCTACGTGCTGCTGAAGCCAGGGGCCGACCCCGCCAGGTTCGAAGCCAAGTTCCCCGCACTGATCGAGCGCAATATCGGGGACAAGGAGAAGCAATTCAATTACCGGAATTTTTTCCACCTCCAGCCCGTGAGGGATATCCACCTGGCCGCAGGGTATGAAAAGGAAATGGAAGCGGGAGGTAACCGAAAAGAGTTGTACTTCCTTTCCATCATCGGTATTTTCATCCTGGTCATCGCCTGGATCAATTACATCAACTTATCCACAGCAAAAGCCACGGAAAGGGCAAGGGAAGTTGGTCTCCGTAAAGTCGTGGGCGCCTCCAAGTCGCAGCTCATCGCCCAATTCTTCATGGATTCCCTGCTGATCAACGTGCTGGCATCGACCCTGGCGGCGCTGATTATCCTGAGTTGCTATCCTTATTTCAGCCGCCTGACCGGAAGGGATATCGGCGTAGGCTTCAGCGCGGGTCAACCCATTTTCTGGGCGGGGCTTTTGGGCGCGTTAGTATTGGGCGCATTCCTGGTTGGTGCCTATCCCGCCTTTGTCCTGGCTGCCTTCCGACCCGTGCTGGTGCTGAAAGGTCGCTTGTTCCAATCGGGCAAAGGGATCGTCATGCGGAAAGTCCTCGTGTCTTTCCAATTCGTGTTGTCCATCCTCCTGATCGCAGGGACCTTTACTATTTTCCAGCAGCTTTCCTACATGCGAAAGCAGGCGCTGGGATATACCAAAGACCAGATACTGGTGATCAAATCCCTGGTGTGCTCGATTCGACCTTTGGTTCCCGGATCAGGTCCTTTAAAAACCTCCTATCCTCCGATGCAGCCGTGGAAGACATCAGCACGACAGGTTATGTCCCGGGAAATACGATTACGGAAAGTAATTCTGTCCGGAAAATCGATGAAGACATTAAACACAATTTCTCACCTTTCCTGGTGGGGGTCGATGACCGATTCGTATCGACTTACCAGATCAAAGTCGTCGCGGGCAGGAACTTTTTGCCCGGGGACTCCTCCAACATCAGCAGTAAACAAGAGGCGCGCGTAATGGTCAACGAGGTCCTGGCCAAAATTCTGGGTTTTCAAACCCCGCAAGCAGCGGTCGGCCAGCAGATCCTTTTCCATTATGGCATGGATTCCATACAATCGGAAATAGTGGGTGTACTGCAAAACTACCACCAAAAATCGCTTAAGGAGGCGTACGAGCCTATCCTTTATTACTACCCAAGCTACCCCGGTTGGAGTTATGTGTCCGTCCGCATCAATACCCGGGACCTGAGGGAAGAAATGGCCTTTTTCGAAAAGGCCTATAAAAATGTCTTCCCCGGAAACGCCTTCGACTATTTTTTCCTGAACGATTATTTTAACCACCAATACCAGGCGGACCAGCAATTCGGCCAGGTCTTCGGCCTCTTTGCCATTCTGGCCGTGGTCGTAGCGTGCCTGGGATTATTGGGCCTGTCGAGCTTCCTCATCCATCTCCGGACCAAGGAAATCGGGATACGGAAGGTCCTGGGGGCATCTGTTTCCAGCCTCCTCATCTTGTTTTCCAGGGATTTTGTCCGGTTACTTGGTCTGGCCAGCGCGATTGCATTGCCCCTGATTTATCTGACTGCAAGCCGGTGGTTGGAAAATTATGCGTTCCATATCAGCCTCGGCTGGGCCATTTTCGTGTTGCCTCCCCTCCTATTACTCGTTATTTCTTTGTTGACCATCAGCATTCACAGCATCAAGGCAGCCATGTCCAACCCGATCGATAGTATAAAAACGGAATAAAAGGAAAGGTCCGCCCCGAAAAGCGGACCTTTTTTACATGGCTATACGGGGAAACTATCAGGTAGACATTGGTTGAGTTGTGCGTAGGCCCATTCAAATAGGGCCGGACCCATGCTCAGGCGTTTTACTCCCAGGCGCGACAAGGTGTGAATGTCCGGGAGCCCGGGCATGGACATTACGTTGACCGGCAATGTGGTGGCGGCAATGGCTGCGCTAATATCCTCTTCGGAAAGAATGCAGGGAAGGAACAATCCATCCGCCCCCGCCGCCTGATACAGTTGGGCCCGACGGGCGGTTTGAGCCTGTGCCTCCGACACACCCAGGAGGTAGGTGTCGCAGCGTACATTGATGAAAATGGGGGCCTCCCGAAGCAGGGAGAGTCTTTCCGCGAAGGAATACGCATCCTGCAGGACCCTTTTCCCATTGACGATCCTGGAATCTTCCAGGTTGATCCCGACCACGCCCAGTGCGGAAAGCTGCGAGATATTCGATTGAATTTCCGTAACGGTTTCACCGAAGCCCATTTCCAGGTCTACGCTAAAGGGAACCTCCATCACCTCGGCCATACGACGGATGATAAAAAGGTACGCGGCAAAGGACATCCCTTCCCCATCGGGGTATCCCATGCTTTTGGCAACGGCCGCGCTGGAAGTGCCGATAGCGGGAAAACCGTTTCGCTGGAAAATTTTCGCGCTTTCCGCGTTCCATGCATTGGCCAAGACAAAGGCCTCGCCGCCCTGGTGTAAGGCTTTAAATGTTTCGTACATGAAGCAAAGCTAGGACGCCAGCCAGGATGAAAATTGTACAAAACGGAACTAAGCGCTCAGCGCTACCGAAACGGGGTAAGCCTGGGAAGTATACTCCGAGGGCGCGATACCCGTAAAAGATTTGAATTCGCGGATGAAATGGGATTGATCGAAGTATCCGCAGTCGTAGGCGATGGAGGTCAGGGAGGACTCGCGCTTACCCACCAGCCTCAAACTGTGCTGAAACCGGTTGATCTGGTGGTAGAGCTTCGGGGTAAGCCCCGTGTGTTGAACAAAGAGCTTCTGGAGATACCTCGGCGTCACATGGTATTTGGAGGCAATGGTCTTGATTTCGCCAGGGGTTTCCTGATGGAGATCCGCGAGGATTTGACCGATCATGGCTAACCTGTCATTTGCCTGCAAGCGCCTAAGCAGGAACCACTCGATGAGGGCAATCCGCTCCGCGGGCAATCGGGTTTCCAGCAAACGAGCGTGCAATTCCCGAATGTCGCCGCCCAGCACATCCCCGGCATCCAGCACCTGGTCATTCAAAACACCGTATAAGGGCGCGTGTGCATATAGGCGGATGCCCATCATGATTTGCTTGCCCACGGACCTCACGGGAAGGGGCCGCGTCACTTGTCCCCAAAGTTCTATGGAAGGCGTTTTATGAAACGAGCCGTCGGGAGCCGTTTTCCAAATACCCTCTCCCAGGTTGAATATAATTTCCACGATCCCGCTGGGGAATACCGTATCCTCGACTTCAGCCGGGGAATCGGATTCGAAAAGGTAATAGCATTTGACATACCTTCTCAGACCTGGGCAGGGGAGAAATTCGAAGTAGCGCACGGCTAAAGTTAATGATTATCCCCTATATTAGGTATTGGACAAAAACGCATTAGGTCCTACCTTTAAAGACCACTCCATGAGAATATTGATCCTACTAGCTCTTTCCATTTGCGCAAGGGGCCAAATGCAATTGGACCCCACGCAGGCGTTCAGCCAGGCGCGGAAAGAGGGGAAAAAGGTATTGCTGGTTTTTTCGGGGTCCGATTGGTGCATTCCCTGCATCCACTTTGAAAAAAAGGTCCTGGCGGACAGCGCATTTAAACAATATGCGAGTGAGCACCTGGTGGTGTTGAACGCTGATTTTCCACAGCGAAAGAAGGTGGCCGCACGGCTGGCAAGCGAATACGATAGTCTGGCGGCGCGTTTCGATCAGGAAGGCGCTTTTCCTAAAATTGTCTTATTGAAGCCCGACAAACAATGGTTGGCCACACTGCAATACTCCGGGCAGTCCCCGGATGCTTTTATCCGGGAACTCGATAAGTTTTAGTCCCATGGTCAAACGTCAGCTCCACACGCGTTTAATGGGTTCCTCGTTTGAATTGATCGTTGTTGAAACGCACCAGGCGCTTGCCTGGGACCGCTTGCGGGCGGGAGTGGCGGAAATCACACGCCTCGAAGGTTTACTCACCGAATTCAAGGAAGAATCCCAAACTTCCCTGATCAACCGCCTGGCCGGGGTCCATCCCGTAAACGTGGACTCCGAAGTCGCGGAATTGATCCAGCGTTGCCTGTACCTGTCCAAAATCAGCCAGGGCGCTTTTGACATTTCCGCAGGGGTCCTGAGATCCCTGTACAATTTCAAGGAAAAGGTACCCCGCCTGCCCAGCGAAGCCAACTTGAAAGCCGTTCTTGAATTTGTCGGGTACGGCTCCATTGAAGTCAACGGCGCCAGCGTTTTCCTGCGGCAGCCAGGGATGCGCATTGGGTTCGGAGCCATTGGAAAAGGTTATGCCGCTGACAAGGTGAGGGCCTTGTGGAAAGCTGCCGGTGTCGCTTCCGGTGTGGTCAATGCCAGTGGTGACCTGACGGCCTGGGGGGTACAACCGGACGGTACTCCCTGGAAGGTGGGTATCGCGGATCCGCGGGACCCGGCTCAAATCCTGATGTGGTTGCCCGTCGAGGATGCCGCCATCGCTACTTCCGGCAATTATGAGCAGTACGTGGAGATCGGGGGTGTTCGCTATTCCCACAACCTCGACCCCCGAACGGGACGTCCCGTAAAGGGGATTAAAAGTGTCACCATCATCAGCCCTTCGGCCGAGTTATCGGATGGGTTGGCGACCGCGGTGACGGTCATGGGCCCAGACGCCGGACTTCACCTGCTCAACCAATTGCCCGGGGTTCACGGAATTGTCATCGATGGCAGGGACCGTGTTCTGACAACGGATAAAATCAAACACTTGACCTATGCGTAAGAACAAGCTCCTCCTGGCGCTGGTGGGTCTCCTCTCCTCCTGTGCCGCCGTAAAGCCCTATCAAAGGGTCTACCTGAACGATAAGCAAATGCAGTTGGGAAAGCCCGACATCGCTGCCTTCGATGAAAGCGCCCAGACCTATCGGGAAGGGGCCAGTGGAGGAGGAAACGGTAAGGCCAGCGGCGGATGCGGATGCAATTGACAGTATGCGCATTAAATACCTCTCTCTGGCTCTGTTATTGCTGACCATGACGGCTCGTGGACAGGACAGCGCTTATCGAAAAGAACGCGTCTCCAAGACCGATCTCCAGGTTTTTTACGGCTTTTATCTCCAGAATGGTAATCACTCCGCCATTACCGGGGGGATCGGTACGGAACACCTGAAGGTGTTTTCTCCCATGGTGTCCTTCTCGCACCAACCCGACTCCAATCGTACCATTTCCATCAACGGGGGCGTGGATATCATCACCTCGGCTTCCATGGACAATATCGACTTCATCGTTTCTTCGGCCTCCAAGGTATCCGAAAGGGCATACGTCAACCTGGGGTACAAGGCGCGGCTGGGTCATTCGCAGGGAAGCCGCTCCAGGACTTTCCTGGGCGTGGGCACGGGCTTTTCCACAGAATCCGCTTACGAATCCATACCGGCCAGCGTTTCCCTGGAACACACGGACCGGCAGGGCGTATCCCGTTGGAGCGCTTCCCTGCAGTGTTATTTTGACGACCTGCGCTGGGGAAGGCTTGAAAATTTCGGTAGGCCCGTGACCCTGATCTACCCCTTCGAGTTGAGGGATACCACCTGGTTTTCGATTTACCGGAGGTTTTCATACAACCTGGATTTTGCTTACTACGCTGTCATTAATAAGCGTACCCAACTCGCTCTTTATCCGGAATTGGTGTACCAGCACGGCCTCTTGTGCACGCCTTACCACCGGGTTTATTTCGATGACTCTGCGCATACCGAGCGCGTTGAAAACCTCCCCAGGGACCGGTGGAAGCTACCCCTGGCCGCGCAATTGAATACCTTCGTGGGGTCCAGGACCATCCTTCGCTTCTATTACCGTTGGTATGTCGATTCCTGGGGCATCCAGGCACACAGCCTGCAACTGGAGGCGCCCGTCAAGTTCGGTCCCCTTTTCAGCATTGCGCCCCTGCTGCGTTTCCATACGCAAAGCGCGGCATCCTATTTCAGGCCTTATAAAGAGCACAGCCTGGCGGAAACATATTACACCTCTGATTATGATCTGTCGGCTTTTCAAAGCTACAAGGCCGGGGTGACCTTCCGATACGCTCCAATGCAGGGGGAATTTCAGGCAATCAGTCTGCGGTACGACTTTTATAAAAGATCCGATGGATTGGCCGCGCATATCCTTTCCCTGCTGGTGGAATTGGGACATACCAGGGAACACCACTAAATTTACCGTATGAACCACTGGACACCTGACTATGGATGGCCTTTCCCTCAAGGCTGCGCCTGGGATCCTGTAAACAAAGGATACAACTTCGCCCTCTATAGCAAAGACGCAAGCAGCATCAACCTTTTATTCTTCAATATGAACGCACCCGACCGGGTCGTTTTTACATTCCCTTTCGATGTGGGAAGGAATAAGCTCGGCGCCATCTGGGCCTGTTTCCTCAAGGAAGAGATGTTGCATGGCGCCGACTGTTACGCCTACCAGGTGAATGGATCGGGAGACCCCGGCAACCGTTTC
>CAZJDB010000237.1:0-4247 GCA_964544695.1 uncultured Chitinophagaceae bacterium
TACCCGGAAGATGGGCTTTTCCATAGGCGGTTTTGGACGGGCAACGTATCATGTTACCGGCGAATACCAAAATGTCCAGGGAGCCGGCCCCTCGACCACCTATCAACCGGCCGCCACACGGAAGGACGACCTCGCGGGAAATTATAACCTGGGTTGGGAATATGAACCCGATAAAAGGAACTTCCTGACCGCCTCCCTGCGCTACAACCTGCTCGACGGCCACAATTTCCAGGATAATTTGCTCACCGACAGTACCCTTCTGGACCAGGTTCAGACTACCGCCAGGTCGGGTACCGCAGACTTGAGTGTGGATTATACCCATGCTTTTGCCAAGCCTCAACAGGAATTCAGCTTCCTTACGCTCTACAGCCGGACGGATCGTACCAACGGATTTACGGATGTGCAACAAGACACCATACCCGTCAGGTTCCAAAACAACAACGTCAGTTCCAACCAGGAGTTCACCCTGCAGGCCGACTATCAAACACCATTGGATTCCAATCAACTTCTCGATTTCGGTGCCAAGTACATCCTGCGGGATGCGATCAGCAATTATAACTACCAAAGGGATTTCATCCTTGAGACCAACCCGGACCTGACCAATCAATTCAACTATCAGCAGCACGTCGCCGCAGGATACGCCGAATATACCTTGACCACCAAATCCCCCTATAGCTTCAGAGTAGGCGCCAGATACGAGTTCACCTCGATCAGCGCCCGGTTGCAGGACTCGTCCCTGGCACCACCTTCCTACGGCGTCCTGGCGCCTACCTTCAATATTGCCAGGCGACTGAAAAACGGAAAGTTGCTTAAGTTGGCCTACACCCGAAGGATCCAACGGCCCTCCATTCAATTCCTGAACCCAAACCTGGTGGCTTCCAATCCCCTCAGTGTCACCGTAGGCAATCCGGCCCTGGGGCCGGAATATACCAGCAATATCGAGCTCGACTATACCACCGCCATCCGACAAACGACCCTTGGTTTCGATGCCTTTTATCGCCGCACGACTCAGGCCATCGAAAGCCTGAGCCTACCCAAAGGAGATACCATTGAAAGGACCTATGCAAATATTGGAATAGAGTCCACCTATGGTTTGAATGTCTTTGTCAACCTCGAACTCGGACAAAAGCTCTCTCTCAGCGGTGGCGCGGACTTGTACTATACCCAATTGGGCCAGGATGGCTGGACGGTTAATGCAAGACTGTCGGGAGGATACACCTTCAAAAAAGGCTGGTCTATCTATTTGTTCAGCAGATTCCAGGGCAAACAGATCCTCCCCCAGGGTACCCAAAGCGGCTTCCCCTATTACAGCCTTACCCTGAAACGGGAAATATGGAGGAAAAAGGGAACCATCGGCCTCGGAGCTGAGAATTTTTTCTCCCCCTCCATCACGGTCAGAAATGAGGTGCAATCTGCCGATTTTTATCAATACACCGCCAATCTGACCCATACCATGAGTTTTAGGGTGTACTTCAACTATAGGATTGGGAAACTGACTGTAGAAAGGCCCGAGCGGAAGAAAAAGTCGGTATCCAATGACGACTTGAAGTAACTCACCGAGCGACTTCATGTTGATGTGCGACGACATTCAACAATTCGTCAAAGAAAATGTACAGTGCGAGCCCATCCAAAGTCAAAGATGGGGCCACCTCACCTATTTGACGCTACCTGGTGGGGGGCGGATTGGCGTCTACCAGCCCCTGCACCCAAGACCTGCCCCGATGCCTTAATATTTATCCTCCAAAACGTCGATCAGATGGTCCGCCAGGGCCAATTTCCGGATGGTGATGCACTTCCATAAATAGATTATATTAGAGTCTAATGTATGGAAAAGATCAGAATTGGGGTTGAGGCAGATATCCCCGGTATGGCCGCTCTACGGGTCGGTGAGTGGGGTACGCAGGAATATTGGGAAAAAAGGATAACCGCCTACCTGCGCCGCGAGTTACATCCCCAGCAAGCGCTGGATAGTCGCATCATTTACGTAGCCACTAAAGAAGATACGGTTGTTGGCTTTATCGCCGGCCATCTTACGCGCCGCTTTGGCTGTGATGGCGAGCTCGAATGGATCAATGTGGGACCCGAATACCGCAGCCAGGGCATCGCTTCCGCCCTGCTTCGCCAGTTAGCGACCTGGTTTGCCAGCCAGCAAGCCTTGTACATTTGCGTCAATTGCGCTGCGGACAACCTGATAGCCCAAAAGTTTTATAAGAAACACGGAGCTGAAAAATTAAGCGAACATTGGCTAATTTGGAAAGACATAAGCTTGTGAAAAAACGTATACATTCCATCGACATTGTGCGCGGCCTGATCATGATCGTCATGACGCTGGACCACACCCGTGATTTCCTCCACAACCCCGGGCCTTCACCCCTCGACATGAAAACCACCACCGGCATCCTGTTCTTTACACGTTGGATCACACATTTCTGTGCTCCTACCTTTGTTTTTCTTAGCGGGACCTCCGCCTTTCTGGCCGGACAGCGACGTACCAAAAAAGAGCTAAGTCAATTCCTTTTAATAAGAGGCGCGTGGCTTATCCTCTCCGATCTGGTGATCATCAGCTTCCTTTTCACATTTGACCTGGAATACCACCTACTCGTATTGGAAGTATTGTGGGCCATCGGATTTGGAATGATCATCCTATCCCTGCTCATTCGATTACCCCTTCCGGTTATTGCCGCCATCGCCCTGGTTATCATTTTCGGGCACAATATCCTCGATTATGTACAACTTCCGCAGAAGGGTCCGGCCGGGACACTCAATACCGTTTTTCTTTCAGCCGTCGCTGCTGAAATTCCGATCAGCGCTACCCGGGAGATCGTCGAGCTATACGCCGTCATCCCGTGGACCGGTGCGATGCTGCTGGGTTATGTTTTTGGAACCCTTTTCAAATCGGGTGCCGATGCCTCAAAACGACGCAGGGTCTTACTGATTTCGGGTATTGCTTTTACCGGGTTGTTTGTGGTCCTAAGGCTAATCAATGCTTATGGAGACCCCAGACCCTGGACGACACAGCGGAATATAGGCCATACGATTTTATCGTTTTTGAATGCCACCAAACAGCCTCCGTCCCTAATGTTCTTTTTGATGACGCTCGGGCCGATATTGATCCTATTATCCTTGATTGAAAAATTCAGCAACCGTATCACTGCCCTTTGCGAAGTTTATGGGAAAGTGCCCTTCTTTTATTTCATACTCCACTTATGCCTGCTGAGGGTTATCAATATTTTGCTGATACTCCTGGAGGGCCTTCCTATGAAATCCGATGGATCACCCCTGGTTTGGCAAGCCCCTGGTTTTGGTCATCCCTTGTGGGCCGTTTATTTATTTTGGATAGCGGTGGTTGCCTTGTTGTACTATCCATGCAAATGGTACGGTAACTATAAACACACCCACACACAATGGTGGCTATCATTTGTGTAAGCTCAATTCCGACTTCCATTTGGTCATTTCCCCAAGCAGCAGGGTTTCCCGCACACTGTCCCCTTTGTTAATCGCCTTTGCGATACGGGCGACTTCCAAGTTCAGCGTTTCAATTTCGGTTCTCCTGTTGTTTTGAATATCTACAAGGGTTGAAATGAGCTGCCCGTCCGAGGACTTACTGATGGACAGGAGACTTTCCAATATCTCGGGGGCTTCCAGGGCAATCCCCTGGGCTTTAGAAATAACAACACATTCGGATATGACTCTTTTGGCAAGCTCCAATACCCCCGGATCCCGATGGAATATCCCATTATCGATTTCCAGGAGAGGGCAAATGGAATTGAAGACGCAATTTATAATGGCTTTCTTCCAAATGAAGGGTTGAATATCAGCTTCAGCACGGAATGGAAAATGAGTGCTATTCAATTGTCGTGTAACCGTCTCCAAACGGCCAAAATCTCCCTTTATGATCCCGATGGGGGAAGTGAATGCCGGCTTGAACCGCAGTTGATGTTCATTGACCGCCTGGCAAGTAGCAAAAAGTACGCAGCGGTAGATTTCGGGAAAAGTAAGGTCGATGAAAGCCTGCTCGATCCCCAGGCCATTCTGTAAAATAACCAGGGGGGAGTCATTGGTCCTCCCCTTTAGCAGGCGGCCCAAATCTTCATTGCCATAAGACTTGTTTGTAAGCACGACGATCCCATCCAACCGGGGATACTTACTCAAGGTACTGACTTCGACCGTGGCTACTTGTTCGGTACCGTCAACCAGCAAGACACGTATCGTCTCTGTATGGGTTGGCAGATTGTCGATGCTTCCCC
>CAZJDB010000238.1:0-1873 GCA_964544695.1 uncultured Chitinophagaceae bacterium
CCTAACTGGAAGGCGCAACAACCGGTACCCTTCCTGGCCTTGCAAAGGAACCTCAGCACTTCCGTTGCGTTCACCGGGGACGTGTTGAAGGTCTCGTATGCGAACAGCGCCGCCGACACCACGGTAGCGTATTCCATCACCTGCATCAGCGACGCAGGCAACCCACTGGTCCAACGGGGAAGTGTGTCCCTGCGGTATGGGAATAATTTCCTGGAGGTTCCCCTCAGCCGCCGGTATTCGGAGAAAAAAGTCTACCTGTTCCAGTTGACCAACCGCCGGAAGGAAACGTGGAATATAAAATTTACCTGGACCAAAGCCACCCAGCAACCATAATTCTTTCCGATTAACCTTAAAGACCCTGATACCATGATCCTGAGCTTATCTGTCCGGTTCCGAAAAAGCATCGCGTTGTTGCTCCTGGGGATATTCTATGCCGAAATGATCCTGGCAGCCCATAGGTTACGAGACGCATATGCAACGGATATTCCTACCGTGCATTTCTTAGACCCGGGAAAGAAAGGTAAGAAAACCAGTCCCAAGCATCCCCTGCTGATCAATGGAGTACCTAAAGCAGAGCTTCCGATGGCCCAGCAGATCAGGAAAGCGCCTATGACGGGAGGTCCATCGCAACCCGAAATGAAAGCCTTCACCTCCGTGGGCGCCAAGGATATGGTTGACTTGTTCACGGGGGACTTTTCCTATAACATCCCCCTTCTGGATGTAGGAGGCTACCCAGTCAATATTGCCTATCACAGCGGAAGGACTCCTGATGAAGACGCCAGTTGGGTGGGGTTGGGATGGAACATCAATCCGGGGAGTATCACCCGGGAAGTCAGGGGGCTACCGGATGATTTTGACGGGGGAGCGGATACGGTTCGGAAAGTGGAACATATCAATCCAAATAAATCGTTTGGGATTACCGCGGGGGCGGACTGGGAGTTGTTCGGTCTACCATTGAATTTAGGAGGCAGCCTGGGCATCTTCCATAATACCTACAACGGGTGGGGTCTGGAAACGGGGCTGAATGCCTCCATAAGTACGGGGGAGAAGTCCAGTGGGAACCTCTCGGGAGGGCTCTCCATTTCCAACAACTCTCAAAATGGCATAACCATAAGCCCGAGTCTGTCTGCGAACTTGAAGGCCAAAGAAGTCTCCGACAAAGCGGACGGGGGATTCGGATTGTCCTTTTCCGCGGCTTACAATAGTCGTTCCGGACTGAGAGATGTGCAACTTGGAATGCATACCTATACAACCGTACTGGATGACAAAGGAAACGGTGGTCCATCGAATCTCACGGACTTCGCCGGTCTCACCTTTGCCTGGAGCACCTATACACCTACGATGACCATGCCTTTGACGAACTATAATGAAACGTTCACGGCGAAAGTAGGAACGGAACTGGACGGTGGTCATCCCAGCTTTTTCTTGTCGGCCTATTTCGGAAAAGAATACATCGCCGATCCAGATACTACGCTGTCCTTGCCCGCCTACGGCTACCTGAATTTCCAAAACCAGGGAAGCAACTGGGCTGCCCTGACCGATTTCAACCGGGAAAAGGAGACGCCCTACCGGGAAAACCCACCTGTTCCGCACATCGCGATACCGGCGTATACCTACGATGTATTTTCCGTGTCGGGGGAAGGTACCGGCGGTGAATTCCGGGCGTATAGGGGAGACATAGGCTTTATTGCCGATCACCTGATTAAAAGCAAGACCTCTTCCGATGCCTTGAGCGTCGACCTTGGTATCCCCGACCTGGTACATGGAGGCGTGGACCTCAATGCCAATTATTCAGTCACCCAAAGCGGGCCCTGGCTTTCAGAAAATACCCTCAAGTCCGCCATAGGATTTCAATCCAGCAATGGGTTGTATG
>CAZJDB010000239.1:0-16919 GCA_964544695.1 uncultured Chitinophagaceae bacterium
GAGGCGGTCCTTGAGTTCCTCGATGCTGCCCCTGAAGTGATCGTCGAGGTTGACCTGAATGACCGCCTCCTGGGTACCGCTGTTGAAGATGTACAGGTTGGAGGTGCCGAAGCTGCTGGGGACGAGGCCTACGTAAGCGGAGGTAATGTCCACGTGATGATCTACCGTAGAGTCGAGGATGTCCAGGACGCCCCGGGTAGCTCTTTCGGTGACCTCCAGGCGGGTACCATCGGGTTCCCGGAGCCGTAGCTGGAGCTGGCCCACATTATTTTTGGGCAGCATGTCCCTTCCGATCAGCGAAGCACAGATACCCGCACCCGTCAAAGTCACGGCGAGGTACGCCAGCACGATGAGCTTTCGGCGGGGCATCCATTTTTCCAGGCGGCTCACCAGGGCTCCTCGTATTCGCCCGAATAACCCTTCCTTATGTTCTTTGTGCTGTTGAAACATTTCCGCTTTCAGCAGCCAGTTGGAGATGACGGGCACGATGGTTTGAGAAGACAGGAAGGATATGATCATGGCGAACCCGATGGAAAGGGACAAGGGGAGAAACATGGCTTTGGGCACCCCTGTCATGACGAAAGCGGGTGCGAACACCGCCAAAATGCAGAGCAGGATGAGGAGTTTTGGAAAGGCGATCTCCTGGCAGGCATTCCAGATTGCCAGGGGTTTGGGCTTGCCCATTTCCAGGTGCTGATGTATATTCTCTATTGTCACCGTAGATTCATCCACCAAAATCCCGATGGCCAGGGAAAGGCCGCTAAGGGTCATGATATTGATGGTTTGGCCTGACAGATGTAGGAGGAACACCGCCCCCAAAACGGATATCGGAATGGTGATGATGACCACCAGGCTGCTTCGCCAGTCGCTGAGGAACAGGAGCACCACCAACCCCGTGAGTATGGCTCCCGTAATCCCTTCCTCCATGAGGCTTTTGGCTGCATTGACCACGAAGACGGATTGGTCGAACTCGTATTTCAAATCCACGTCGGCCGGGAGGAGGCTTTTCATTTCGGGGATCTTGCTCTTCAGCATATTGACCACCGTGAGCGTGGAAGCGTCAGGGGTCTTGACGATGGGCATGTAGACCGAACGCTTGCCGTTCACCAGGGCATAGTCCACCGTAATATCGGCGGCGTCCTCCACCCTCGCGACGTCCCGCACGAATATGGTAGTGGCCCCGTTGCTCCGGATGGGAATCGACCCAAAGTCCCGAATGCTGTCCTCCAGGGAGTTTACCGTGGTCACGTACATGATATTCCCAACCCTGAGGTTGCCCGAGGGCGTCATGATGTTGTTTTGGGTGATGGCATTCACCACCTCGTCGGCTGAGAGGTTGTAGGCCGAGAGCTTGGCCGGGTCCACATCGATCACGGCAGTCCTGGCGTTGGAGCCGAAGGGAGGAGGCGCCGTGAGCCCCGGGATGGTCGCAAACAAGGGTCGGATGCGCGTCATGGCCAGGTCGAAGATATCGGCCAGATTCCGGGTCTTGGAACTGAAGACCAATTCTCCCACCGGCAAGGAAGAGGCATCGAAGCGGATGACCTGGGGAGGGAGCGCCCCCGGGGGAAAGAAAGCCATGGTCCGGTTGACCTGCAGGGCCACTTGGGCCGAGGCCTCGGCCATGTTGGTGTTTTCGTAGAAAGTGAGCTTGATCAGGGAAAGGCCCTGGATGTTCTTGCTTTCGATATTCTTAATCCCGTTGACATAAAGGAACTGGTCCTGCATACGAGTGGCGAAGAAACCTTCCATCTGCTGAGCAGACATACCCCCGTACTGCTCGATCACGTAAATGACGGGCAGATTCAGCTTAGGGAAAATGTCTATAGAGATAGACCTGACGGCCATGATAGAAAACAATAAAAGACCCATGTACAAAACAAGGATGGTAATCGGCCTTTTTAATGCGGCACGTATCATCGTGAGCGTTTATAAGATGTAAAGAAAAATAAAGCCCGTCATCCCGGTAGGGAGACACAATGAATTAACATGACGTGGGGGGACCTCTCAGCAAGGTGGAGCGAAGCGTACGGGACGGAATGGGATCATTCCTCAAAGCATACACGCGGGTGGCGCGGGAATACACGTTTCCCATTTCGAATTCCAGCACGGGAGCGGGAACCACATCCACAGGCTGGAAGCGTTTGTTGAGGAAGGAATGTTCGCCGTCGCTTTTGTGAAGGGCATGCAGCGTCGCATGCGTCGTTCCATGGCTATGCGCCTGGATGGATGAATACGCATCCAGATCGATGGAATCGGAGGAGGTGTAGCGGAAGCACAGCTGGACGCTGAAGAACAGGAAGTACGCCAGGAGTACGAATACCCTGGAGGCGATGTTCCGGTATGGGTGTTGCTTGCGCATCTGCCCCGCAAGTTACCCGCTTTTTCCTTAAAGATTCGTCAAAAAAAAGTGCCCCTAGGTCGGAGGCACTTTATAGCTAGGTGGTGGTTCAGGCTGCCGCCTGTTCCAGGATGTCTTCCATGCGAATACCCAGGTGGCTCTCGTCGAATACGCACTTCCCGTCGCGGATCACCAACACCTGCGGAGAGGCATGGGGTACACCGAAACGATCCGAAATCCGGTTCGATACCTCCCTGTGTGAAATCAGGTCGAGGTAGTAAAAATCCACAACATCGCTCTCTCTGGATTGTTCCAGGCGATGTTTGGCGGTACTGCTGATGCTACAGCGCGTACTGTGCTTAAAAATCACCTGGGGTTTTTCCTTGGAGCGTTCAACGAGGTTATCCAGTTGGGCGAAGTCCGTCAGCTTAATCCAATTCATACCGTAAAGGTACGACGATTGGCTTAATAGCCAATGGAGTAGCGCGTCGAGGGGCAACCCACACGGCCCTTCTTCATTGAACTGGCAGTACCGCAGGAGGCCATGGCTACTGCAATCAGGACAACAAGGATGATCAAGGCAAAAGCGTTCTTTTTCATTGCTCAGTACATTTTTTGGTTTGGTAACGGTTAACTAGGGTACTTCGGCATTCCCGCGGAATGCGATGAGCAATTCAAGAGGAAATTGGGGATTTGGTCTCAGAGCACCGGCCACCAGCCGGTAAGGAGCCATTCAAAAGGAGCTTGGACGGAATAGAACACAAACATAGAGCTTGCATTCGACAAGGTGGGCTTTAATAGGCGAGTGCTGGATTTTTTGCCGGGACCGCAGGGGTCCGGCAGTTATACGTATATAGGAAAGTATATACGAATTACTACAAGGGTGGGATTGCTATTTTCGAACTCATTGATAATGAGCTAGTAGTACTGATGCCGAGGATGCTCCGCCGGACAACCCAAACGGTTGCTGGAACCGCAGGCGCCGAGGGCAAAAACCAAGGTCAGAATCAGGGCAGCAAGTAATGCTTTTCGTAGCATAAGGCAAAACGGGTTAATTTGCCATAAAGTTATAGAATTCACTTCAAAAGATGAAGGTTCATTTTATTGCCATTGGGGGGAGCGTCATGCACCAACTGGCCCTGGCGCTGGCCCAAAAAGGATACCTGGTTACGGGGAGCGATGATGAAATTTTCGAACCGGCGGTCTCCAACCTGCTCCAGGCCGGGCTTTTACCGGCCGCGTTGGGTTGGTTTCCCGAAAAAATCACTGCCGGCCTGGATGCCGTCATCCTGGGGATGCATGCCCGGGAAGACAACCCTGAACTGGTGCGGGCCAGGGAGCTGGGTCTGAAAATCTACTCTTTTCCTGAATATATATTCGAGGAAAGCCAGGAAAAGACAAGGGTCGTGGTTGGAGGGAGCCACGGCAAGACTTCGACCACGGCCATGATCATGCACGTCCTGAAAACCCTTAAGTGGGATTTCGATTATATGGTCGGCGCCAGGTTGGAGGGTTTCGAGCGCTCCGTGCATTTGAGCAATGCCCCCCTGATCGTCTGCGAGGGAGACGAGTATCCCGCTTCAGCCCTGGAAAAACGCCCCAAGTTCCATTTCTTATATCCCCATATCGCCATCCTGACGGGCATTGCCTGGGATCACATCAACGTCTTTCCCACCTTCGAGGGATACCTGGATCAATTCCGGATTTTCCTGGAAAAGGTTGACCCGGGAGGTGTCTTGATTTTCAACGCAACCGACCCGGTGTTGTCGGACCTGGTGATGAAACACAGTGCCGGCCTCAGGCTTCTCCCATACGGAGTTCCTGCCCATCGGGTGGAAAATGGCCAGACCTGGTTGAGCCTGGAAGACCATACCGCTTTATTGCGTGTCTTCGGAAACCATAACCTCCTCAATGCCCATGCGGCCTACCTGACCTGCCTGGAGCTGGGGGTTTCTACGGATGATTTTTTGAGGGCCATATCAACCTTTAGCGGGGCGTCGAAGCGCCTGGAATGGCTTTACGGGAATGAACGCAGCGCTGCTTTCCGGGATTTCGCCCATGCGCCCAGCAAGGTGCATGCTACGATCCGAGCGGTGCGGGACCAATTTCCTTCCAGGAAACTTTACGCCGTGTTGGAGCTTCACACGTATAGCAGCTTACAGTCCGCTTTCCTTCCCCAATACAAAGGGGCTCTGGACCCCGCCGATGAAGCGGTCGTATTTTACAGCGGCCATGCGCTGGAGTTGAAAAAGTTACCTCCACTGGATCCCACGGAGGTGGAAGCGGCTTTCGGGACGCCCGGTTTGATTGTCCTGACCCACTGGGAGGACCTGGAAAACTGGCTGGCGACGCGGGATTATACGGACGCGAACCTATTGCTGATGAGCTCGGGTAATTTTGATGGAATAA
Organism: uncultured Chitinophagaceae bacterium; assembly: GCA_964544695.1. GTDB lineage: Bacteria > Bacteroidota > Bacteroidia > Chitinophagales > Chitinophagaceae > Dinghuibacter. Next base: position 4,751 of record CAZJDB010000239.1, read on the forward strand.
ATTTGTTTAATTTTGCCGCCCGCTTTCAACCGATAGACCAATGAAGTTACAACTCACCCGGCCCCTCGTATTTATAGACCTGGAAACGACGGGGACCCAACTGTCCCAGGATCGCATTGTAGAGATTGCATTGATCAGGGTGAACCCGGATGGCAGCCGCCACGTGAAACGCAAGCTGATCAATCCCCAAATTCCCATTCCTCCAGCCTCTTCGGAAATTCATGGCATCACGGACGAGATGGTTAAAGATGCCCCTGCCTTCAAGCAGGTAGCCAACGAGGTTAAGCAATTCATCGAGCACTGTGACCTGGCAGGATATAACTCCAACCGCTTCGACATCCCCCTCCTGATGGAGGAATTCCTCAGGGCGGGCCTGCCCTTCGACATGGGTCAATGCCGCCTGGTAGACGTCCAAAAGGTATTCCATATGATGGAACAAAGGACCCTTGGTGCTGCCTATAAATTTTATTGCAACAAGGTCCTGGAAGATGCACATAGCGCCGAAGCCGATGCCCTGGCCACCCTGGAAATCCTCGACGCCCAGGTGGAACGGTATCCCCAACTGGGAGATACCGTGGAATCCATGCTCAAGCACATCGGGGAAGACCGCTTCGTGGACTTTGCCCGGCGCATGGTCTTCGAAAACGGGGTCGAAGTGTTCAACTTCGGCAAGCATAAGGGCCGCCCGGTCGTGGAAGTCCTGAAAAGCGAGCCTCAATACTATGACTGGATGATGAAGGGCGATTTCCCCCTGCATACCAAGGAGAAGCTCACGGAAATCCTTAAACGGACTTTGTTAAAAAAAGGCTAATTGTGCACAATCCTTATCGGAATATGTGACAAAAACTTGCAACTGTACACATCACAATGTATTATATTCGCATTTTCGCAATAAGACCGATACTTTGGAAAAGCTCGTTATCATACCCACTTACAACGAACGTGAGAACATAACCGCTATTGTCAAAGCCGTCATGGACCTGGACCAGGACTTCCACGTCCTGATCATTGACGATGGCTCTCCTGATGGAACGGCGGGTATCGTACAACAAATGCAGACCCAATACCCGGATACTTTATTTCTGGAACAAAGGAAGGGCAAGCTGGGCCTGGGGACCGCTTATATCTTCGGCTTTCGGTGGGCCCTGGCCAGGGGGTACCGGTATATCTTTGAAATGGACGCCGACTTTTCCCATAACCCTTTAGACCTTCCCCGGTTGTACGAAGCCTGTCTCAGCGGCAAGGGGGATGTAGCCGTGGGTTCCCGGTACGTCAAAGGCGGACACATTGAAAATTGGCCCTGGGATCGCCTTTTCCTCTCCAGGGGCGCCTCCATTTATACGCGAATGGTCACCTGGATGCCCGTCAACGATTCCACCGCGGGTTTCGTCTGCTATAAGAGGGAAGTGCTGGCGACCATCAATTTCGACGAGATCAATTTCGTGGGTTACGCCTTCCAGATCGAAATGAAATTTGCGGCCTGGAAACTGGGCTTCAAGATCGTGGAGGTTCCCATCACCTTCAAGGACCGTCGTTTCGGCACCTCCAAGATGAACCGCAATATCGTAAAGGAGGGCATCCTTGGGGTCATGAAGATTCAGTGGCAAAGCTTATTCAAGAATTACCGACTCCGCGTAAAGAATACGGCGGAAACGATCCATTCTTTTTCGGCCGCGCGTTCCGCCTAGGCAGCTCGTCGCGGTTCCCCGGGAGGGCCGCCGGCGCCCCCGCCCATGTCCATCGGCCTCATTATGAAAAAAGCCCTCATCCAACTGCACATCGCCGTCTTCCTCTGGGGCTTTACAGCCGTGCTGGGCAGGTTGATCACCCTGAACGAAGGTTTGTTGGTTTGGTGGCGCATGGTCCTCACCGTAGTCACCCTTTGGATTTTGTTCGGCTCAAGGGCTCGTCGGGTATCGGGTTCTGCGTTGCTGCGGATGTTCGGCGCCGGATCCATCATCGTCCTCCATTGGGTTTTCTTTTACGGCAGTATCAAGTACGCCAATGCTTCCATAGCGCTGGTGTGTTTCTCCTCCGCGGGCCTCTTTACCTCCCTGCTGGAACCCCTCTTTTTCCGTCGCCGGATTCACCTGTCCGAGGTGGGACTTGGTCTCCTGTGCCTGACGGGGATTTATTGCATCTTCCACTTCAGCCCGCGTTATGGGACGGGCATTCTCCTGGGCCTCATCTGCGCCCTGCTGAGCAGCCTCTTCAATATCTTCAACAAGAAACTGGTGGCTGTTCACGAACCGGAGGTACTTACCCTCTACGAATTGTCCGGCGGATTGTTGTTCTGGAGCCTTTGCCTGCCGCTATACCTGCACTTTTTCCCCCAGCCCTCCTTTTTTCCGGGTTGGGCCGACTTTGGGTGGCTCCTTATTTTGAGCTGGCTGTGCACGGTACTGGCGTTTACACTATCCGTGCATGCTTTGAAGGTGATCACCCCTTTTACCCTAACGCTGACATTCAACCTTGAACCAGTCTATGGGATAATCCTGGCATTTATCGTATACCACGAGAACAGATATTTAGGCCCCGGATTTTACATGGGCTTTGCCCTGATTCTACTATCCGTGCTACTTCAAATGCGCCGCCTCCTGCGCCGCCGCAGACCGGCCGCCGCCGCGACCTAATCCCCGGCCGCCGCAGCGACCTAATCCCGGCCGCCGCCGCGACCTAATTCTCGATTTCGAACCCCGCGAATGCAACGTCCCGGAATTCCAGGATTTCGGCGCTCATCCTGAATCCCCTGCCTCCAAAACTCTTGTTTTCCAAATTCAGTTCGTAGTCCCCACCCGTGGGTACCATCCCACCGGTCGCCTCTCCATTGGGGGCATAATTGGATAGGAAAAGGACCTTGCCCAGGCGCACGTCCATTTGACCGCACATTTTTTCGGCCGTGGCTTTGGCGTCCGACAGGGCCATCAGGTTGACCACGCGCTGGATGCTGTCAGCCTTGGAGTGGTTGTACCGGATGTTTTCGATGCTGTTGATCCGCGTTGCCAGCAGTTCCTCGGTGAAGGATTCGATTTGGCGGATGTCGCGGAGCCTGACTTCTAGGATTTGTCTTGCGCTGTATCCAACGAGAACGGAATGCCCCCGGTGGTCCTCGTATTCTTTATCCGTGGCGACATTACTGACTTTGATATCTTCCTCACCAGGGATGTATTTGCGGCAAACCGCCAGGATTTGATCGATGTCGGCCTGCGTTTGCTTGACGGCGTCCTTCATGGCCGGGCGCACATTAAAGGCTTTCAGGGACAGTTCCACCATGTCAGGGACTACTTTCATGGATGCCTGACCGCTGACTTGAATTTTGGATACGGGGGCGCGCCCGCAGGCGCACAAAATGACGCACAGAACAGATGTGGTTAAGAAGGTTCTCATATATTTTTTTCAATATAAGATGAACGGTTCCTCCGTTTCCATAGACTGTTGTGTTAATACTTTCCAAAACCTTACATTAGGACCCATAAACCCCTGCCACATGCGTATCGTTTCCCTCGTTTTACTGGCCTTGCTACCCATGGCGTTGAATGCTCAGCAAAAGAAACCCCTGGATCACACCGTCTATGACGGATGGCAAAGCATAGGGGAGCGCATTCTCAGCCCCGACGGGCATTGGATCGCCTATACCGTGGCAGTACAGGAAGGTGATGATACCCTTTTTGTCGTCGGGAGGGATACCTCCCTAAACGTGCCCATCGCGCGGGGATATGAGGCTGCTTTCAGCGCCGATAGCCGCTTCCTCGTTTGTAAAATCAAGCCTTTGTACGCGGACATCCGCCAGGCCAGGATCAAAAAGAAAAAGCCGGAGGAAAGCCCCAAGGATTCCCTGGGGATATTGACCCTGGGTCAATCCCTTGTCGTGCGCGTCGCCCGGGTCAAAAGTTATCGCCTCGGCGAGAAGGGCGGTGACTGGCTGGCGTATCAACTGGAGGTGCCGCTCGAGGGGAAGGGTAAAGGGAAGGATTCCGCGCGGGCGGCTAAGGGGGCGATGCCGGACGGCCTCGGGGCCGACGCCGACGGCGATGAATCTTCGGCCGACAAGAAACCCGAAGGCAGCGAGCTCTTTCTCCGCGACCTAACCACAGGCCAGGAACATCGCTGGCGGGGGGTAGGGGAGTATCAGTTGGGAAAGAAGGGGAACCTGCTGGCATTCGGCGTCATCGGGACCCATAAGGATTCCTTATTTCCAGGCTATTTTTGTATATGGGCCGGAGACAAAGCCGATACGATTCTCCGGGGCGGCAAAGAATATCCCAAGATCGCTATAGACGAGGAGGGTGCGCAAGCCGTCTTCCTGGGAGAAAGGGATACGGCCATTACGGGCGTACAATCGCGCACGTATCAACTCTGGTATTTTAAGCGGGGCGGGGACAGCGCCCGCCTCCTGGTGACCAAAACCTCCCTGGGTATGAAGGTGGGCTGGTCCGTTAGCGAGAACGGAAACCTTAGTTTCAGCCGCAGCGGGCGGCGCATCCTCCTGGGCTCCGCGCCCATCCCACCCCCGAAAGACACCACTATCGCCGAAACCGAAGTGGCGCGGCTGGACATATGGAACTATAAGGACGACTACCTCCAGTCCATGCAACTGAAAGAACGGGACCGGGAACTCAAGCGCACCTATCTTGGGGTCTATGATCTGGGTCGCGACGTTTTCGTTCAGCTCGGCGATATAAAACTCCCCACCGTAATGCCCTCGGGCGAAGGTGATGGGGATATGTACCTTGGCCTGACGGATTACGGGAAGCGCGTTTCGATGCAATGGGAGGGGAAAACGCGCAACGATGTGTATGCGGTCGACCCTGCAACGGGAACGGCCACCCTCGTCCAAAAGGACCTGGACGGGAACGCAGATATTTCCCCTGGCGGGAGGTATTTGATTTGGTACGACTCGAAAGCAAACCAATACTATACCTATAGTCCCGCGGGCGGTATCCGTAAGATTTCAGGAGGCGTTCGCACGCGCCTTTACGATGAGGAAAATGATGTACCCGATGACCCTGCCGAATACGGGATAGCCGGTTGGGTCAAAGGCGATTCTTCGGTGTGGGTGTACGACCGTTATGATATTTGGGGCCTGGATCCGAACGGTATTCAGCACCCTGTGGGTCTCACAGGCGGTAAAGGGCGGCATTCCCGGAATGTGTACCGGTACCTGGCTCTTGACAAGGAAAGGATAGAGGGGATCGACCCTCGCGGCCCTTTTTGGATTCATGTGTTCAACGACAGCACCAAGCAGTCGGGCTTCGGGGTACTCGCCCCATGGATAGCCCTGCCCCCGGGGGCGAAAACAAATCCCTGGATGTGGGGTGCGCCCGACATTCACCTGTTGGGCCCATTTACGGTAGGGCGCATGGTCAAGGCAAAGGAGGCCAGGGTCTTTCTGTTTACGCGGGAGACCTTTGACCAATCCGCCAACCTGTGGGTAGGCAACTCCCCCGACAGCGCCGTCCGTATCACCGCCATCAATCCGCAGCAGGAAACGTACAACTGGGTTACCGCGCACCTCGTCCACTGGACGACGTTCAAGGGAAGGAAAGCAGATGGTATCTTATACATGCCCGAGGACTTCGACCCCAGCAAAAAGTACCCGATGATCACTTATTTCTATGAGCGCCTGTCTGACGGATTATATAACTATCATGGCCCGGCGCCCACGCCCAGCGCCCTCAACATCCCCTTTTTCGTAAGCAGGGGATACCTGGTTTTCACCCCGGATATCCGATACACCGTCGGCCATCCCGGAAAGAGCGCTTATGATTTTATCGTGAGCGGCGTCGAATACCTGTGCCGTCGGTCTTATGTGGACAAGGGGCGACTTGGCCTACAGGGCCAGAGCTGGGGAGGATACCAGGTGGCTTACCTCGTCACCGCGACTCACCTGTTCAAGGCTGCCTGGGCGGGCGCCCCCGTCGTCAATATGTTCAGTGCTTACGGGGGAATACGATGGGAGTCGGGGATGAACCGCCAATTCCAATATGAGCATACGCAGAGCCGCATAGGCGCTACACCCTGGGACAAACCCGAATTGTATATCGAAAACTCACCCCTTTTCCACCTGACGAATGTGACGACGCCTTTGGTGATCATGGCTAACGACAATGACGGGGCGGTTCCCTGGTACCAGGGTATAGAAATGTTCACGGACATGCGACGCCTGGGCAAACCCGTCTGGATGCTCACTTACAACGGGGAAGCCCATAACCTGATGGAACGGCGCAACAGGAAGGATATCCAAATCCGGGAACAACAGTTTTTCGATTGGCAGTTAAAAGATGCCCGCCCCGCCCGTTGGTTGACGGAAGGGGTGCCTGCCACGGCCAAGGGCAGGGATTGGGGATTGGAGCTCGACAACGCGCCCGACGGCGCGACGGTCCCCGCGCAGCCCTAGGCGGCGTGCTTCTCGGGGCGAGACAGCCCTAGGCGGCGTGCGTAATATACCGCACGAGTCGACGCTTGGCGATCGGCAGCAACGTCTCCTCCAGGGGATACGTCAAAGGCGTTTCGACGCAATACACCGCTGGATTCGGTAATTCGGACCGGGTCTGTAACAACGACGATTTGATCTGCTCGTACGTATGCACGATGCTGCGCCTGTGCGTCTCGATGAATTCGGTTTTGATGGCCCGGTACTTTTCATCGTGCTTCTCGAAAATCGAGAGGCGGAACTGGTACACCCTCGTTTGCTTTCCTGTTCCATTGCTGAGGAACAGGTATCCCTCCTTGGTATCGAGGGGGATCAGGCCTACGGGAGTGATTGAAAGTTTTTCCTCCACGAATTCGTAGATGTCGGTACCACTGCGGATAGTGGGCCCCAAACGGTCGATGGCGTAGTGGATGATGTCCTCCAGTTGGAGCATGATGTCTTCGTCTTCCACCATCTTCTCGTAGAGGAGCTGTATCCTTTCCTGGTCGATTTTGGAAAGGCGCTTGGGGAAGAATTGCTGCAACACCTGTTTGTTTTCGCGGAAGGCGCACAGGTTGTTGTAGTGAAAGATCACGTCGGAGAGTTGAGGATAGAGCTTGTTTTCATCAAAGTAACGGCTAACTTCCTGGAGATAAGCTAACAGCGTGTACTTTTTCAGCTCGAAATCAATGTAACCCTCGGCAAACCAGGTTTCGCTCAAAGTTTTCATAGTATATTGGTTTTGCTTAAGAACCATTTTATTCTTAAGACTAACGGAATTTACAAAAAATTAATGATTCCGCCCCAATATAACATGACATTAACCGAGTCCGCGGTGCGGCAGGGGTCCTAAATGTTGGTTTGCGGATCGAATCCCTCCAGCTCCTTGGCAACAGCGCTGAGGAAGGTGGACCCCATAGCCCCGTCAATGATCCGGTGGTCATAGGAAAGCGACAGGTACATCATATGCCGGATGGCTATGCTGTCTCCCTGCCCGGTTTCGATGACGACGGGGCGCTTCTTGATAGCGCCCACGGCCAGGATGGCGACCTGAGGCTGGTTGATGATGGGTGTCCCCATGATACTTCCGAAGGAACCCACGTTCGTGATGGTGAAGGTGCCCCCCTGGGTGTCCTCGGGTCTGAGCCGGTTCGAACGGGCGGCTCCCGCCAGTCCGTTGACCTGTTTGGTAAGACCGACGAGGTTTAGCTGATCGGCATTCCGGATCACGGGGACGATCAGGTTACCCGAAGGCAGGGCCGTCGCCATGCCGATATTGATGTCTTTGCGGACGATGATCTTGTCACCGTCCACACTGCTGTTCAGCCAGGGGTAGCGCTTGATGCAACGGATTACGGCGTCTATAAACAGGGGAGTGAAGGTGATCTTTTCGCCCTCCCTCTTTTCGAAGGATTGCTTGATACGATCCCTCCATATCACCATGCTGGTGACATCGGCTTCGGCAAAGCTGGTGACGTGGGCGCTGATGTGCTTGCTGTCGACCATGTGCTTGGCAATCAGCTTGCGCATGCGGTCCATTTCGATGATCTCTACCTGCTGACCGGAATACGTCGCAGGGGACGGAGTGGGACCGGCGGTTGGCGCGGGGCCAGTGCCGGCCGTGGCGGACGCAGCGGCGCCGGCGGCTGATGCGGCAGTCCCATAAGCGGGCTGGGCCGCAGCGGCGGCGCCATACGCGGGCTGCGCGGCCGTGCCAACGGCGGGCTGCGGCTGCGCGGCGGACATGCCCTGGGGCGCAGCAGGCGCAAATGCACGTCCCGATTTTTTATTTTCTATGTAAGTAAGGATATCCTTCTTCGTAACGCGCCCTTCATTTCCCGTGCCAGGGATGTTCTCCAGCTCTCCAAGGCTGACGCCTTCACTATTGGCGATATTGAGCACAAGAGGGGAGTAAAAGCGCGCCCCTCCATTTGTACCTCCGTTCAGAAAAACGGGCTGTGGTTGATAGGGCACTGCCTGCATGGCTTCCTCTTCCTCCGGCGATGCCATGGGCGGGGCAGGTGCGGGAGCTGCGGGGGCGTTCTCGCTCATCGCCTCGGTGCGGATCCGGGCTATGACGGTGCCTACAGGGACGACCTCGTTTTCCTGGAAAAGGACTTCCTCCAGGATGCCTTCTGCCGTGGAGGGCACCTCGCTGTCCACCTTATCGGTGGCGATTTCCAGGACGCTTTCTTCCTGCTTGACGGCTTCTCCGGGTTTTTTGTTCCAACGAAGAATGGTCGCCTCCATGATGCTCTCTCCCATCTTTGGCATAACCAGGTCTACTATCGGCATAACGGTATTTGGGTCAAAAGTACAAAAAATAGACTATCAACTACGACTTGTTAGTCCTCCAGGACAAACAGCCTGAGGAGGTTAAGGGCATTCACGGAGGTCAATTGGATATTGGTGGATCTATTGAACCGAAACTTGAAGAGCTGGGTCCTGACCTTTTCCCTATTCCCTACACCTACCCATACGGTCCCCACCGGCGTTTCAGGAGTGCCTCCGTCGGGACCCATGATACCCGTGGTGGCCAGCCCATAGTCCGCGCCAATCCGATCCAGCAGCCCTTTTACCATTCGGGCAACCACGGCTTCGCTGACCACGCCTTCACTTTCGATAAGGTCGTGCGGCACGCCCAGGAGGGACTCCTTGACTGAGGTATCATAAGAAACGATGCTGCCCATATACCAATGAGAAGAACCGGGCACGCCCGTGACGAGGTGGGCGAGATTGCCCCCGGTGGCGCTTTCGGCGGTGGCCAGGGTCTTCCCCCTTTCCATCAGGAGGCGACCGACATATTCTTCCATACTCAGGTCTTCGGCTACGACGGTAATGTCCTGAACCAGGGCGCACAAGGCGGCAAACTGCGCATCCAGTTCGCCGGAGTCCACGTTGGTGGCGGTCAGTCTCAGGCGAACCATACCGTAATGGGGGAGGTAAGCCAGCTTGATTTCCCCTGGCAGGGCGGCCTCAAAGCCCACAAGGGTTTCGGCGATCATGGATTCCCCCGCTCCTATGGTGAAAACCGTCCGGTGTTCGATGCGGGGTGTTACAAAGCGCGCGCGGAGACGGGGCAGGACTTCCTCTTGCATCAGCCCTTTCATTTCAATGGGTACTCCGGGCATAGAGACATAGACCCGACCCTCCTTCTCGAACCACATGCCCGGGGCAGTGCCGATCCGGTTGAAGAGTACGGTGCACACGTCGGGGACTTCGGCTTGTTTGAGGTTTCTTTCCAACATGGGACCCGGGCGCCGGAAGACCTTTTCAAACAAATACCGGACATGATCCAGCGTTGCCTGGTCGACGATCAACCGCCCGCCGAAGTATTCGGCAAGCACGGGTTTGGTTATATCGTCGGCGGTGGGACCAAGGCCCCCGGTGATCAAAATAATTTTAGAAAGCGCACCTTCCTGATCCAGTGCAAGTCGAATGGCTCCCGCGTCATCGCCAACGGCCACCCTTCGCTGTACCCAAATCCCGGCATCGTTGAGTTGCTGGGCCATCCATGCGCTGTTGGTGTCCACCACCTGCCCGATCAGGAGCTCGTCTCCTATCGTAATCAGGCTGGCCAATACTTTTTCCATAGAATGAGCTACTTTAGGGCAAAGGTATATCGAATATGCGTCACCTTATTCTTTGGATAGGCGGAGCCGTTATTTGCCTGCAATCCGTAGCCCAAGCCCCAAAAGGCAAAACCGTCCCCCAAAAACTGGAAGCGGCCATAAAAGCCCTCAAGGCGGACCCCCAGATGAAACATGCTATCATCGGATTGTATATAAAAGACGGCGAGAAAGTCATTTGGGACGAAAACAGCCAGGTCGGTCTTGCCCCCGCCAGTTGCCAAAAGGTCATCGTATCCACGGCCTCCCTGGAATTGCTGGGGGAGGATTTTCAATACCAGACGCGGATCGCCTATGACGGGAACATGGGCGCCGGCGTACTCAACGGCAACCTGTACATCGTGGCGAGCGGAGATCCTTCCCTGGGGAGTTGGAGATACACCGGGTCCAAACCCGAGGACATCATGGAATCGATCCACGGAATGTTGCAAGCCGCGGGAATCACGCGCATCAATGGAAATATCCTCCTGGACGACCATCGCTTTGCCTATCAGCCCCTGCCCAGGGGATGGGTATGGGAGGATTTGGGGAATTACTATGGAGCCGGGGCGCTGGGCCTGAACTGGCACGAGAACCAGTACGACCTCGACCTGCAACCGGGCGCGAACCCCGGGGACAGCACACGGATATTGGGTGCGAGACCCGAATTGCCAATAGGCGATACACTCCTGAACCAAATCACAACAGGGCCCAAGGGAAGCCCGGACGGCAGCAATATTTATTTCGCACCCACCGCCCATACAGGATATGCCGACGGGACGATTCCCGCGGGCCCCGACAAAGTCACGATCGGGGGATCCATTCCCAACCCTGACAAACTTTTTGGCGCCCAACTATTACAAAACATGGCGACCTGGGGCATCAACATTCAAGGAACAATAAAGGACAATGAAGATTATATCAGGACGGGCCAAACATTCCCCCAGTTCACCAGCGTCATGGGCAGCCTGCCTTCTCCCTCCCTGGACAGCCTCGTGTACTGGTTCCTGAAAAAAAGCATCAACCTTTACGGGGAGGCGCTGGTGAAGACGTTATCGTTACGAAAAGGACAATCGGCAAACACCGACTCGGGGGTTGCCATCGTCCGGGCGTTTTGGGCCCAGCACGGCGTGGATCCTACGGCTTTCCACATCCAGGACGGTAGCGGGTTGTCTCCTCAAAACCGCGTGACGGCCTTTGGCCTCGTTCAAGTGTTGGAATTTGCGAGAACAAAGCCCTGGTTTAAGGCATTCAACGATGCGCTGCCAATTATAGACGGAATATCTATGAAGAGCGGTTCGATTGGAGGGGCGAGGGGCTATACCGGTTACGTGGGAAATTATACTTTTGCTTTCCTCATCAACAATTACGATGGCTCGGGCACGGAAGTACAGCATAAGATGTGGAAAGTGCTCGATCAGCTGAAATAGGGCGATTTCGGGAGCGGGACTGCCGCTTATCCCATGCTCAATCGGTTGCCTTTTTTGAACAATCGGTTGCGCCTTTCGAGCGATGGTTGAATTGCCTATTTTCACCGGCATGAGGAAACTAATTGCGCTATTCTCAGTGCTGCTGCTGGCACTCCCCACACTTGCTCAAAACCATAAAATCAGCGGTCGCGTGGTCAATGAAAAGGGCGAACCGCTGCCCTTTGCCACCATTCATGTCAAGGGAGCCGGAGGAGGAGTGGTTGCCGATGAAAATGGAAATTTCAGCATTACCGTCAAAAAAAGTGGAGCGGTACTAACGGTCAGTTCGGCCAATGCCGAAACCAAAGATGTACCGCTCGGGCCCGATGACCGCGTGGTCATTACCTTGAATTCGCGATCCGGGGAACTGTCCGCCGTGGTAGTGACGGCCTTCGGGATCAGGCGCCAGGCCAAGTCCCTGGGTTATGCCACGACCGAAGTGAGCGCTAAGGACCTGACCAATTCCCAGCCGGTCAACGCGGCAAGCGGCATCATGGGGAAGGTCTCGGGCCTGGAGATCCAACAAACCAACAGCGGGGTAGACCCGGACAACCTGAGGATCACGCTCAGGGGCAACCGGTCCTTCCTTGGGAACAACGAGGCCCTGATCGTAGTCGATGGGGTCCCGGTGGATAATACATACCTGGCCCAGATGAACCCCGCGGACATCGAAAGCGTCA
>CAZJDB010000240.1:0-40160 GCA_964544695.1 uncultured Chitinophagaceae bacterium
CAGCAGCATATGCAGGCCGACCTGCAGACTCGTTACCAAAAATTCGTGGTGGATTCCCCTTCGATGACACAGGCCAAGAAGGACCTGGTTAGGAAAGAGATCCAGGACCTCCTGACCCAGGTACAATCATCTACCCAGGACGCCCAGGCAGCCTTCCAGAAAAAACAGCAGGACCTTTATGGCCCCATTCAGCAGAAGGCCCTCGACGCCATCCAGACCGTGGCCAAGGAAGGAGGATACGGATATGTAATGTCCAAGGAGAACCTGATCGTGTCACCCCCGGGAGATGACTTGCTTCCCCTGGTGAAAAAGAAGCTGGGGATTAAATAATTTTCCTTACTTTTGCACTCCCTAAAAAGCAGTTATGAAACGGACATTTCAACCCCATAGGCGTCGTAGGAAATCGGTACATGGGTTTCGCAAGCGGATGCAGACGGCTAATGGGCGTAAAGTATTGGCTTCCCGCCGTGCAAAGGGTCGCAAAAGGCTTACCGTCTCCGACGATTCCAGGCTGAAATAGGCCCGACAACATATTTTTGTGGAAGCTCCGCCCAAACGCGGGGCTTTTTTTCATGAATCTCCGAAACACATTCCCCAAAGCTGAAAGGTTGAAGAGCCGCAAGCAAATCGATGCACTCTTCCACTCGGGGAAGTCGTTTGCGGCATTCCCCATAAAAGTATTTTACCGTTGGGAAGGGGCCGACCCCCCCAAGGTGGGCGTAGGCGCTCCCAAGCGCGCCTTCCGCAGGGCGGTGGATCGGAACCGGATCAAGCGCCTCCTCCGGGAGGGGTATCGCCTGCAAAAACAGACGTTGCTGGAATCCCCGGCGGCCCCGGGTTTACAGGTCTTCCTGGTATTCACGGGAAAAGAGCTGCCTACCCTACCTCTGGTGATGGACAAGATCGGTGTAATTTTGAATAAACTTTCCGCCCTGCAGCGCCCGTGAATTGGATCCGCATCATATTGTCCCTGCCTTTCATTGGCCTCATCAAGCTCTATCAATGGATCATTTCGCCCGTCCTGGGTCCCAAGTGCCGCTATACCCCCTCTTGCTCTCAATACGCCCTGGAAGCGCTTAAAAAGTACGGACCCCTCAAAGGGGGCTGGCTCGCCCTCCGGCGCATTTCGCGTTGCCACCCTTGGGGAGGGCATGGCTATGACCCCGTCCCTTAGATGTTGGGTTGTTTCGCCAGAAAGGCCTCCAGGTCGTCCAGCTTATCCGACCAGAATTGCCGGTATTGTTCCGCCCAATCGATCACTTCCTTCAGGCGTTGCAGGTTGGCCTGGCAATACCTTTCCCTGCCCTGCTGACGGATATCCACCAGCCCGCACTCGCTAAGGATCTTCATGTGCTTGGAAATGGCAGGCCGGCTGATGGGGAAATTTTCCGCCACCCCATTCATCGTGAGGGTCCGGCGCGCCAGCAAGCCTATGATCTCCCGGCGGGTAGGGTCGGCGATGGCCTGGAATACGTCCCTTCTTAAATCCATTGCGTAACTATTCGGTTACAAACATAGATGAAATTTCCCGGTGCGCCTAGAGTTTTGCGAGGACGGTGACGCCGCCTTGTACCTTTTGTCCGATAGTAACGGCAATCTTCGTCCCCAGTGGAAGCAATACATCCACCCTGGACCCGAACTTGATAAACCCCATTTCCGCGTCCTGCTCCACTTTTTGCCCGACGCTCAGGTAATTGACGATGCGCCTGGCCAGGGCCCCCGCGATCTGTTTTACCAGGATGGAGACCCTGTCATTGGCCAATACGACCGAATGCCTTTCGTTTTCGGTGGAGGATTTGGGATGCCAGGCCACCAGGTATTTCCCCTTGTGGTATTGGCTGTATTTTACTTCGCCGCCAATGGGATTGCGGTTCACGTGGACGTTGGCGGGGCTCATGAAAATGCTGACCTGGATTCGCTTGTCTTTGTAGTATTCGGTTTCTTCCGTTTCCTCGATCACGACGACTTTCCCGTCGGCGGGACAAATCACGGCGCGCTCATCCAGGGTGAGCCGCCGGTTGGGGATCCGGAAAAACGATATCATGAATAACAGGAGGAACAGGGTAACGAGGAAGATCAGCCACGCGAGAAGGGGTAGCGGCGCACTGATGAACGAAAAAGACAGGAGGTTGATGATGATGAACACCACGGCACTGATGGCAATAGATGGATAACCTTCCCGGTGGATCGTCATGCTTTTCGGATTTGGGCACTAAATTAGGACAATCCCCCCAACAGTAAAAAGACATACACGAAGGGTGTGGCCAGCAACATGGAGTCGAAGCGGTCCAGGAATCCACCGTGGCCCGGAAGGATATGCCCGCTATCCTTGATTCCGGCCATGCGTTTCAGTTTGCTTTCCAACAAATCTCCGGCGGTACCGGCAATGGCGCAGATGGCGGAGATGCCGATAAAAGTTTTCGTGGCGTATAAACCAACCTCAGGGCCATAGTAGTAGCCAAGGAGAGTCATCGTCCCCACGCACAGGATGGCCCCTCCCAGGGTCCCTTCCCAGGTCTTCTTGGGAGAGATAGGGGAGAAAGGAGTCTTGCCAATGAAGGAGCCCACGATATACGCCATCGTGTCGTTGATCCAAATGGAAAACACCAAGGTGCAGGGCAGCGCCGCGGGGATGACGATGCGTTGGTACAGGGAGGGCTCACCCATCAAAGAGGCGATCGATAGCACCGATTCTCCGATGCCCCTGATGAGGATCATCACGGACCACGGGAGCGAAATGTACAACAGTCCGGCGAGGGCGTACCAAAGGTTATGTCGCGCATCGCGCTTGGTGGCGCCGGCAAGGATCAGGATCAACCCTGCGCCCATAATGCCACCCCCCGCATACGCCGAAATGCTCCACCACATCCCTCCCCACCCAAATAGGGGAAATCCAAACCGCCACAGGGCCGGTATCCGTGAATAGGTAGGATCTATCTTTCCCATCAGCCGCTGGTATTCCCACCAGCACCCGAAATGGATGAGACTGAATAGGGCCAGGAAGGACCAAAAATTCCACAATAACCCCACCCCCATGACCACCACGAAGATCAGGGCGGACAAGGTGCGGGTTCGGAAGGTAGCGAGGTTCAGGGCCATGTGGCAGGTTTAAGGCGCTTCATCCAAAGCAGACCGACGACGACCAGGAAGGTGCTTGTCAGGCCCCACGAAAGGGGCATATGCGCATTGCTTGCGAATAATGGGTTGGGGTGGGCGCTGTTTAGGTGTTGTTGGATGTAGAAGTAAACGACCTGGCTTCCGTTGTATACAAAATGCCCGAGAATAGACGGCCAAAGGCTGCCGCCATAGGCACACAGGTACCCCAGGATTATGCTGAGCACTACCCTGGAAAAAAATCCAAGGAATTGTAAATGCATGGCTGAAAAGATTATGGAAGTCAACAGGACCCCGACTAAAATACTACGCGTACCCCGGATCAGGATCTTTTGCATCACACCCCTGAAAAAAGCCTCTTCGCAAACGGCCGGCACCAGGGCCATGACGAATAGGTTCTGGAACATATAGGGCAAACTGGGCATGTTCAATTCTCCGGCGATGGCATCATCCTGGACCTTTTCCAACTTCGTCATGACGGTCGGCACGCTCAGCCCCGCGTTCCATTCCGCCAGGATTTGGACCAATGGAATGGCTGCCAGCGCAATGAGAAAGGCGATGAGATAAAAAATGGGATTGGAGACAGCCCTGAAGCCCCCTTCCTTCAAAGGCTCCACATACACAAGGCTCGCAAAAAGGAGGGAGGGCAATAAAAATTGGCCAATCTCGCCAACGGTGAACTTTGCGGGACTTGTCCCGGCAGGCATGATCAAAATCAGGTATCCCGTAATAATAGTACAACATAACAACAGCAAAGCCAACAAAATAAACTGGAACCAGAGGGGTCTGTCCTTGAACAGGGGGTGCATAGCCATAATTTTGTAAATTTACACCCTATTTGATACACATAGGCCCCATATCGCTACCGGATTGTCCACTGCTCCTGGCACCCATGGAAGACGTGAGTGACCCTCCCTTCCGTGCGGTCTGCAAAGAGAACGGTGCCGACCTGATGTATACCGAATTTATTTCCAGCGAAGGGCTCATCCGGGATGCCATTAAAAGCCGGCGTAAACTGGAATTTTTCGAGTTCGAGCGCCCCGTGGGCATTCAGATTTTTGGAGGGGATGAGGAAGCCATGGCGCTCTCCGCGCGCATCGTGGATGCCACGTGCCCGGACCTGCTGGACATCAATTTCGGATGCCCCGTTAAAAAGGTGGTCTGCAAGGGAGCCGGCGCAGGCGTGCTGAAGGATATAGACCTGATGGTCCGCCTGACCTCGGCCGTCGTGCGTAATACGCACCTGCCCGTAACCGTCAAGACCCGCCTGGGTTGGGACGAGGCGTCCATGAATATCGAAACGGTTGCCGAACGCCTGCAGGATGTGGGCATCCGGGCCCTGACCATCCACGGCCGTACGCGCGCCCAGATGTATAAGGGGGAAGCCGATTGGAGCTTGATCGCCAAAGTCAAAGAAAACCCACGCATCCACATACCCATCTTCGGCAACGGGGACATCGATTCTCCCGAAAAGGCCCTGGAATATAGGAACCGTTATGGCGTGGACGGAATCATGATCGGAAGGGCCGCCATCGGATACCCCTGGATCTTCAGGGAAATCAAGCACTATTTCGCCACGGGCGAACACCTGGCCCCGCCCACGGTGGAAGAGCGCGTAAACGTAGTCCTGCGCCACCTTGAAAAGTCAGTTGAATGGAAAGGGCCGGTGCTTGGCATCCTTGAAATGCGCCCCCATTATTCAAATTACCTGAAAGGACTTCCCTACATCAAAGAATTTCGCACTCGCCTCGTGATGGCGCCCAACGCCGAGGCCGTCGCCGAGATTCTGTACGAGCTGCGGGACCACTACGAGTCCCGGATGGCCGAAAGGGCTTAGCCCCCGCTCGCCGAACGGGCTTAGCCCAGGCTCGCCGGGTGGGCTTAGCGAAAGAAAAATCGAAAAATTTTCATTTTTCCTTTATACGGCGGGTACTTGACCTTAGGATCTATCCACGTTCCAGAGCGCGTCACTGACTTCAAATGCGAAAAGGTGCGGAAGCTTTCGCGACCATGATACCGGCCCATGCCGCTATATCCGATCCCGCCCACGGGCAGCGCCGGGTTTCCGAAGTGTACCAGGGTATTGTTGATGCAGCCGCCCCCGAAGGATATTGAACGCACGAGTTCTTCCACCCAACGACGGTCTTCGCTGAAGACATACAGGGCCAGGGGCTGGGGATGCCGGCCAATCATAGTGGACAGTTCTTCGCGGTCTTCGAAAGTCATGATCGGTAGGAGCGGTCCAAAGATCTCCTCCTGCATGATGGGCGAATCGGCCGGAACTTCATCGAGCAACGTCGGTGCGATGTACAATGCCTGCTCGTCAGTTTGGCCTCCTTGGATGATACGACCCGCCGAAAGGAAGCCTTTCAACTTTCTGAACCGCCCTGCATTTATGATGCGTCCATAATCCGGGGAGGCCGCCGGATTCTCCCCAAAAAAATCGACAATGGCCGCACGCAGGGCCTCGATGAGCTGCTCCCGCAGGGAGGCATGCACCAATAAATAATCCGGCGCCACGCACGTTTGGCCCGCATTGATGAATTTCCCCTGTACGATCCTGCGCGCGGTTACGCCCAGGTCCGCGGTCCCGTCCACGATGGCGGGACTCTTCCCACCCAGCTCGAGGGTCACGGGGACGAGCCCCGGTGCGGCCAATTTGAGTATTTCCCTGCCTACGGGTATGGACCCGGTGAAGAGTATGTGGTCGGGCCGCTCAAGGGCCAATAGGGCGGGGATCACTTCAGCACCGTCCCCCTCCAGCACCTGTATAAAGGATGAAGGAAAGGTATCTCCCAGGAGGGAAGCCAGGGCCGCCGAGGTGGCAGGAGCGTGTTCGGATGGTTTACATACCATACAATTGCCCGCTGCGATGGCGCCCACGAGGGGAGACAACAAGAGCATGAGGGGATAGTTCCAGGGTGCGATGATCAGGACTATGCCCAGGGGCTCTTTCAGGATGGTGCTCCTCGAAGGAAAATACGCCAGGGGTGTCGGGATCCTTTCGGGTTTCATCCAGGAATCCAGGTGACGGAGCGCGTAAGATATTTCGTGTAGTACCTGTCCGATTTCGGTCACGTAAGCTTCTTCGGGAGATTTCCCCAAATCTTCATGCAGGGCGGACAGCAAAGCGCTTTCTCGCAGTACGATGGCGGCTTTTAATTTACGGAGCTGCTCTTTGCGAAAGGCGGCCGGCCTCGTGACCCCAGACTCGAAATAAGCGCGCATCTCGGACATGGATCAAATGTAAGACGCATTTGGCTTAACTTGCGACAATTGGACGCCGAAAACGACATACGGTTCATGCGCCAGGCCCTGGTGGAGGCGCAAAAGGCCTTCGCGGAAGGAGAGATTCCCGTGGGGGCTGTGGTGACCATCGGGGACAAGCTGATTGCCAGGGGACACAACCAGGTGGAGTTGCTCAACGACGCCACGGCCCATGCCGAAATCATCGCCTTGACTTCAGCCTTTCACTACCTGGGCAGTAAGTACCTGCCCGAGGCCACCTTGTACGTGACCCTGGAGCCCTGCCTGATGTGCGCGGGAGCGCTGTATTGGAGTAAGGTAGCCCGCGTGGTGTATGGAGCGGAGGACCCCAAAAATGGGTACCGGCATACTTGCGGGGATCGGGTCCCCTTTCATCCACGGACCGTATTGGACCGGGGCGTTTTGGCAGAAGATTGTGCGGCCTTAATGAAGACTTTTTTTCAGGGTAAGCGTTGAGGCCCTAAATTTGAGGTCCCTAACAAAAATACCATCTATATGTCGTTCACATTACCGCCTTTGCCCTACGCATACAATGCGTTGGAGCCCCACATCGACGAGCTGACCATGCAAATCCACCACGACAAGCATCATCAGGCCTACGTAGATAACCTAAACAAAGCCATCGCCGGCACCCCCAACGAGGGAAAATCCCTGGAAGAGCTGGTGAAGCATGCCGGCACCATCAGTCCCGCCGTACGCAACAATGGCGGTGGGCATTGGAACCACAGCTTTTTCTGGGAAATACTCGGCCCTGGTAAAGGTGGCGCTCCCTCAGGTAAGTTAGGAGACGCGATCAAAAGCACTTTTGGTTCCTTCGACGATTTCAAGGAAAAGCTGAACACCGCCGGAGTCGGGCGTTTCGGTAGCGGATGGGCGTGGTTGATTGTAAAGGACGGGAAACTGGAGATATCCTCCACTCCAAACCAGGACAACCCCCTGATGGACGTGGCCGAAGTGAAGGGCACCCCCATCTTCGGTATAGACGTTTGGGAACACGCCTATTACCTGAAATACCAAAATAAAAGGGCTGATTACCTGAAGGCCGTCTGGAACGTGGTCAATTGGGATAAGGTGGCCGAGCACTTTGCCAAGGCCGCGCATGCGGTAGCCTGACACTTCACCAGTGCCGCGCACGCCGATGCCTAAAGTATGCTCTCAAGCTCCCGGAGGTTTCTTACGGAATAAGTAGCAGGAGAAGGCACCTCGTCGGGCCCATGGTTGACGAAGATGCAATCCATCCCCATGTTCAGGGCGCCTTCTATGTCCGCATCGGGATTGTCCCCGATCATGATACTTTCCCGTAATGATGCCCCCGTGCGCTTCAGGGCATATTCAAATATGCCGGGGTTGGGCTTTACGCTTCCGGACCTTTCCGACGTGATCACTTCCGCAAAATAACCGTCCAGGCGGCTGTTTCGCAATTTGCGCCATTGCGTTTCCTCGAATCCGTTGGTGATCAGGTGAAGACCGTAGCCTTTTTCCCTCAGGTAGGTCAATATTTCAGGCGCGTACGGAAAAAGGTGTTGTTTTTCGGGCAAAAGCTGAAGGAAGGTAGCGCTCATATTCCGGGCCAGGGGTTCGCTCCCGATCTTGAAATCGAGGAGCGTCCTCCACATGCGCTTCCACTTCAGTTCCTCGGTGCTGATGTATCCGTGGTGGTACCTGTCCCAAAGGATTTTGTTGTGGTGGAGGTAGGATGTGTAAAAGATTTCGAAATCAGTGACGCCCTCATCCTTCAACCCCAATACTTCATACAAATCCAGGAGGGCTTCCCGCGCATTGAGGTCAAAATCCCACAAGGTATGATCCAGGTCAAAAAAAATGTGCCGGTATTGCATGACCATTTGTAGATTGCGAATCTACTATGCAAAACGCACATAACCCGCGCGGTGGCACCGCGGGCGCACAAAACCGGCACGTCGTCATCACAGGTGCTTCCAAGGGCCTGGGTTTTGCTTTTGCGGAAGCCTTCGCCGCCGGGGGATATTCCCTCACCCTTTGTGCACGCAATGCCGCCGGCCTGGTGCGCGCCGCAAACGTGCTACAACGCCCGGGCATTACCGTGCGGACACGGCCCGCGGACTTGTCCACCGCGGAAGGCGCCAAAGCATTTGGTTCCTGGGTGCTGGAACAAGCCCAACCCGTGGATATCCTGATCAACAATGCGGGCCGCTACGTAAGCGGTAGCGTGTATAACGAAAAGGAAGGCAACCTCGAGGAGATGATTCAAACGAATCTGTACAGCGCTTACCACCTGACAAGGACCCTTTTACCGCATATGATGGCGCGCAAATCGGGCCATATCTTCAATATTTGTTCCGTGGCCAGCCTTAAGGCTTACCCGAACGGAGGGGCTTACGGTATCAGCAAATTTGCCTTGCTGGGGTTTTCCAGGAACCTGAGGGAGGAAATGAAGCCCTTCGGTATCAAGGTCACGGCGGTTTTGCCAGGGGCGGCTTATTCCGCTTCGTGGGAAGGTTCGGGCGTCGATCCCGAACGCATCATGACTGCGGAAGACGTAGCCCGGATGGTGTACGCGGCAGCAATCCTTTCCCCTCAGGCGACGGTCGAGGATATTGTCCTGAGGCCCCAGCTGGGGGACCTGTAACACCGCCCCGCGAGCGCATGTTTAACACCATTTTACGTCGTTGTTGCGTACATTTGTTTCCCCATGAAATTGCTCAGGTTCTCCTTGTTTGTAGTGCTGACTTTGGCGGCCCGGCAGGTGTTCGCCCAGGTTACTTTTACCGCCAAGGCTTCGCAGAAAGTGGTCGGGCAGTCGGATCTTCTGGAAGTGGAATTCGTGCTCAATGGAGTATCGGAAGTGGACCAGTTCACGCCTCCTCCCTTTAGTCCTTTCGAAGTGGCCCAGGGACCCTCTTACACGAGCGGATTCAACCTCATCAACGGAAACGCCAGCAGCTACTATTCGGTGAGTTTTTACCTCCGGCCCGGCGCTACGGGGAAGTTTAGCATACCACCCGCCTCCGTCCGCGTGAACGGCCACCTCGTGCAGTCCAATGCAATGAATGTGGAAGTGGTCAAGGGAAGTACGGGTGCGGGTGCGCCGCCTCCCGCAAATCCCTTTCAGGGTATGATGGACCCCTTTGCGTCTTCCCGGGAAGCCTACGGAGATCAAATGTTAAGGAGAGGCGAAAATGCCGAGGAGAAGATTCGAAAGAATATGATCATCCGGATGAACGTCAATAAGAATTCCTGTTACGTGGGGGAACCCGTTGTGGCGACGTGCAAGCTGTACTCCCGTCTCGAATCGGAATCCAAGGTGGCCGAAAGGCCCTCCTTCAGCGGGTTTTCAGTCGTGGAGATGGCCCAGCCCCAGCAGAGTAGTGTAAACAGGGAAACCCTGGGGGGACGGCCATTTAACGCGTACCTGATCCGGAAAGCCCAATTGTATCCGCTGCGTAGCGGGGACCTGGCCATCGAACCGGTAGAGTTGGACAATTCGGTCACCCTTTACCGGCCGGGGAAAGCAGCGCATGCACAGCCTTCCGCCGGGGGCTCGGTGTTCGATCAGATGATGCGGGATTTCTGGGGAGAAGAGGGGACCGGCGCGATACCTGAAAAACACACCCTCAACCTGACCACCGATCCCATTACCATCCACGTGAAGCCATTGCCCGAAGAGGGCAAACCGGCCGATTTTACGGGGGCAGTAGGTCAATTCACCTTACAGTCCAGCCTCGCCAATACCAACCCCAGGGCAAACGAAACGGACACACTGGTCCTGATGCTTAAGGGAAGCGGGAACCTTCCCCTCATCAATGCACCCGCCCTGCATTTTCCAAAAGGGATAGAAACGTACGATCCTTCTGCCAGGGACCAGGTCGATCCGACCGTCTCCCCTATCAAGGGAAGTAAGATTTTTTCCTACACATTTACGGTGGATAAGGAGGGGAATTACACCCTTCCCCCCATCAGCTTTTCTTACTTCGATCCGCAAACGGCCAGGTACAAGACCCTAACCTCGGAACCCCTTTTGATGCAGGTATTGCCCGGAAAAAAGAGCAACCCGAAAAGCGCTCCCCCCGCCGGGCAGGCGCATCCCTATATGCAATGGATCGCCCTTGCCCTGGGGCTGCTGGTCGCGGGAAGCATCGCACTGGTCGTCCTGAAAAAGAAACCGAAAGCCGTCCCGCCGCCTGCGCCCGAGGAATCCTATGCTCCCCAGGTCCTGGCAGCCATGACCACTTTCAAGGAAAAGGATTGGCTCGAAGACGCGCACGTCTGCCTCAAGGAAAACAACAGCACCTCGTACTTCAAAGCACTCAACGCCGGTATCTGGGGTCTCCTGTCGGACCGCCTGGATTTGGGAGGGGAAAGGAACAAGGACCAGGTCCTGGAAAAAATGGAGCAAAGGGGATTCAGCCCCTATGTCCGCGAAGAAGTCCGGACCCTCCTGGAAGAATGCGAATTGGCTTTATATGCGCCTGTGCACACGGGGCATGACATGCAAAGGGCTATGGAGGTAGCAGAGCGCGTGCGCAAGCGCTTCGAGCACGACCTGCGGGACTAATCCACGGCCGTCAGGCCCGCAACATGATCAATCGGTGAATTTGTAACCGACTCCCCGCGCGGAGTGAAAGTGCTTGGGATTCCGCGAATCCGCCTCGAAATATTTACGGAAGTTGAGGATGAAATTGTCGATGGTCCGGGTGGTCGGGTACACATTGTAGCCCCAGACCGCCTGGAGGATCTTCTCCCGCGTCACGACTTCGTTGCGGTTCTCGATCAACAGCCTCAGCAGCATCGTTTCCTTTTTGCTCAGGGGCAGCTTTTCCCCCCTGAAATTGGTGGCCTCCTGGGCTTTGAAATCGACCGTGTTCTTTCCAAAAGTAACGACAGCGGGAAGGCTTCCCTTTTCCTGGATTTTTTTGTTCTTTTCGATCATCTTCTGCACACGCAGGAGCAGTTCCTCCAGGTTGAAGGGTTTGGTGATGTAATCGTCCGCCCCCTTTTTCAATCCCAGCACCCTGTCGGCTGTGGTATTCCGGGCGCTGACCATGAGGATCGGCACGTCGTTGTTTTGCAGGCGGATGGTTTCAGCCACGCTGATCCCATCCAGCTCAGGCAGCATGACGTCCAGCAGGATGAGGTCGAAATATTCATTTTCCACGGCCTTCAGGGCCCCGATCCCATCGGAGACCGTGGTGACCTCGTAGCCCTCCAGTTCGAGGTTTAACTTCAATGCATCCTGCAGGTTTTCTTCGTCTTCGACGAGGAGAATGGATCCGTTTGTCATGGTTCAGCCCTCCTTAAAGGTAACCGTAAAGATACTCCCGCGCGGGTGATTATCCGTCACGGAAATATGGCCCCCATGCTTGGCGACGATGGCCCGGCTAAGGTAAAGCCCCAGGCCCGTGCCCTTGGTCTTTCGCGTTTGCTCATCACCCCTCCTGTAAAACTTGCGAAAAACGAGTGATTTTTGATCATCGGGTATGCCCTCTCCCTGGTCTACTACCTGCAACCTCAGCATCCGGCCTTCCCTGAAAAGGCGTATGGAAACGGGTTCCTCTTTGGGAGAATACTTCAAGGCATTTTCGATAAGGTTGCTGATCGCCAATTCGAGGAGCAAAGGGTCTCCCCTCAACGTAAGGCCAGGCTTGATTTCCGGGTTCGTCAAACGCCCCGGAAAGCGCCGTGAAAATGATTGTATGAGGTCCTCCAGCTTATCGGAGAGGTGGATGATTTCTTCCACGGGTGTAAACCGGCCGTCTTCCAGTTGGGCCGCCAGTAGGATGTTCCCCGAAAGTTGGTTGAGGCGTTCGGTTTCTTCCAGCGCGCTGTGGATTAGCTTTGCCTGCTGCTCTTCGGTGAGTTTTCGTTTGGCCAGGGTTTCCAGGCTGAGCTTGGCAACCGCAATGGGCGTCTTGAGCTCGTGGGTGACAGCCATGAGAAAATTCTGCTGCTGCCCCGAAAGTTGCATTTCCCTTCTGATCACCCGGTAAACGAAGAGGGCTAACACCAGGATCAGGCCCAAAAACGTCCCTCCTTCACCCGTATATTCCACGTTGCGCATGTGCTCGTGGTCCTTCACCTCGCTGAGGGCACTCCGGAAGGCATCCGGCTTGGCGGCGCTGTCCAATGTCGCATGGACCTGCGCCAGCTCATAGGCGGCCATGCGCCGGCTTTGCTGCCCGAGGGCGATGTACCACCAGACGAGCGCGGCAATGATATACAGCAACAGGAACCAGTACACGATATTGACGGTCAACAGCCGGTATCGTCTGTACACTTTCAGCATCAGGGGGTTTTTTCCACGCGCAGCCCAATGTCCAGGATACCCTTCAGGGGGTTATCCCTCATGTTTTGTTCGAATTGGACGATATAGGTACCCGTTTTGCTGAAATGGATGGGGTCGGTATACAGGGGGATCCTTTGCTCCCAGATATCGTCCATACCGGTACCGTACCAATGCCCCGAGTTGTCCTGCAGGGTGAGTTCAAAGCGATCCCTGCGGAACGCTGAATCCCCCGGCTTGCGGGTAGCGATCAAGACCCATAGGTTTTTATAGGCGTAGGCGTCCGTATGCCTGCAAACCACCGATACCGAATAGGCTGCATTCGTATCCGTGACGTTGAACTGGACCGAAGGCCTCAGGTCGTAATGCCAGGTCTGCCCGGGAATGGTTACATTTTTTTCAAAGACGTTCAGGTTGGGGGAAGTGCACGCCGCTAACCCCAGGAGGAATCCGCAAAAAAGCTTTGGGAACCTCATAACACGTTCAGGATTTGTTCTTTGGCTTTCTCCAACTCGTCCTTCATGATGACCACGCATTTCTGGATATTGGAGTCGTAAGCTTTGGAACCTGTCGTATTGATTTCCCTTCCGATTTCCTGGAGGATGAAGGATAGCTTTTTGCCCTTGGCGGCCTCTCCCTTTTCGAGCAGGATGGAGACGAAGTATTCACAGTGATTTTTCAACCGAACCTGCTCTTCGCTGATGTCCATCTTCTCGATATAATAGATCAATTCCTGTTCCAGGCGGTTGGTATCGAAATTGCCGGCCCCCACATGCTCGTCCATTAGTTTGGTCAGCCCCTCCCGGGTCTTTTGCTTACGCAGGGGTTCGAGCAGGATGATCTGGTCCTGTTGGACCCGGATTTGCGCAATGCGCTCCAGCAGGTCCCTTTCAGTGACCGCTCCCTCGTCCAGGCGATGCTTGTCCAATTCCGTTATGGCATCACTGAGGATGCGTTTCAGCCCTTCCCATTCCTTGTCCGTAAGCAAATCGGACGAAGGGGTAATGACCTCGGGTAGCTTCAACAGGGCGCTCAGGGTATATGCGGTATCCAGATTGAGTTCTTTGGCCAGGGACTCCAGAGGTTTGAAATACGTTTTGGCCAGTTCGGTATTGATCGTGACGGGCTTGGTGCCCCCGTTCTGCTTCAGGGTGATCATACAATCGACGGTGCCCCGGAGGAGGCGCTCGCTCAAAAGGTTCCGGATATTGAATTCAAAGGGCTTGAGAAGGGCGGGTATCTTCAACTGCAACTCGAATTGCTTACCGTTCAGGGAACGGACGTCGATCAGGAAGGTTTTGTCTCCGATGCTTTGTTCCGTCCGTCCGAAACCCGTCATTGATTTCAACATAATGTAGGGGGATGTGTGTTAGTTCTGCAATATAGGGTAATTCACCCGAAAAGGGCGTTGTACAGCGTTTCGCGGCTCACGCTACGGCAATCTCCCGGTTGCAGCCCATCCAGGCGCAAGCCCCCAATGCGATAGCGGATCAACCGAAGGGTAGGAAATCCCACTGCGGCCGTCATACGCCTCACCTGCCTGTTTTTTCCTTCGGTCAGCATCAACCGTATCCACGAGGTGGGGATATGCTTTCGAAAGCGAATGGGCGGAACCCGCTCAGGGACGGTTGGCGCTTCGGAGAAGTCCAGCGCCACGGACGGCTTGGTCCGGTATGGCTTCCCATCCAACGAAATGGTTACCCCCACGGACAGCTCCCGCAACACAGCGGGCGTGACCTGCCCCTCTACCTGGACCCAATATTCCCTTTCGTGTCCAAAGGAAGGATCCAGGAGGCGGTGGTTCAATCCGGGGTCGTTAGACAGGATAAGCAGGCCTTCGCTGTCATAGTCCAGGCGCCCGATCGGATAAATATCCCCCGGTACCTTGCAGTACTCAGAGAGGGTATTTTTCCCCTGCGAAGGAGAGAATTGAGAGAGGACCTGAAATGGCTTGTACGTGATGAAATATTGATGGGACATGTGTTTCAGCGAGACGCTGTATAAAAAGAGAAACCCGACCAGGAGGTCGGGCTTCTATTCAAATGGGTTAGTAAGTACCAGGAAACAAAATTCCCAACACAATATTAAAAAGAATTTTTACTAACTGTAACATTTTTGTCAAAAAATTATTCACATTTTTTTTGGTGCTGTGGATAAGGCGCCCTAACCCCACGTTACCTTTGACGAAATTTTTCAGGTATGAAATTTCCATCTCCCGTCTCTATACAATGGGTGGCAACATACATAGGTGCGGAATTAATAGGCGACAGGCAAGGCTTTGCAACAGGGATAAATGAATTGCACAAGGTAGAGCCCGGAGACCTGGCCTTCGTGGATCACCCCAAATACTACCAGCAAAGCCTTCATTCCTCGGCTACCTTCATCATCATCAATCAGGAGGTAACGCCTCCCGAAGGCAAAACACTGCTCGTGGTCAAGGAACCCTTTGAAGCATATCTCTCCATTGTACGCCACTTCCGGCCCTTCCAACCCGCATCCACGCCGATAAGTGAAACCGCAGTGATCGGCGAAGCCACGATCCTTATGCCGGGTGTATTCATCGGGAACCACGTCCGTATCGGAAAGCATTGCCTCATCCATCCCGGGGTTTCGATTTATGACCATTGTGAGATCGGAGACAATGTGGTCATTCACGCCGGAACGGTGATCGGAGGGGATGCTTTCTATTTCAACAAGAAAGCGGATCGTGCCGTTTGGTACAAGAAAATGGAAAGTTGTGGCAGGGTACTCATCGAAGGGGACGTTGAAATTGGCTGTTCCTGTACGATCGATCGCGGCGTTACACACGATACGGTGATCGGCCGGGGCACCAAGATGGATAACATGGTCCATATCGGGCACGACGTCGTGGTAGGAAAGAACTGCCTCTTCGCCGCCCAGGTGGGTGTCGCCGGAGGAACGACTATCGGAAACGGTGTCATCTTATGGGGACAGGTAGGCGTTAACAAGACCATTACAATCGGAGATAATACGGTGATCATGGCTCAAAGCGGGGTTAAGGATAACCTTGAGGGGAATAAGTCCTGGTTCGGGTCCCCCGTCCAGGAGGCCCGGGAGGCGCATAAGACCCTCATCTGGGTCAGGCGCATCCCCGAACTTTGGGAAAAGGTCAAACGCCTGGAGTCGCGGTTATAGACCGCTCCAGCTTGTAGTATTCCGTCAGTTGCGCGGCGTGGTAGCGTATGCTTTCCTCCAGAGGCGTAAACGAAAATCCATCCAGGGTCGCAGTGATTTTCCCTGCATCGTAGTAACTCAGCGCCTGGGCTGTCCTGGCCGTTTCCTTGGTTATGAGGGGATCTTTTCCCGTTACAAGACCACGGACTTTTTCCGCCCTCCAGATGAGCCCCGCCAGGAAGGGGGTCACCTTTTTGTGAGGAATCCGCTTCCCGAAGGCCGTAGCCATCTCCGAGAACAGACGTAGGAAGGTCCAGTTGTCGGCGCTCAGGATGAACCTTTCGGCGTTGATTGGGCTATTCATAAGGAGGATCATCGCCCGGACTACATCGCGCACGTCCACCATTCCGTTGATCCCATCGGTGTACCAGCCGAACTCATCGTAAGCCGTTTTGAAAAGCTCGGCCGAACTCTTTTCCCAGTCTCCCGCGCCCAGCACCAGAGCCGGGTTGACGATCACTGCGTGCAAACCTTCGGCAATGCCCCTCCAAACCTCCATTTCCCCGTGGAATTTGCTTTTTCCATACCTGGAGTTGTCCGATTCCTCATTCCATGACATGGACTCGTCGATCCTTCCGTTTCCCCCGCCCAAGGCTGCCACGGAACTGACGTGAACCATCTTTTGGACACCTTTTTCCAGCGCCGCATTGACTACATTGGCCGTGCCCTCGATGTTCACCTGAAAGAGGATGTGCTGCCGGCGGGGATTGAAGCTGACCATGGCGGCGCAATGATAGACCTGGGTAACGCCCTCCATGGCGTTTTCGAGACAGGCGGCGTCGAGGATATCTCCCTGGATCCATTCCACGCGCTCCAGTTCGGCGGGGGTCAGAACAGGGCCCTCATATGGATGCCGGCACAGCGCCCGTACGGGAGCCCCTTCTTGTACAAGGGCTTTGATCAGGTAGCTGCCGACAAGGCCGGTTCCGCCCGTAACGAAGATCATGGATGCGTTGGATTCGTGTATGAATAATATCCTTTTCCGCTTTTCCTGCCGAATTCGCCGCGCGCGACCATCCCCTCCTGAATAGACGATGGCCTGAATCTTGCCGCCTTGGGAAAGGCTGAGTAAAGAGATCGGCTCACGGCCAGGTTGATATCGTTCCCGATAAGGTCCATGAGTCGGAAAGGTCCCATCCGGAATCCCGTGGCTTCAGCCAGGCGGTCTATATCCTCATACCCTGCCGCCCCGGTAGCCACCATATGCAGCGCTTCCAGGTAATAAGGGCGGGCCACCCGGTTCACGATGAATCCGGGCGCATCCGCGCAATGCACGGGAATTTTTCCCCAGCTTCGGACGAGCGCCTCCAGGGTTGCGGTGACCGGGGCGGACGTTTTCGCACCGCGCACGATCTCGACCAACTTCATGAGCGGAGCGGGGTTGAAGAAATGCATACCGGCTACCCGTTCGGGGTAAGGCAACGCCTCCTGTAATGCATTGATTGATAAAGAAGAGGTATTGCTGGCGAAGATAGCCCCTGGCGGCAGGCTCCGGAAAAGTGCAACCTTAGCCTCCAGGTTTTCCACGATAGCCTCGATGACCAGGTCGGCTTCTACATCGGCCAGGTCTGCCGTGGCGTGCAGCCTGCCGATCGCGGCGGACATCTCCGGCTCGCTCATTCGACCCTTCTCGACCATGCTCTTCCATGCCGCTCGTATGCGCGCTTCCGCTGCGTGAAGCGCTTCGGTAGACTCATCGAACAGGTAGGTCTCCTGCCCCGCCTGGGCGGTGACCTGCGCGATCCCGCTGCCCATGGTGCCCGCCCCGCATACGATGACTTGTTGGATGGACATGACTATATTCCGCTGGTAAATTGCTTTAGGAAACGAAGGTCGTTCTGCGCGTACAGACGCAGGTCATTCACCCGGTAGGTCAGTTGGCTGATGCGCTCGATGCCCATACCGAAGGCAAAACCCGAATACTTGCCCGGGTCGATGCCCAGGTTCTCCAGGAGCTGGGGATGGACCATACCGCAGCCCAGGATTTCAACCCAGCCCGTGTGCTTGCACAGAGAGCATCCACTGCCTCCGCAAACGGTACAACTGATGTCCATTTCGGCGCTGGGTTCTGTGAAGGGGAAATAGCTGGGGCGGAAACGGACGCGGGTGTGTTCCCCGAACATTTCGCGGACAAAGAAATAAAGGGTCTGCTTCAAGTCCGCGAAAGAAACGCCTTCGTCCACATAAAGCCCTTCCACCTGGTGGAAAAAGCAATTGGCCCTGGCCGAAACGGTTTCATTCCTGTA
The DNA here is from genome assembly GCA_964544695.1 of uncultured Chitinophagaceae bacterium. Classification (GTDB taxonomy): domain Bacteria; phylum Bacteroidota; class Bacteroidia; order Chitinophagales; family Chitinophagaceae; genus Dinghuibacter. Next base: position 18,082 of record CAZJDB010000240.1, read on the forward strand.
TACGCGTCCGGGACAAATGATTCGCACGGGCAGGGGGCTCGTCTCGAGGACTCTCGCCTGTACGGACGAGGTATGTGTGCGCAATACCCAATCCGGATTCCTTTGCACGTAAAAGGTATCCTGCATATCGCGGGCAGGGTGATTCTCCGGCATGTTCAGGGCCGAGAAGTTGTGCCAGTCGTCTTCGATTTCGGGACCTTCGGCCACGGCAAACCCGAGGCGGTGATATATCGAAATGATGCGATTGCGGACCAGGCTTAAGGGATGGCGCGTCCCCACCTGGATGGCATTTCCTGGCAGCGTCGCGTCCAGGGACGTTGCAGGTCCCGCGGACGAAGTCAGGTTTTTGTGGAGGTCGTATTTGGCTTCGGCCATTTGCTTGAAATCATTCAAAACCTGCCCCATGGATCGCTTCTGTGCCACGGGGACGCTTTTCATCTCTCCAAACAGTGATTTTACGATTCCTTTTGTACCCAGAAACCGTATCCTGTAGTTCTCCAGGTCTTCCGCGGAATCGATGACCCATTGATCTATTTCCTTTTTGTACGTCTCGATTTTTTGCAGCACCTCTTCCATGAGGCGAAGATACTATCTTTGCCTTCAAAGTACCGATATGTCCCTTCAGGATTTCCTTCATCCAGTCAGCACCTACACCCTGAGCCATGACCGTGGATTTCTCGATGGGCAGATCGGCTGCAACATCACCGTTTGGGACGGACCGGACCCTGACCTGGATGAGGCAGATGTCGTTCTTGTCGGCGTGGGAGAGGAAAGGGGTGCGGGCAGGCGCGAAAGCGATGCTTCGGCGCCGGATAAGATCCGGGAATATTTCTATGCTTCGTATTACTGGCACCCCGAGGTGCGCCTGGCGGATGCCGGCAATGTTCGAAGGGGTGCTACGCTCGCGGATACGTACGCCGCCCTCAGGCAAGTCCTGATGGATTTGACGGGGGCGGGTAAGACCGTGATTATTCTGGGGGGTAGCCACGACCTGACTCTCGCCCAATATCAGTCTTACCGGGAACGGAAAAAGGTGATCGAGGCTACGGGGGTGGACGCGCTCATCGACCTCAATACGGACTCTCCCCTGAGGCAGGATCAATTTTTGCTCAGCATGCTCACGGAAGACCCCAATTTCATCCGTCACTACAACCATATCGGATTTCAAAGTTACTTCGTCCATCCCCGTATGCTGGAAACCCTGGACAAGCTCCACTTCGATTGTTTCCGCGTGGGTAGCGTAAGGGAACAAATGGAGGAAATGGAGCCCGTCCTGAGGTATTCGGATATGGTCAGCATCGATATTTGCGCCATGGCCAACGGAGCATCCCCTGCGAGCCGGGTCAGCCCCAACGGATTCAATGGAGAGGAAATGTGCCAACTGACGCGTTATGCGGGGTTGAGCAGTCGCCTGAGCACCTTAGGAATTTACGGCTACAAACCTTCCCTGGATAAGGATGACCTGACGGCCCGTCAAATCGCCCAAATGCTTTGGTACTTTCTGGACGGAAGGCAAAAAAGTATGCAGGAAGCCCCCTTGGAGGAAAGGGACAACTTCAATGTGTTCCATACCGTTTTCGGAGACATGGAGAGTACCTTCCTGCAGAGTAAAAGGACGGGGCGTTGGTGGATGCAGTTGCCCGACCTGAGCTTTATCGCCTGCAGCCACTCGGATTACGTAAAAGCCAGCCATAACCATATTCCCGAGCGCTGGTTCAGGGCCCAGGAAAGAACCTGAGGTGCGGCCCGTTTTTTGCAGCTCGGGAAGCCGCTGATGCGCCACAGGCGGCCGCGCAAGCGGCGGACCGAGACGACCGCCAGTGGCGGTCGGCGAAAGTCGGCGTCAACACACACATAATATGCGACCTTATCTTTTACTTCTTTGCTGTTGCTTCTTTCATGCGGCCCGTTCACAAGGCCCGGCAGGGTATTGGCTGAGTGAAGAGAAATCGGGCTTTTTCGAGGGACTGGATGGGATGGAAATGCGTCTGGATCCCCAGGAGGGAGGATTGCAGGGAAATGTATACTATATCTGGGAACACGGGGTCTATTACCAACAGATCAGTCTGGAAGGACACGTACTTCCGGGGGATTCTGTGGTGATCAGGGAGGTCGCCCTGGTTGCCAACCGAAACGGCATCTTCGCGGGCGATTGCCGGGGCATTTTCCACCTGCAATATTCCCACGACACGCACAACGAATACCTGACGGGTATATGGAAAAAGCCTCCGGGGAGCCTCACCCGCTTTCCCGATACGCGGGTCACCTTTTACCGCTCCATTTCTCCGGATGCCGCCTGGAACAAACAGCCCACGTCTTCCCCCGTGAGAAGCGGCTCGAAGCGGTTGACCAAAGCCATCGAACGGGCGGAGGCGAACGGGATGGCCGTGGCGCCCATGACCGCGCCCGCAGTGGCGGTGGCACCTCCAAATCCGGACTCCTTACGACTGGTGGCCTTCAAGACCCGCAAGGATTCGGTGGAAATGACCATACCGCATCACGGGGATACGGCCCATGTGGAGTTGTACGACGACGCCATCATAGATGGAGACCGGGTGTCCCTTTTCATGGGAGACAGCATTATCCTGAAGAACTATGAGCTTCTGGCCCAGGCCAAAAAACTCGATTTACCCCTTTCGAACGGCGACCAATTGCTGTACCTGTACGCCGAAAATCTGGGTGACATTCCGCCCAATACGGCGTTGATGATTATCTATGTGGATGATCAACGCTATGAGGTGCGCCTTTCCTCCGACCTGAGGACCAACGCGCTCGTCAAATTCACGAAGCTCCCTTAGCAGGCCAGGGAGCAGGCCAGGGGCCGGTCCGGGGGCGCTCTTAACGCGCAAACAACTTTTCCAGCGACGCATGATCCAGCACTGCGTACACCGGCTGCCCTGTAGGCGACACGTTGGGTTGCCGGCATTCCATCAGGGCTCCGGCAAGGTGCCGCATCTCTTCGATGCTCAAGGCCGTACCCGTTTTGACGGCCTGTTGGCGAGCCACGCTGCGCAGCAGCTTTTCGCGGGGGTTCACCTGGAAGGAACTACTGGAATGTTTGAACTGTTCCAGGACCTGCTCGATGACCTGTTGCTCGGTTCCGGGCTCAAGGTCTGCAGGGGTTCCCTGGATGGCAAAAGTATCCCTTCCAAAGGGCTCGATCTGGTACCCCAACCGACCCAGGTCTTCCAGTAAAGAATCCAGTAGTACGCTGTCCGAGGGAGACAAGGACAATACCGAGGGGAAAAGGCACCTTTGGGTGGGAAGCGACTTTTCCTGGAAGGCCCGGAGGAAGCGTTCGTACAGGACGCGTTCGTGGGCGGCCTGCTGATGGATCAGGAGCAATCCCCTGGAGTGGGAAACCAGGATATAGGTATTCAATACCTGGAGGTATTGCTGGTCGCTCCCGAAGAGGAGAGGCAGTTCCCGCGGTTCCTCTACCACGGGGGAGGAATCCAAATCCTGCCGCCAGTCCCTCAATTCGCTCTTTTCGATCTTATGGGCCTGGTGTTGACGACTGAACGTCTGATACAGGGAAGAGCCGGCAGCCGCCGCCTGTTGGGTGGGTGTAAAGGGCTTGGACACGGCATCCAGGTGTTGGATGGAGGCGTCCAGGTCGAAATCCAGGGCCGGAGTGACACTGAATTGGGCTAGTGCGTGCTTGACGGCCGCCTGAACAAAAGCGTACACGACCTTTTCATCCCCGAATTTGATTTCCTGTTTGGTAGGGTGCACATTGATATCCAACTGGGCGGGATCGATGTCTATGTACAAGGCATAAGCGGGAAAACTATCCGATGGGATCAGTTCCTGGTAAGCGCTCATGACCGCATGATGCAGGTAAGGGCTTTTGATGAAGCGCCGGTTGACAAAGAAAAATTGCTCCCCCCTCGTTTTTTTCGCCGTGTCGGGTTTTCCGGCAAAGCCATAGATGTTCAGGTAGTCGGTATTTTCCTGGACGGGAATCAGCCGGGCATTGAATGCGTTGCCCAGGACCTGCACCAGGCGCTGTTTCAGGGATCCCTTCTCGAGATGGAAAAGCTCTTCTTTCCCTGCCGTGAGTGAAAAGAATATATCGGGCGCAGCCAGGGCAATCCTCAGGAATTCTTCCACGATATGTCTCATCTCCGAGGCATTGCTCTTCAGGAAATTCCTTCGCGCGGGTACGGAAAAAAAGAGGTTTTTCATGGCAATGCTGGTGCCCCTGGGACTGGCTACGGGTTCCTCCTTTCTCAGCACCGAATTGTCGATCTCGATACAGGTGCCCCATTCATCCTCCTCCCTGCGTGTTTTCAGAACCACTTCGGCTACAGCGGCGATAGAGGCCAGGGCTTCCCCCCTGAACCCCATGGTCCTGATCCGGAACAGGTCGTCTATGGTACGTATCTTGGAGGTAGCATGGCGCTCGAAGGATTTGCGTGCATCGGCGCTGCTCATGCCCGAACCGTTGTCGGTTACTTGCACCAGCGCTTTACCCGCATCCTGTACGACCACGCGTATATCGGTGGCTCCGGCATCAATGGCATTTTCCATCAGTTCCTTGATGGCGCTCGAGGGCCTCTGAATGACTTCTCCCGCCGCTATCTGGTTGGCGATCCCGTCGGGTAATAAATGAATGATGTCGGGCAAATCAATTAAATTACAACCTGTAAATTAGCACAATCCGATGATCAGACTAGCCTGTGCGACCGCAATTTCCCTCATTTTCTTCACCAGCCCCCCGGGCATTCACCTGGAACGCCTGGGCGTCATCGATTCCCTGGCAGAAGACGCCATTGCCCGGGGCGCGACGCCCGGCTGCGTGGTCCTGGTGGCGCGGAACGGTCGCGTCCTGTGGGACAAGGCATATGGATATACGACCTACGACAAGACCGAACGTGTAACCCCCGATCTATTGTATGACCTGGCGTCGGTGACCAAGATTTGCGCCACCACCGTCTCGGTCATGAAACTATACGATGAGGGAAAGATCGACCTGAATAAGACGCTGGGCGACTACCTGCCCTGGTTGCAGGGAACAGACAAGGCGGGCCTCAAACTTTGGGACGTCATGCTCCACCAGGCCGGACTGAAGGCGTGGATCCCCTTCTACAAGAACGTGACCGATTCGCCTGGCTATCCGCTGCCCGGGTATTTTATGGATCGGCTTTACCCTGGTTATGATGTGCGGGTAGCGGAAGGGATGTATATGCGTGACGATTACGTGGACACCATGTACCGGCAAATCGCCACGAGCGAACTGGGGCCCAGTCACAAATATGTGTACAGCGACAACGACTTCATCCTGATGGGCAAAATCGTGGAAACCCTGGGCGGCATGACCCTGGACCAATTCGCCCGGAAAAACTTTTATATCCCCCTGGGCATGACGACGACTTGTTTTCATCCCCGGGACCACTTCCCCCTGAACCGCATCGCTCCCACGGAAAACGAAAAGACCTTTCGCAGGCAGCAACTGTGGGGGGATGTGCACGATCCCGGCGCCGCCATGTTCGGCGGCGTCAGTGGGCACGCCGGGTTATTCAGCGACGCCTACGACCTGGCCATCCTGCTCCAGATGCTGTTGAATGGAGGAGAGCTGGGTGGCGTCCGCTACCTGAGCGCTCGCACGGTCAACTATTTTACCGGCTACCACTCGGATATTAGTCGCCGCGGTTTGGGTTTCGACAAACCGGAAAAGGACAATGCGAAACGCAAGGAACCCTATCCTTGCAAGAGTGCTTCTCCGGAGACCTTTGGGCACACGGGCTTTACGGGGACGTGCATCTGGGTGGATCCCAAGTATGATCTCGTTTTCGTATTCCTTTCCAACCGGGTATGCCCCGACGGGGGAAACAACAACCTGCTGGGAAAGTTGGATGTGCGCGGAAAAATCATGGAGGCCGTCTACAAGGCCATGGATTGAGCCGCTTTCATGGGCGGTTCGAAGCGCTCTTTCAGGCGCAGGAACCTCTTTTCATAGAAATGATAGGACAGCCAGGCTATGGCGCACATAGCCAGCAGGTTTAACCACAGGGGACCTCCCCAAGGTTGCTCAGCGGTGAATAATTGCTGCCATACGTAAAGGCTGTAGGACAAAACTCCGATCTTCCTGACCCAGGGGTGATTCAGGAACGAAAACAGGAACGTTCCCGGTTGCATGCTCAACAACAGCATGACGCAGGCGCAGGGACCGAACAAATAAAGCTCGAGTACTTCCTTTCCGGGGTAATAGCCCGGACCCCTGAAGCCAATAACCAAAGCACATATGAGTGCCACTATCCCAAGGCTTTTATACCTTACCAGCCACGCTTGGGGGATCATCCCCTTGAATAGAAGGATGGCGCACAAAGACCCCCAGAGGATGTACGCGGTACCACGGCCGAACAGATTCTGTAACAAAACAGCCGGGATATTGTCGGGATGGTGGTGCCCATAGCCATTAAGGATAGGCAGGAACAAAAGCAGGACAATAACAATCCTGAGGTAAAGTTTATAGTTGTATTTGAGGATGAACGGGAAAATCAGGTAGAATTGCTCTTCCACCGCCAGGCTCCAGAGATGGCCCGTCTGCCATTCCTGGGCGTGCAGGAATTCGAGGTTCTTCAGATAAAGGAACCCCGTAAGGAAGCTGAGGGGTGTGATGTGCAACAGGAATACCGCGTTCAACACGATCAGGACTCCCAGGTATAAATAAGCTACGGGAACTATGCGCAGGAAGCGCCTTGCGTAGAACCTCGAAAGGGATATGGACCCGGTGGCTGATTTTTCTTTCAGGAGGAGGCCGGTGATCAGGAACCCACTGATCACAAAGAAGATATTTACGCCTATCTGGCCTTCGACCAGAAACCACATGCGTAGGGAGGTGATAAAAGAGTGAGAAAGGATCACCAGGAATATCGAAATTGCCCTCCAACCGTCCAGTGATGGGATACGGGGGTCCTTCATGCGGTCGTCATTGGGAAATTTTGGGGAGCAGCCCTGGGCGCCGAGGTTGCCTTGAAATGATCCTTGAGCTTCAGGAACGCCTTTTCATAAAAATGGTAGGACAACCAGGCTACTAAGAACAGCGCCGGAAGGTTCAACCAAAGGGGACCTCCCCAGGGTTGCTGGGAGGTGAACAGTTCCTGCCAGATATAAAGGCTGTAGGAAAGGACGCCGAATTGTTTGAACGCCCGCGTATTCAACAGGCTGAAAAACCAGGTTCCGGGACGCAGGCTTAACAATAGCATGAAACAAATCGACGGTGGGGTCAGGTATAGCCAGGCCGACTGCCATCCGGGAATGCGGCCCAGGGCCTCCATATGCCCCATGGCTATGAGCACCAATAAAATGGGGGCCAGCCTTTTGAACCTGTCCAGGAAGGCAACGGGGATCATTCCCTTGAAGAGCAGGATCGCACCCAGGGATCCGAAAAATATGGGCATCATGCCCGTTCCCACATCGACCAGGGTTTGAAGCAATATATGCGGGACGCCTGTCAGGAGCTTTCCTCCATGATAATTGAAGATGATGGCGGTAGGAACCGCCACGAACAGGATGGGGATGAGGCGTATGTACAATTTGTAATGATGCAGCAGCAGGAAGGGGAACAGCAGGTAAAACTGCTCTTCCACGGAAAGGCTCCAATAGTGAACCACCTGCCAGGTGACGGCGGGATGAATGAGGGTCAGGTTTTTGATATATAGAAAAGCGGTGATAAAATCGGCGCGGCCGATGTGTAGTTGAAAGGCACGGTTCAAAAATAACAGGACGACCAGGTAAAGGTAGGCTACCGGAAAAATCCGCAGGAAACGGCGCAGGTAAAATCGTTTGAGCGAAACTTTTCCGTTGCTCACCTTTTCCTTGAGAAGCAGGGTAGTGATCAGGAAGCCGCTGATGACGAAGAAAATGTTCACCCCCGTAGCTCCGCTGTAAAATTTTTCATAAGGTGTGCCCAGGACGGAATGCCCGACAATGACAAAGGCGATAGATAAAGCTCTCAGGCCGTCAAGGGAAGGGAAATAGGAAGAGGACAATATCGGCGGTGGGGCATCGAAACGGGGATCGATAAGCCTTTTCCAGAGGGAAGGGAGGGATGTCATACTGTTTTTTCTATGATTTTGCCCGTGACCTTGTGCTTGAGGATCAATTTGCGGACACCGAAGTGCGTCATTTCTTCCTTGATCAGGTAATGCTCCGCGTCGAACTCGGGCAGCTCCATCCCGGCTTTACCTGCGTCGGAGCCCCTCCACAGGGGAAGCACGACGGGCTCCCAGAGCTTGGTCTTCGCAGAACGGTAGGCCGCATCCAGTAAGGAGTTGACGACGTACCCGTCATAGAAGGTTTCGCGGGGATCGCGTCCTTCTTCGAAGGACCGAAACATATCCGTGAACATGTGGTTATACCCCAGGTCGTTGAGCTCATCACCCACAGGAAATTGCCAACCGCTGTTGCTTTCCGATTTTTCAGCGACATAGGCGGCGCCCTGCCCGGAGGTGAACATCTCGAAGCCCGTCCTTAAAAAGGAGTTGATCCAAAGCGTCCCTTCGGTACCCATCACTTCGTCGCGCAAATCCATGCCTCCCCGAAAAGTCCAACTCACCTCGAACTGTCCTATTGCGCCACTGGCATACTTGACCAAACCTATGGCATGGTCCTCGGCGGCTATCGGCTTCACCTGCGTATCCGCCCAGCACATGACCTCCAGGGGCCTGACGTCCTTTCCTATGAAATTCCTGGCGATTTCCACGCAATGGCAACCCAGGTCCAACATGCATCCTCCGCCCGCCTGCTCCAGGTCCCAGAACCAATCGCTGTGAGGCCCCGGATGCGTTTCCCTGGATTTGGCCCAGAGGATCCTTCCCAGAGCGCCGTCCGTTACGCTTTGTAACCCCTTTAGGAATTTGGGGGTGTACACCAGGTCTTCCAGGTAGCCGTGAAAAATGCCAGCGGCCTCCACGGCCTGCAGCATTCCCAGGGCTTCGGCTCCGGTCCTGCCCAGGGGCTTGGTGCACAACACAGCTTTGCCGTGTTTGCAGCAAAGCCCGATAGCGGCTTCATGTAGGTGATTGGGCAGCGCGATGCACACCACCGTCACGTCGGGATGTGCGATGGCTGCTTCCATATCGGTGCCGAAATGAGGCACCTGGTAATCCAGGGCAAAGCGTTGGGCCTGCTCCTGCTTGCGTGAGTATACGCTGATGACCCTGTCCTTGCTTCGTTGCCCGTGCAGAGATTCCGTATAAAAGCGACCGATGAAGCCCGATCCCAGCATCGCTATTTTTTGCATTCCGCCAAGGTATCAAAAAAAAGATAAGCATCGTACTAATAAATTTAGTATTTTGCGCTAAAATTATTAGCCTGATGACACCTTTTCCCACATCCGAATACATGCTGGTCCTTTCCCCGGAAGCCCATCTGCAGGAAAGGATAATGAGGATCCGCCAGGTGCTTGCGGAGTGCACCGGTATTCGTCCCAACGGACGCAAGGCCCATATCGTGCTTGCCCGCTGGCAAGCCCCGGACATGCAGGAAGAGCGCATGCTGCAACGCCTGCACACACTTTCCATGGAACAATACCCCTTCAAGGTCAACCTGGAAGGGTTCAAGGGCTTTCCTTCCCATACCCTTTATGTCCCGGTTCCCACCCGGGAACCCATTCTGAAGTTGGTTGCCTCGGTCAGGCGCCACAAACGGTTCATGACGGAAGGAGAAACCGACCCCTATTTCATCACCGAACCGCACCTGTCCGTGGCCAGGGGGCTGACACCAGGGCAATACGAAAAAGCCATGGAAACTTTTAGCCCAAAGCATTTTCACGCGGGCTTCGTGGCGGACGCCATGCTCCTCCTCAAACGTAAGCCGGGTGCGCAACCTTACCAGATATTGAACCGCCTGGACTTCGAGCACCTGGCCATCACGCCCCGGCAGGCAACCCTTTTTTTATAATGACGATGAAGAACAAAAGGATCATCAAGCCCGAGCTGGGCGAAGAAGGTAAATACCACGAAGGTAGAGGCGCCCAAATCAATACCCGTAATCGTTTTTTGCGCCAGGAATATGCAAAAGAACACGTGGAAGCCATCGATGAATGGATCGAAACCGACGAGGCTACCATATTCCTGGAAGAAAATGCAAAATCCCTGGTGAACAAGGTCGATAGCCCTGACGTGGGTATGTGGTACAGCATGAATCCCTACCAGGGCTGTGAGCATGGTTGTATCTACTGTTATGCCCGAAATGCGCATGAATACTGGGGATACAGTGCGGGCAGCGATTTCGAGCACAAGATCATGGTCAAGACCAATGCCGCCCAGCTCCTGAGAAAATTCCTGGATAAAAAGGACTGGGAATGCAAACCCATTTCGCTTTCGGGCAATACGGATTGTTACCAGCCCGCCGAGCGGAAGTACAAGATCAGCCGGAGCCTCCTGGAGGTGGCCCTGGAATATCATCAGCCCATCGGCATCATCACCAAGAATGCCGGTATCCTCAGGGATGTCGACCTTTTGCAGGAAATGGCGGTCCAAAACCTGGTCAGTGTAATGGTCTCGATAACGACCTTCAACGAAGCCCTGCGAAGGGCCATGGAACCCAGGACGACCACCATTCAGCAGCGCCTTCGGATAGTGGAAACGCTCAGCGCCCGTGGCATACCTGTGGGCGTTATGACAGCACCCATGATCCCGGGCCTGAACGATCACGAAATGCCCGCGTTGTTGAAGGCGGCCAGGGAAGCGGGCGCCAGCATGGCCGGATACACCGTGGTGCGGCTGAATGGCGCGGTGAAACTCCTTTTCCACGATTGGTTGTACAAAAACTTTCCGGACCGCGCGGATAAGGTATGGCACCAGGTCGAAGCCTGTCACGGTGGAAAAGTAAACGACAGCGATTTCGGCAGGAGGATGAGGGGGGAAGGCGCCGAGGCAGAGTTGATCCACAGCCAGTTCAAATTACATACGCATCGCTTGGGATTGAATGAGGAGCGGTCGGAATTGGATACGACCCGTTTCCGGAGACCTGGCGCCCAACTGGCCCTTTTTTAGGCGCGCACCTGCGCGAAAGGTCGTATGTTTGAGCCCTCATTGACCGATCCATGCCACTGAAGCAAGCTATTATATTTGCAGCCGGCCCGGGACCCCATCTAAAACCCTGGACCGATCAACACCCCAAAGCTCTTGCCCCGGTCAACGGAAAAAGCCTCCTTCAAAGGAACATCGAATACCTAAAAGGATACGGCATTGCCGACGTGGTCGTCAACGTGCATCATTTTGCGGACCAGATTACAAAAACCATCAAGGACAACAAGGGCTGGGGGAGCCGGATCACGCTCTCCGATGAAACGGGAGCCCTGCTCAGGACGGGTGGTGGTCTGTTGAAGGCGGCCGCTTTTTTCAAGAAAGACAATCCTTTCGTCGTCATGAATGTGGACATGCTGACTGACCTCGACCTGAATAAAATGCTGACCTATCACCAGGAGCAAGTCCCGCAGATTACCATGGCGGTCACCAAGCGCCTCACTTCCCGGAATTTCCTGTTCAACGACCAGGCGAGGCTGTGCGGCTGGATCAATACGCAGACCGGGGAACAGCGCCTGAGCCGGGCCGACCATCCCCTGATCCCGAAGGCGTACAGTTGCATCAATATTTTTCAGCCCTCCGTACTGGCTATGGTTTCCAAGGAAGGCGCTTTTTCCATCATCGACCTTTATCTGGAAGTCGCCCGCCAGGCGCTTGTCCTGGGCTATGACCATTCAGGGGACCACCTCGTTGACATCGGGCGTCCGGAATCCATTACTAAAGCAGAAACGTTATTCGCATAATGTACCGCGTCGAAACATACCCCGATTCCATCCAGTTGCTGGGACCCGATGGAGCAATGGCAGAAATCATTCCCGGTTGCGGAGCATTGTTGAACCGTTTTTCGGTGCCCGTGCAAGGGCGCGCGGTGGATGTGATCGACGCCTTTGCCAATGCCGCCGCCGTGCCGGAACAAATCAAACCCGCCTTCCAGAGCGCGAAATTATCCCCTTTCGTTTGCAGGATCCGGGAGTCGAGATACAGGTATCGCGATGTTGAATACCTGTTGAATAAATTTGCCCTGAACGGTAGCGCCATTCATGGGTTGCTTTTCGACGAACCTTTCCGCCTCGCCGCTTCGGAGGCCGGCCCCGACGAAGCCATGGTTGAGTTGAGTTTTTCCTACAGGGGCAGCGACCCGGGGTATCCCTTCTTTTTCGATTGCCTGGTGCGTTATACGCTTCACGGCCCGAACCTCACGTTGGAAACGGAGATCCTGAACCGGGACAAACGGACCCTCCCCCTCGCGGATGGCTGGCATCCTTATTTTACGCTGGGCAAGCCCATCGACGAGTTGGAACTTCAATTCCACGGGCGAGAGATGTTGGAATTCGAAAACCTCATCCCCACCGGGCGTAAGGTTCCCTATTCCCATTTCCAACAATTCGAGCGCATCGGGGCCACCGAACTCGACAATGCCTTCCAATTGGATAGCTCCTATATAAGCGCAGCCTGCGTGTTACGCGATCCCTCCACGGGGATTCAAATCGAGATTACCCCTGATGCGTCCTATCCGGTCCTGCAGATATACACACCTCCTCACCGGCGCAGTATCGCCATCGAGAACCTCAGCGGAGCCCCCGACAATTTCAACAATGGAATCGGATTGATCGAACTGGTTCCCGGGGGAACCCAAAGTTTTTCAACCATGTTCACCGTGCGGGAAATCCGCTAGACACCCTTGTGTGCGGGACCTTTCGGGCGGCTCAAACCCTGACGTATATTTTTTTACGGTCGAGCACGTACGCAACGATCGTATAAATAGCGATCAGCGTGAGCGCGTACAATACCGCCGCATCCCGTTTGTCCGAGGACAGGGGGTAACAGACATGGTTGTAAAACCAATTCAGGGGCGCGGTGTGGATGGGCTTGCCGTCCACCGGATCCACGTCATCCCAGCGGATAAGCCGCTGCAATCTGGGGAAAAAAGAACTCAGGATGTATAGGAAAAGGGGGTTTTTTCCGAAGACATCGAAAAAGCGCGTCACGCGTCCCTTCCAGCCCTTGAATTCGATCATGAAAATCAGCATGGACAGGGTAAGCGTGGCCAGACCTACGGTAAAAAGCACATAGGAGCTCGTCCAGATTTTTTTATTGATGGGAAAGGACAGGTCCCAAAGCCAACCTAGCGCGGTAAACACGCAACCCGCCACGAAAAGGTTGCTGAGCATCTCATAGGTCTTGCCCTTGGTAATAATATAATGCCCGACGAAATATCCGAAGACCATGTTCCCTACTGCGGGAAAGGTGCTCATTAACCCTTCCGGATCGAATGCAACTCCTTCTCCGTGATACATCCTGGCCTCACCAAACAGGGCTTTATCTATGGGCAGCCCGAAATAGCCCTGGAGGCTGTAAGGATCCCCGGGTGTTCCGAATGCATAGCAGGCCCACCAATAGAACAACAATATGCACACCATGACCACGAAGGTGAGCCTGGGTTTCAGGTAGTAAAGCATCAGCGCGCCCAGGAGGTAACACAAGGCCAGCCTTTGCAAAACACCCATGATGCGAACCGTAGTAATGGACCTGAATACCAGGTGATCGTCCTTCCACTCGAAGAAGGGAGACCAATTCAGCAGGTAGCCGATCAGGAAAATCAGGAAGGCCCTCCAGACGACTTTTTTCAGAAAGGCGCCAGGGCCGGCCTGCTCCAGGCGGGGAAGTACAAACGCAAAGGCATTCCCCATGGCGAACAGGAAAAAGGGGAAGACCAGGTCCGTGGGTGTACATCCGTTCCATGGAGAATGATCCAGGGGAGGGTAAATGAATTTACCCGCCTGGTTATTCACCAATATCATCAGGACGATGGTGGCGCCGCGGAATACATCAAGGGAATAGTACCGTTCACGCATGAGTGAATGTACCCAATTTCCGTCAATCCTTGTCTGCCGCGGGCGCGGGTTTCACCCATGCGCTCCGGTGGGGCGCCGGCACGGGTTTTCCCTTCAGCCCCGTCCAGAGGATCTCGTTGAATTCCCGGTCGGGAACCCTGTCTTCCCTGGCCCAATCCATTTGTTCGGAGCGCTTGGACCAGATGCTGGCCTGGCTGTTCTTTTCATCGAGGCTCACCTGCTCGGGGAGGGCGACATAACCCGCGGTGTCGGGAACCATATTGAAACAGCGCCACATCGGCATTGCGGCTGCGTCATACTGGCTCATGGGGCCCATGCCCAGGATCAGTTCTATCGTACGCAACATGGATGAAGTAGAATAAGGCGTATGGTCGACGAAATGTCGTTTCACGAATCCTCCCGCAATATACGCGGGGCTGCGATGGGCGTCCACGTGATCGGGACCGTTCTGGGCATCATCTTCCAGGACCAGCACCACGGATTGGTTCCAGATCGGGCTATGGCTGAGGTGCTCTACGAACTGGCCCACCGCCAGGTCATTGTCCGCAACGAAGGCGTACGGCGTGGGACGTCCGCGGGAAAGGCCCTGGGTATGATCATTGCCCAGTCGGACGAAATTGAAGTGGGGCACGGCGCCAAGGGCTACCAGGGAATCGAAATCCCTTTCCCACTCATGCAGCCGCACAGTATCGCGGATGGAAAGGTCGAAGCCGGCATAGTAAGGGCAAAGGTGTCCTTCCACGGCGGGGATATTGGGCTTTCCATCGTCGGCGAACTCCCCGTAGGTCCGGTAAGTCACTCCCGCCGCCAGGCAATGGTCCCAGATGTACCCCTTTTTAGGCCATCCCGTTTTGCCCTGTCCTTCGAAATCGTATTGACCTCCGCGTCCTCCATAACTGGTCGGCCATGTCTTTTCCACGTAATCGGTGGCGTAAGCGGCGGTGCTCCAATTGTGCCCGTCCGCGCTTACCTCGGCATCCACATAGAAATTATCCAGCAACACGAATTCCCGGCTGAGCTCGTGCTCATTGGGCGTCACCTTTTGTCCGAAAAGGACGAGACTGGTATCCCCGTTGCCTTCGGGCATGTCCCCCAGGACCTGGTCATAGGTCCGGTTTTCCTTGATAATATAAAACACATATTTGATGGGAGAAGTGTCCCCGACCCTCGTGGGTATGGGATTTCCGGCGCTCCCCGGTGCGCTGGTCTCTTCCTGTTTGTTGTAGGGGACGTTTTTGTACACTGCCTTTTGAAATACCGCCAGCGCTGCGGCGCCGGGTTCGGGAATGATGCTCAGGGTACCTTTGAAAAGACCGGCAATGTATTGGACCTCCCGGGGCTTTTGACTATCCCCGGCCTGGTAATTCACGCGCTGGCTCCGTACCATGGGATTGGGTCCATAGGGGTTGGCCATGGAGGAAAACCCTTTTCCGTTGGCTACGTAAATGTTTTTCCCGACAACCCGGACACAGGTAGGATACCAGCCGGTCGGAATGAACCCTTTTATGGTGCTTGATCCCGGTTTACTGACGTCGTAGACCGCCAGGCAGTTGTTATCCGCGTTGGCGATGTACAGCGTCTTTTCATCAGGACTCAAAGCTACGCTGTTGGTGGTGGACCCGTCCGGAGCGTCGGGGTATAAGGCCGCGTTGAGGGTCTCCACCACCTTCCGGTTACGCAGGTCAATGACGGACACTGAATTGTCGTTGCTGTTGGCGACATAGAGATACCTGCCTTTTTTGGACAGGCACAGGTCATTGGGATGTTCCCCGACGGGAATACTATCCAGGCGGTTCCATTGTCCCGTACCGTACACCAACACGGCGCTTGCACCCCAGCAACTGATGTAGAGCTCCTTCTTATCGGGAGACAGGAGACAGGCATAACCCTCGGAGGGGAGGGCGATTTTTTGGCGTATGGCGTGGGAGCTCAAATCCAGTACATACAAGGAACGGTCGTCCTTGGTAACGACATATAGCTCCTTCGTTTCGTCGTTGACCGTCATGCCCGCAGGCCATATCCGGTTGGGCCAGCGGGGACCCAGGACCAGGGTATCGGAAACCCGGAGCTTTCCTGAGGACACCGTATAACGTAGGATCCGGTTATCGGTTCCACCGGCGGCATACAGGTATTGTTCATCCGAAGACCAAGCGAGTCCCAACCAGGACCTGGGGATATTGACGCTGTCCGAAACCTTTCCGGCGGCAATATCGATGAGCTCGATAGACTGGGTACTTTGTCCGTTGTTGGTTACGGCGATATACCGTTGATGTGGGGATACGGCGAGGTTGAGGGGAAGATCTCCCAGGGGCAGGGCACTCCCCGCCGGTGTGAGACTCCAGCCGTTGGGCAGGCGGAGACGTTCGCTGTCCAGTTGATCAGTTGACTGGGCTGGTAATGTAGCCCCGTAAAATTGCAGGACGATCAGGAAGTATAAGGGTCGCATGTATTAAAGTTACAGCCCCCCATGCAGCGGCCATTCGATGTGCCTGAAATTAACCTACAGATATCCCCGGTACAGGGCAAAAAGCACCTTCCTGTCCGGATCCCCCCAGGTCTTCGTGCTATCAGACTCGAAGTGACGCTTGAAGGCCTGTGTTGCCGCACTGCTGTCCCGTATATCGTAGCCGATCAGACGCAGGGCGATCAGGCTGTTGAAATCGGGAGGCGGCGCCACGCCTGTGGTGTCCCCGTACC
Source organism: uncultured Chitinophagaceae bacterium (assembly GCA_964544695.1). Classification (GTDB taxonomy): domain Bacteria; phylum Bacteroidota; class Bacteroidia; order Chitinophagales; family Chitinophagaceae; genus Dinghuibacter. Next base: position 34,673 of record CAZJDB010000240.1, read on the forward strand.
AAAGACCGAATCCATGATCGGCCAGCGTTTTCCAGGGAAAATAAACGCTTGGGTCGTCCTTCCGGGTAGGTGCAATGTCCGCGTGACCGATAAAGTTCGCCGGCGGGATATGGAAGTTCCTTTTCAAGGTATCCAATAAATGCAACAGGCTGTTGATCTGTGCCTCGGGAAAGGGCTCGAAACCTGAATTGTCGAGTTCAATACCGATGGAAACCGAATTGATATCGGTTTCATTTCCCCATTTGCTGACACCCGCCTGCCATGCCCTCAGGTAATCGTTGAGCATGTGGTACACTGTCCCATCCCTGCAAATCACGTAGTGTGCGCTGACCTGGGTTCGGGTCTGGGTAAAAGTCTGCAGGGTCTGGGGACAACTGTTCTGGGCCGTATGGTGGATGATGACAAAGGTGGGCTTGCGTAAGTTGAAGTTGACGGTTCCCACCCAATACGGCGGAAGTGGTACGGAGTCCGTTCCCGGGGTCAGGGGGGGCTGGCGAAGGGTGCGGGCATATTCGGCCGCCTGTTGCCGATAGGACCGGTTGGTCGCCTTATAAGGGTTAGGCGAACAGGCAACGAGCATCGTCGCCGCGATCAATACAAGTTTACGCATATAAAAGGCCGCCCGGTTGAGCGGCCTTTAAAGTACGATATTTTGTCGATGCCCGTTGACCCGCCGGAGGCGGACAACACCTTATTTCAGGTAATCGGTGATCTGGGGATCCATGGGCTTCACCTTGCTGTCGAACTTGGTGATCAGCTGACCCTTCTGGTTGAGGAGGAACTTGTTGAAGTTCCAGGTGATTTCGGCGTCCATGACCCCGTTCTTGCTCTTGTGGGTCAGCCAATCGTAAAGGGGACAAATATCATCGCCCTTGACGGATACCTTGGCGGCCATCGGAAAGGTAACGTTGTACTTTCCGGTGCAGAAGGCTTTGATGTCGGAGTTGGAGCCCGGTTCCTGGCTAGCGAAATTATTGGCGGGGAAGCCAATGATCACCAATTTGTCCTTATACGTTTCATAGAGCTTTTCCAGATCTGCGTACTGGGGGGTGAACCCGCACTTGCTGGCCGTATTGACGACGAGAATCCATTTTCCCTTATACTTGGAAAAATCGATCGTACCGCCATCTATATCGGATACTTTGAAGACATGAATGGAAGCGGGAGTCACGTTCACAATCATCGCGATCACGCACAATAGGAGGGTCTTTAACATAGCACATTTGATTTAAGACCCTAAAGTTACTCTGTTAATGCCGGTTTTTCAAACCGCTCATATACTCACTTTAAAAATAGCCTGTAAACTTCCTCGACTTTTCCAACAGACACTATATCAATTGGATACAATGGTTTTTGGATACCCTTGGTGTTGTATTTGCTGATGACCATTTTTTCAAATCCCAGCTTTGCTGCTTCCGCGATTCTTTGCTCGATCCTGCCCACTGCGCGAATCTCTCCGCTGAGTCCTACTTCACCCGCGAAACAGATATGTTCGGGTAAGGGAATGTCCTCGTAAGAAGACAACAAAGCACAAAGAACCGCGAGGTCGATGGAGGGATCTTCGATCTTAAGACCTCCTGCTATGTTAAGGAACACGTCCTTTACCCCGAAATGAAAGCCTCCCCTTTTTTCCAGTACGGCAAGAAGGAGCTGAAGCCTTCGTGAATCGAAACCAGTGGCCGTTCTTTGCGGGGTTCCATATACGGAGGGAGTGACCAGGGCCTGAATTTCGATCAGGAGAGGGCGTAACCCTTCCATAGTGGCTGCTATGGCCGTTCCACTCAGCACGTCTTCCCTTTGTGCGATCAGCAACTGCGATGGATTGGTCACCACCCGCAGGCCGGTGCCCGTCATTTCATAAATCCCCAGTTCCGAGGTGGACCCGAAACGGTTCTTCAGGGTGCGCAGGATCCGGAAGGTATAATGCTGGTCTCCTTCGAATTGCAGGACCGTATCCACCATGTGCTCGAGGATCTTGGGGCCCGCGATACTCCCATCCTTAGTGATGTGCCCGATCAGGAAAACCGGCGTGTTTGTTGCTTTTGCAAATCGTTGAAATTCAGCCGCACACTCCCTGATTTGGGAAACACTGCCGGGTGACGACTCGATGTAAGGGGTATGCAGGGTTTGAATGGAATCGACGATGATCAGCTCGGGCCTTAGCCGCTTAATTTCCTCGAAGAGGACCTGGGTATTCGTTTCCGTAAGCAGGTAGAATTGTTCGTGCGCAGGCAGGATGCGATCCGCTCTCATCCGGATTTGTTGCTCGCTTTCCTCACCGCTGATGTATAAGGTTCTGAGGGAGGCCATTTGCAAGCCCGCCTGGAGGAATAATGTGCTTTTTCCGATGCCCGGTTCTCCTGCCACCAGGACAAGGCTCCCGGGGACGATACCACCGCCCAAAACGCGGTTCAACTCGGGGTCCGGGGTAGGGATCCGCGTTTCCTCCCCTCCTGTGACCTGGATCAGGGGCACCGTTTTCATTCCTCCCTTGGGCGAATAGGAAGTCCAATCCCTGGAGGCGCTGCTGGGTTCTTTGACAATGACCTCTTCTACGAAAGTATTCCACTCTTGGCAGGATGGACATTTACCCAACCATTTCGCACTTTCATACCCACAATTTTGACAGAAGAAGACCGTTTTGCTTTTAGCCATGTACTACACCTTGTACAAAAAAGAAAGGATCGGCAAGACTACCGACCCTTTGTACTTACTAACCCATTAAATTCTTGCACTAAATTACAAATTGACGCCACATAACAAAATTATTTTTTCGGGGTGTGAATAACTTTTCGACCCCTAAAATGGCCCCTTCCCTCCCCCCTAAACCCTATCTAAATTAATGATTTACAATCAAATATAGAAAATCTCAGCCCCCTGCTAATCGGTGACATTCTGTCATAACGGTCTCGCATGTGTCGCAAAGCCGGCCACCCCCTGACCGTCAAAATGTCCGGCGTTTCTGCCAAAATGTACGGAAAAATCCAGCCTAATCTGCCCAATATTAACGAGCGATTAAAAAAATCCCCTACCCAGCAACTTAGGTATGCCCCGCGTTTTTCATAATGACATGCTTACGAGAATTTCCTTTTTGATCTCCCTCTGTTGCCTGACTGCCTGCAATCCTTTAACGCGTTACGTTATACGATCCACTCCCGTGGACCTGCCTGGTTTGACGAAAAGTGGCGAAAGCTCGTTGAGCGTAGCTGGCGGTATCAATTCGAATGCGGGCCGGGATGTACAAGGCGGAGTGGATGCACGTGTCGCTTATGCGATAGGAAATCAATGGGCCTTGACGGGTGGTTTTTCCTATCGGGGTGAGTATATCTCAGGACCCAACGAGCAGGAAGTTTTTTTAAGTTATAATCCTTATGCCTCCGATTACGCCAATATCCGGTATCGGAATTCGAATGGGAATGGGGGCCTGGTATACTTCCCCCATATTGGAGGACCCTTTTACCTGTTGGGCGCCGCAGGTGGGGGCGGAGGACGCTTTAATTTCATGGACCAGGGTGTCTATCACGATACGTCCTACCAGTCCCCTTTCCGCACCGGCTTTTTCGATTATTACGTGCAGGGGGGCATTTACTTTATGACGCGCCATGTAGATGTGGGATGTGGAATTCGATGGACATTGTACCAATATACCAGGGTCTCCGACAATTACACTCCGGAACAGGAAGAGGCGTTCAAAGTAAATGACCTGGAAGGGACCGCCCTGGGACTCGCGCAACTTTATGGCTTTGTCAAAGTATATAAGTTTCACCGGATCATGTCATTTGACATACAATGGAGCCTCGACCCGGTGTTTGCCTCCAACCGGGTGGATTACAATGGCTACCCTGTTAGCCTTTCGTTCGGTATAGGGGTGGATATTGCCCGTTTGCTTCGTCCTGCCCAAACCCGGAACTAACACTTGTTATCCCAAGTCCGTATCTTTACGCTTCGATGAGCTACCAACCTCAAAACCAAATCCGAATCGTTACTGCGGCCTCCCTGTTCGATGGACACGATGCAGCCATAAATATTATGCGCCGCATTCTCCAAAGCAAGGGTGCCGAAATCATTCACCTTGGGCATAACCGGAGCGTCCGGGAAATTGTCGAAGCCGCCGTGGAAGAAGACGTACAGGGAATCGCCATCACCAGCTACCAGGGGGGGCACCTGGAGTTCTTCAAATACATGTACGACCTCCTCCAGGAAAATGGCTGCGGGCATATCCGCATTTTCGGAGGAGGAGGGGGCACCATCCTGCCTTCCGAAATCCGGGAGTTGCAGCACTACGGGATTACGCGGATTTATTCCCCCGATGACGGGCGCAGGCTGGGATTGGAAGGCATGATCGAGGAGGTGATCAAAAGCTGCGACTTCCCACTCAACGGAAATGGGAGGTACGCCGCTCCCCTGACTTTGCAAAAGGTACACGACGTCCGAAAAGTAGCGCGCCTCATCACCAATGCGGAAAACGGAATGGCCACCGCCAACGGCGCCCCAAAAAACTCTGCGAACACGGCCGCAAAAACCGCCCCGGTCCTCGGCATCACCGGCACGGGTGGGGCTGGGAAATCCTCTCTGACCGACGAGATCGTTCGCCGCTTCCTGGCGGCCTTCCCGGGTAAATCGGTAGCCATCCTCTCGGTCGACCCTACCAAGAAGAAAACGGGTGGCGCTCTTTTGGGAGACCGCATCCGCATGAACAGCATTGCGGACGCACGCGTGTACATGCGCTCCCTGGCTACCAGGGACAGCGACGTAGCCTTGAGCAAGCATGTCGCCGAAGGTTTGGAGATTTGCAAGGCCTCCGGGTACGACATCATTCTCCTGGAAAGCGCGGGCGTGGGTCAGGGGGATGCTTCCATCCTGGGCTTCTGCGATGCCAGCCTCTATGTGATGACCCCCGAATATGGGGCGGCCTCGCAACTGGAGAAGATCAACATGCTGGATTTCGCCGACGTCATCGCCATCAATAAATTCGATAAAGCGGGTTCCCTGGATGCGCTTCGGGATGTCCGCAAACAATACAAACGCAGCCACGGTCTATGGAATGCCCGTGATGAAGACCTGCCCGTGGTAGGTACGATCGCCTCCCAGTTCAACGATGCCGGCGTCGAGGCGTTGTTCGACCTCCTGTTAAAAGCCCTGGGGCAAAAAGAGGACCTTGCCCACGCGCACCCGGGCGTCAGCGCGCGGGCGCCCATCATACCCCCTGCCCGCGTGCGCTACCTTTCCGAAATCGCGGAAAGCAACCGTAATTATGACAACTGGATTCGCGAACAAGCGGAGATCGCCAGCAGGTTATACCGCGTCCAAGGAGCCTTGGATGCACTCCCAGCCAACGAAGACTTGCGCCGCCTTCGCGCCGACCTCGAAAGTCGCCTGGATCCTGCGCTGAAGGTGGCGCTCGATGAATGGCCGGCGCAACGGGAACGATACAAGGCAGATTTTTTCGAATACACCGTCAGAGACCAGGTCATTCGTCAGCCACTGA
>CAZJDB010000241.1:0-25108 GCA_964544695.1 uncultured Chitinophagaceae bacterium
GGTATCCGAGCACGCCCAGGTGCCCGTTTTGGGCATGTCCGAGTATAGGGCTACGGCCTGGACATCCTCCGGACGCGCGTCACCCTTGTCAAAACGGATATAACGGAAGCCGTGAAATGTGAAATGAGGCTCCAGGGTCTCGATCCCATCTCCTCGCAAAACATACGTGTCCTGGGCCTTGGCGCCCCGAAGGTTGTCCGTGTAGAAATTCCCTTCCTTGTCGAGCACTTCGGCGTGGGACAGGCGGATGGTATCGCCTGCGTTGCCCCGGACCTTCAGAACCACCCAACCTACGAGGTTCTGACCGAAATCGAAAACCTTTTCGCCTTTGGGGGTCGTGATCGAGTGCACTACGTTAAAAGTCTCGTGTTTCCGGATGGGTTGGTTTTCGGTCCAGATGAGGTTCGACTTGTCATAGTCTTTTTCGACGACGCCGACCCAATTCGCAGGCGCCAACCGTTCGTCAGCGGTTTCGCCGTTGTAAATTTCGGAGCTGAGGATGTTACCCGTAGAAGACTGCCAGGAGGCATCCGTGGCAAAAACAGACGTGCTCCCATCGACAAACGTAATGTCCAGTTGGGCGAGCAGCGCAATGTCGTGCCCATACACCTCCTTGTTCCAAGCATACCCGATGAAGCCCCGATACCAGCCATTCCCCAGGACCGCGCCCAGGTCGTTGTCCCCATCGTGAAGCAAATCCTTCACGTCGTAAGCCTGGTAAGCGAGACGGTGCTTATAGCTTGTCCATCCGGGTGTAAGAAAAGCATCCCCGACACGTGCACCGTTGATGTGTGCCTCATACAGGCCGTGAGCCGTAATAAATAGGACCGCCGACTTGATTTTTTTATGCAGACTAAAGTCTTTTCGGAAATACGGACAGGGGCTTCCCACCGTATCCTCGAAACCGGGTACAATCCAGCGGGCTTTCCAGTCGGTCAACCCCATTCGCCACGTAGCAATCGAACTCCAGGGCGATACATGCCCCTGGTTGTCCCAAACCCTGACCTGCCAGGTGTACGCATGCCCTGCTTCCAGGGCCGGACCGGCATAGCGAACGCCCACCGAGGCGTCTGATGCAACGCGACCACTGCTCCAGGCGCCGACGCGCAGCTCATACGCCGTTTGCATCAGCCCCTGGGCCGGGCCCTGTAATTGCCAGCTCAGGCGGGGATGGAATTCCCCCAGCCCCAAAGGATCGATCAGGTCCTCGCAACGCAGGTGCTTTACCTGCACTTGAGCCCCGGCCCCCAGGCAGATTCCAAGGAGCAGGCATGTCATCGTTAGATATCTCATTTCAGCAATTTATCGATAATCAAATTAAGGACTTCCAGGAAGACCAGGATGATGATGATCCATTCCAGGAAGGTGCTGTTCCGGTACTGCGCCAGGTCCTTGAACAATTCCAGGTTTTCCCGGATGATTTCCAGCCCCTCCTTGATTTCACGAAAGCGGTCCTGCAAGTCGAAGGTGGCTTTCAGTCCCTGGTCGAGCTTATTCAACTGCTCGTTTTCCCACGTTTCGGGGGGCGAATCGAAGACGTAGAGGTTTTCGGAGATCCGGTTCTTGAGGTTCAGGGTCCGGGCGATATACTTCTTGAGATTCTTCCCCGAAATATCCAGTTTCCCCTTCCGCTCCAGGGTCCGGGTGTGGGCCGTCGTTTCCTCCTGGAGGTGGTCCGTTTGCTCTGAATAATAGTCCAGCGCCACCGATTGGGACACGTTCAGCATGACCAGGCGCAAGGCCTGGACATCCGCCCCCGCCAGCTCGACCTTGTTGTATCCGATCTTGGTCTCCGCGGCCCCCACGTCCACCTCGAACTCTTCGCTGAGGCTTCTTGGGTCGAAAGGGTTACGGCAGTAAGGCGAAAGGCGCTCCAGGAAGGCCGAGATCGCCTCGGGGGCGTAGTTCAGGAAGCACACCACCCCGTACTTGAAGACGTATACAAAGGCCTGGTCCCCCGTCTTATAAAAGAGCTCGTCCGCGTCGAACTGAAAGATATCCTCCTTATAAGCCGTACGGAAGGAACGGACGTCGATGCTGTCTGCTACCTGGAATGATAAGACCTTGCCCACGGGTGTTAATTTACGACCTTATCTTTGCTTCCTAAAGATTCCCGTTTGGACGCGCCTGTTTTCCTGTTCACTCCTCCCTTTACGCAGCTCAACACCCCTTACCCGGCCACGGCCTACCTGAAGGGATTTCTGCGCACGCGGGGGATACCTTCCGTGCAGGCCGACCTGGGGATAGAGGTAACGTTGTCGCTATTTTCCCGGGAAGGCCTCCAACGGCTCTTTGCGGGGCTCGTTCCGGCATCCGATAATACGTCTCGTATTACCTCTTTAAAAGAAAGATATATAGACGTCATCGACCCCGTCATCGCCTTTTTGCAGGGTAAACTCCCCACCCTGGCGCACCGCATCGCGGGGCGCGGCTTTCTCCCCGAAGCTTCCCGCTTCGCGCAACTCGACGACCTCCAGTGGGCCTTCGGGAACATGGGGGTCCAGGACAGGGCCAAGCACCTGGGGACCCTCTACCTGGAAGACCTGGCCGATCTCATTACCGAATGCGTGGATCCCCACTTTGGGTTTAGCCGCTACGCGGAGAAACTGGGGCGGTCCGCCGACAGCTTCGATGAATTAAAAGAATCACTTGAAGCCCCACCCACGTACATCGACAATATTACATTAGCGCTCCTCAAGCAGCACATGGACGAGACCAGCCCCTCTTTGGTCGCCATGTCCGTACCCTTTCCCGGAAACCTCTATTCGGCCTTGCGCTGCGGAGGATGGATCAAGGAACATTATCCCTCCGTGAAGGTGGCGATGGGGGGAGGGTATCCCAATACGGAGCTGCGCAGCCTGTCCGACCCCCGTGTCTTCGATTACGTTGACTTTATCACCCTTGACGACGGGGAAGCGCCCCTGGAAAGCCTCTACCGGGGCGGTCCCTTCAAGAGAACCTTCATCAACGGACCTGAGGGAGTCGAATTCCGAAATGACGCCACCATCCCGGACTATAAACAAGCAAATGTCGGCACCCCCGATTATCACGACCTCCCCCTCGACCGTTATATCTCTGCCATCGAAATCGCCAACCCCATGCACAGCCTGTGGAACGACGGGCGATGGAACAAGCTCACCATGGCCCACGGCTGCTATTGGGGGAAGTGCACCTTTTGCGACATTTCGCTGGACTATATCCGTCTGTACGAACCCATGACGGCGCGTCTCCTTTGCGACCGCATGGAAACCCTCATCGCCGAAACGGGCCAAACGGGATTCCATTTCGTGGACGAGGCCGCACCCCCTTCCCTTATGAAAGCCCTGGCCCTGGAGATCCTTCATCGTCGCCTCGTAGTGTCGTGGTGGACCAATATCCGCTTTGAAAAGAGCTTTACGCGGGATCTTTGCCTGCTGTTGAAGGCCTCGGGTTGCATTGCCGTTTCGGGCGGCCTCGAGGTAGCCTCGGACCGCCTTCTCGAACTCATCCGCAAGGGCACCACCGTGGCCCAGGTGACGCGCGTCGCGCGTCACTTCACCGAAGCGGGGATCATGGTGCACGCCTACCTGATGTATGGATTCCCTACCCAAACAGCGCAGGAGACCATCGATTCCCTCGAAGTCGTTCGCCAAATGTTCGCAAACGGTATCCTCCGTTCCGCATTTTGGCATTTATTCACCATGACCGCGCATAGTCCCGTCGGCCTCCAACCGGAGGCATTCGGCGTGTCCTGCGTCGGCCGGGACGGCGGCTCCTTTGCGCGCAACGACCTTTCCCATACCGACCCGCGGGGCGCCGACCACGAAGCCTACGGCTTCGGCTTGAAAAAATCGTTAATGAATTACATGCACGGGGCCTGCCTGGATTATCCCCTCCAAAAGTGGTTCGACTTCAAGGTACCCACGACCCGCCTCCCGCCCGATTACATCAAGAAAATCATCACCGAAGAAGAATATATCCCCGCCTCGCCCGGTGCCCGCGTGCTATGGCTGGGCGAAACCCCAACGACGCGCGCATTTACCAAAACGAAAAGAGGAGAAAGTTGGGATATGACCGAGCTCACATTTCAGGATACCCGTGAAACGCTGCGCATTTCAGTCGACCGGCCTCAAGGCGAATGGCTCGCGGAAACACTTCCCACGCTATCCATCCACGCCCCTCGCATGTATACACTTCAAGAAGTCAAAGACAGTTACGAAAAGGCCGGCCTGGAAGATTTTGAACTGTTCTGGGACAACAAACCCGTGACCAACCTTCGCAAGTTTGGATTGCTCAGGATATGATCACGGGTTTGTGCGGCCTCAGGCTTACACTTACCTAGCGATGCTCATGCTTACCGCCCCCTGCTGGAGGATGCCCCCCCGCCGGCTTGGCTCCACCGGGATGACCACCACTGGGATGGCTTCCTCCGCCACCCGGATGCCCCCCGTTAGGATTCCCACCACTGGGATGAACCGCATTGGGATGCGGCGTAGTCGGCGTCCCGCCGGGATGTCCTCCCCCGCGTGTTCCGCCGGGATGTCCACCGCCGGCAGGCGTTCCACCTCCGGGATGAGGCGTCCCGCCACCACCCGCGTGAACCACCGGCTTGTTCGCAGCATACGAAGCCAAATGCGATCCGCTGGACCCATAGTGTGACCCGCCCGGACGATCCATAGCTACATTTGCCGGCCGACCTTTATTGACAGAAGCGAGTTGATTCCGGTCAAGGCTTGCCGTATGGTTGTGGTTGACTTGATCTGCCGTAGGCTCGACATGGTGCTCGTTCATGGCCACGCGTTCCTGGGCATTGGGCTGAGCCGCCACGCCCCCCGGACCATTGAAGGCAGTCCGGTTAACCACGGTCGTGTTGATGACCGTGCGGTCGACATACGTATTGTGCACGATAGTGGTATTCACGTTCACCACGGCGGTATTGTAGCGGAAATGACCTCCTTGCCAGGCGCCTCCGACGAAGCCTACGCCTCCGTATCCGAAGCCATAGTTCACGCCGCCATAGAATCCGATGTGCTGACCCCAGTAGCCCCCGTGCCAGCCGTAGATGCCGCCCGCGTAGCCCCAGTATCCGGGTGTCCAGAGGAAACCGGGCGTGGGGGGTGCGATCCATACCCCGGGAACCCAGTAATAACCGGCGTCACCGTAGGCCCAATAGCCGGGCGTCCACAGGTAGCCATCCACCGGGCATGCAGGTTGTACATACACGGGTAAGACGGGAGGAGCCACCCGGATCGAGACGCCCACCCCGATGGTGAACTGGGCCTTGGCCGAGGGAGCACCGAAGATGGTGGCGCCCAGGATGGCGAGGCCCAGGATGGGTAGTTTCAGGTATAAAAACTTCTTTTCCATAACTTAATAGATAGATTTGACCGAATATAAACAACTTCTATGCCATCAAAATTTATAATACAATTAAACCTCGCTGCCCTCTTGATGTCCAGCGCGCTAAGCGCCCAGGTCCCCTACGGGAATAACTTCGCCGCCGGGCATTACCTGCAAACCCGGGGCATCAACCTGTACTACGAGGTATACGGCAGCGGAGACCCCATCCTGTTCCTTCACGGTAACGGCGGAAGCATCGACAATTTCGCCAACCAAATCCCCTTTTTCGCGGGATCGTACCAGGTCATTGCGGTTGACAGCAGGGCCCAGGGGAAATCGGTAGACACGGGCGACTCCCTGAGCTTCGAAGAAATGACCGACGACTTCAATGCCTTGCTGGACAGCCTGCACCTGGATAGTTGTTACGTGGTGGGCTGGAGCGACGGGGGGATCGACGGACTCCTGCTGGCTATCCGCCACCCCGATAAGGTGCGGAAACTCGCCATCACGGGCGCCAACCTCCGCCCTGACGCGACCGCATTAGGACCGGACATAGTACGCGACATCGCAGCATATGTCAAGGAGCTCAAGGCCAAACCCCAAACCCCCGAGGTCAAAGCCCAACTGAAGCTGGCCGAGCTGGACCAAAACCAGCCGAACATCGCCCTGGAGCAAATAAATCAAATTCAGTGCCCCACCCTCGTGATCGGGGGCGACCACGACCTGATCCCCGTCCTGCATACCGTGCAGATCGCGCAAAACATTCCCCGGTCTTATTTATGGATTATCCCCAATTCGGGGCACGGGACTCCCATTTATAAAAAGGACGTTTTCAACCAAACGGTACTGGATTTCTTTATACACCCTTATCAGACGAATTTTCAGTAAAGAGGCGCTTGAGGTTTTCGCGCCCGAAGTGCCACGCCCAGCCGAGAGCATGCCCGTCGTACTCCAAATCCGTGATGTTCACATCCGCCCCCGCGGCCAAAGCCATACGCGCCAGGTCTTCGTCGTTGCGCTCCACCGAAATATGCAACAGCGTCATGCCGTGTTTATAGTAACGTTCGTTCGGCGACCCGATGGCCAGGCGACGCGCTTCATCCTTCCATCCCATATCCCAGGCATCCAGCGCCCTGAGGCGTACGCCCTGCTCCAGGAGCCAACGCACGGAGGGGACCTGCCGGCAATGCACCGCCAGTTCCATAGGCGTCATCCCACAGGGCAGCACCTCGACCAGCTCACCCGCGGGGAAAGGCCCTCCGCGTCCGATCGCCAACGTCAACTGAACCAGTTCCGGCGAAGGCGGGTAGGCAGAAGTCGTCAACCACCACGTCATTCCCTCTTCCATATCCGAGAACCCGCATTGCCTGTATAGTAGCTGCCCCTGCATTGAAGCGTTCAGTACCAAATAAGTCCAGCCCCGCTCGAATGCAAAAGCGGAAGCTGCCTCCATCATGGCTTTTCCAATGCCACGGCGCCGGAAAGATGGCAGGACTCCTACATTATAAATCCCGGCTACTCCCGGGGTACACAACACCACGGTATGCCCTACGGGCTCGCCATCGATCCGCGCAACGAAGCGCTGCATCAGGACGCCGGGAATGGGATTCTGTGCATAGGTCATGACTGCTTCCGATTTTGCGTAGGGCAGATCGGGAATGTCACGCAGATCAGACGTATTATCCAGCGTAATAGCATCAGGAAAAGGAGTATCCGTCAACACCTTCCCCATCCAATGCGGCTTCCAACCCAATCGAAACCCCCTGGCCAGGAGGCGCAGTTCCAAATCGGGTGGTTTGGAAGGCATGCGCGACCAGCAACCCACCTGCGCGGGCGGGTCCGGGAAAAAAGAAGCCAGCGCAGCATCCAATTTAAAATCCGCCTCGGCGTCCATCCATTCCGGGAACAAAATATCCTGCTCGCGACCCATGCGGCGGGCCTCGATGCGAAATAGATAACGGTAATTGTCGATCGCCAATTCCACGAGGTGTAAATATACTTAATCTTCGTCCGCACTGGGACCATAACTCCCCGGTATAGGGATATCCAATAGCCGAAGAAACACCCCCAACTGCGCCCGATGATGGACGATCTGGCAGTACGCCATGCGCAGCACTTCCGTCTTGGGTATCGTGTAGAGAATGACCTCTCCGTTGCGCAGCGTCCAGGGCTTGTCCAGCTCGGCCTGGTCTGCATCCGCAAGGTTTTTCATACCGTCGGCCAAGGTCTCTTCGAAATACCCCATGAGCTCGGGGTTCGTCCGGATCACCTTGGGCTTGTACGCGCTCTTGGCAAAATCGAGCTCGTTGGTATGCAGCGTCATCGTCACCCAACCGGGCAACTCCGCGACATGCGTGGCCAGACGCCCCAACGCCATGCTCCGGGAGTGAGGTTGCCAGTCGAGTTTATCATCGGGCACCCGGGACAACATTTTGCGCGTGGTCCGGGATTCGAGTTCCATTTCTTTGACCAGTTCGGTGATAGTGGGCATAAAATTTTTTATAAAGATTGGGGCGGCCCCTGACAACCCTATGTCAGCAGACCGCCCCAAAATTTATTGCTGCCCGTACATAACGATCGACGCCTTCGCCAGCAAATTCGAATTCAACATGAATCCCACGAATGCCGGCGACGCGCTTTGGTCCAGTGTCAATTTAGACTTCAGCGCATACACCGTAATCAGGTACTCATGCGGTGAGCCGGGAGGAGGACAGGGCCCGCCATATCCGGCCTTTCCGAAATCGGTCATGCTCTGGATGGCCCCCGCGGGCAACAAACCCTTGGCCGCATCCCCCGCCCCTGACTTGAGCTCCGTAGCAGAAGCAGGGATATTGAACACGACCCAGTGCCAAAAGCCGCTCCCGGTAGGCGCATCCTTGTCGTACATCGTCACCGCAAAGGACTGCGTGCCCGCAGGAGCATTTTCCCAGGACAGCTCCGGAGAAACATTATCCCCGTGACACCCGAAGCCGTTGAAGAATTGGTGCTGGGTGGCCTGTCCACCTAATTCGCTGCTTTTCAGGGTAAAGGTTTGAGCGCCGGCGCCGAGGGGGAGGACAGCCAGGATACAATAGAGAAGTCTCATAAGTTTGAAAATTTGGAGCAAAAATAGGGGCTGACGGCGCAAGCTCCGCTTATCCTTTTTTTGGTGGGTATTAAATGTTTGTGATAATTTTGAAGCATGATGCAAAAGACACCCAAACATTTGGTTGCCTGCCTGCTCCTCCTTTCCCTCCTCCCGAGGCTCGGGCTGGAGCTATGGGCGCATCATTGGCTGCACGAACCCCCCGCAGCGTCCGCCAACGTCGCGGACGGCGGAAAAGTTTTCATCCACAACGCCTACATTCATTGCACCTGTCTGGAGGACACCTTTGTCCCCGCGACAGCAACGCATTACTTCGAGTTCCGGGCGCCGGAGCGTCCCCTTCTGGCCGTCCTCAACGTATCGAACACTTCAGTTCATTCCATCAGCCGTATTTTTTCCTCCCTTCGCGGCCCTCCCCAGGTGGCCCTCCTTTAGCCCCTGTTCTGCCATTCACACACCGGACGTAACCCGAAACCTCCAACAAGCTGAGAACCATGCGAAAAATTGTATTTTTTGCCCTGTGTCTATGCACAGGACAATTTCTGAAAGCCCAATCCCTGAGCGGCCACGTGATCGACTCCACCACCCACACCCCCGTTGCCGGGGTTTCCATATACCTGCCAGGTACGAACCTGGGCGCCGTGACGGATAAAGACGGAAATTTTAACATAGCACACGTACCCAATGGTATCCATGAGCTGAAAGTGGGGATGATCGGATATGCCCCCATGGAACAGCGGATCAATATCCACGGAGACGCGACACTGAACCTCACCCTGGTCAATACATCCATCTCTTTACACGACATCGTCATCACCTCTTTGGGAAATGCGACCGTACTGAGACGCGCTCCCGTTCCCGTGACGGTCGTGACGAACAATATGTTCCTGCAACAGGCTTCCTCCAACGTGATCGATGCCCTGGCCAAGATGCCGGGCATAGACCAGGTCACCACCGGGCCAGGGGTGAGCAAGCCCGAAGTCAATGGGCTGGGGTATAACCGCGTATTGACCCTTTTCGACGGGGAGCGTCAGGAGGATTTCCAATGGGGAGATGAGCACGGTATCCTGATCGATCCGTATGCGGTATACAGCGCCGAGATCATCCGGGGTCCCGCCTCTCTTCAGTACGGAGCCAATGCCGTGGGCGGGGTGGTCAGTTTCAAACCGGAGCCCCTGCCCGACGAAAACGGTATACAGGGAAGTTACCTGTCGGAATTCCAAACTAATAACGGGCTGCTCGGAAACTCCCTGGACTTTGCCGGGAAAAGCAATGACCTCCGTTGGGATCTTCGGGGCAGCTACGAGACGGCCCATTGTTATTGGGATCCGCACGACGGCTATGTATGGAGCACGGCCTTCGATCAAACCAATGTCAGGGGTGCCATCGAACTGGACAAAAGCTGGGGATATTCACGTTTGTCGGCGAGCTACCTCCACCGTGCCATCGAAATCCCCGACGGCAACCGGGACAGCGCCACCGGGGCATTCCAATTCGACGTCCCGGTGGGCGCCCAATTCGTCAATGGAAGCTATGTACCGGGAAGCGGTAAGATCTCCCCTACGCTGTCCGATTTTTTGAATTACGGCTCGCCCAACATATCCCCCTACCAGCAATTGACCCATGTAACCGTCTGGTGGCAGAACAGCATCGACGTCGGCGAAGGAGGAAAGGTTGCAGCGGATGTAGGTTTTACGGAGAGCATACGCCACGAAATCGATACCGGAACGGTAGGTGAGGAAAACATGACGGTGCACGATATTCCTTACAATTTCAGGTATCAGTACGAAGACGGAAAGGGGTTGAAGTTCACCACGGGCCTGAACGGAATGTATGAATTCGAAAGTAATTTTCCCGAGCCCCCCTTCCCCTATACGGGTGACTACGAGATCCCCAATTACCGCCTTTTCGACGCAGGCGGGTATGCCATTGTGCAAAAGGACATCAAGGCGCTTACCCTGAGCGGGGGTTTGCGGTATGACTTCAGGACGATCACCGGGGACGCCATGTACCTCTCGAATTATGCGACCCCGGAACAACAGCAGGTCCCGGCCGGCACACCGGGAGCCACTGAACAGTTCCCACCCTTCCACCAATCCTATAATGGGTTCTCGGGCAGCATTGGCGCCACGTACCAACTGCCGGGCCACAACTACGTAAAGGCCAACGTGGCCCGCAGCTACCGTGCCCCTGCCATCAACGAATTGACCGCTAACGAACTGGATCCCGCCAACGTGTTTAAGATCGGCGACCCCAACCTGAAAGCCGAAGCGGGCTACGAAGTGGATGTGGCTTACGGAAACAACGGTAAAGACGTGGCCTTTGAAGTGGATGGGTTTTACAACCATATCAGCAACTTCATCTTCGCGGACCGGATCGGGGCCGTGGGCGGAGGCGATTCCATGCAATTGGGCGCTCCCGTGTACAAATATGCCGGCGACAATACAGCCATCCTGACCGGGGTTACGGCGTATGTGCACGTTCATCCCTCAGGCGCAAAATGGTTCCAGTGGGATAATGGATTCACGTATATCTATTCATTCCTCCCCGGGCAAACCGATTCCACGCATTATATACCATTCACTCCGGCGCCTCGTCTGACTTCGGAACTCAAATTAATGGCCGGCGACAAGTCCGGGAGCATCCTCAGCGGGGCCTACGTGATGTTCGGGCTGGAGCACGACTGGCCGCAGGATCATATTTACAGTGCGTTGTATAATGAACTGCCTTCCCTCGGGTACACCCTGTTCAATGCCGGCGTGGGGGTCAACTTTGTGAACCCCTCCACCAAACGGGTCATCTGTTCGCTGCTTATCCATGGCACCAACATCATGAACATTTCCTATATCGATCACCTGTCCCGTCCGCAATACTTCTGGGCATACAACAGTGTGGAAAACCCCACCAACTTCGGCTCCCAGGCTGCAGTAGTGACAAACCGGAACCAGGGGATTTTCAATATGGGAAGGAACATCGCCTTCAAGGTGATATTCCCCTTCGGAGGACACGTCATTTCGGGTACCGAAATGCAGGGAATGTAAAAGCGCCTGCGCCCTCCGGGGCCTCAGGACTTCTTCCGCCAATCGAAGGGCACCAGCACGCGCAAGGCTATGTTCCTGCCGAGGTCTTCCACGTAATACCGGAACTGATTCAAATAGTCCCGGTACGCAGTGTTCAGCAGGTTCGTCACCGAAAGGCTTATGTCTATCGTCCGCACATTGAAAGGAATGGAGCAGCCTGCCTCGGCGCCCCACAGGTCATAACCCGCGGGCGGAGGCGCAAAGTCGCTGTTCGGTGGCACGCGAAATTGCTTTGACACGGCGATATTGCTGATCCTGAAGAAGGCATTCGTCAACGTACCCAATTTGGGCAACTCGTAACGGATCGAATTGTCGTAACGGTCCGCGGGCACATCGATGAGCCAGTCGTGGATGGTCAGGTTCCGGGCCCTCACGATGGAAGTCTTGGAGACCAGGGTGAGGTTCTTGAGGAAAATCCACTCGATGTCCAGGTCCAGCCCGGTGAACAGGGAGTTGACCTGCACATAGGTAAATACGGGGAAGGCCCCTTGCGTGGTTTGGATCAGGGAAGGGGCATACACCGTTTGACCCGTGGAATCCTTGTAGGACGACAGTTGGGGCTGGGCGTAAATGTAGTGGTGGAAATAGTTGACATACCCCCCTGCTTCCACCCTGAATTTTTGGCTGGTATACGTGAAGGAAAGGTTGTTGTTGTAGGCCTGCTCAAGCGTCAGGGTGGAATCCCCGATCTCCCATGAGGCCGCGCTTTGGTGGATCCCGTCGGCAAACAGCTCGATCACCTGAGGGGGTCTCCAGGCGGTGCCGAAATTGTAGTCGACCGCCCAGTGGGGGTTGATAGTATACGTGACGCCCAGGTTGACCGTGGGATCCTTCCACTGGTAGGTGGGTTCTTCTTCCAGGGTTGGTATGACAGGATTCAGCATGAATGCCCTCATCCAACGGTAATCATAGCGCACTCCTGCCTCGGCCACCCACTTGCCCGATGTGAATTTCTCCATCGCAAACAGGCCTCCCCCATAGTCCTGGAAATTGGGAATGAGGGCCTGGTAGGAGGTATGATCCTGGAGGTTGGCGTGCGTGATAAAGTCCGCCCCGATGCTGCCCGAGAACTTGCCCATGACCGGTAGCTCCCAGACCAGGTCGGTGGTATAGGTGCTCAGGTCGAAGGTGATGTCCGCCACGTTGATGGTGTTCAGGGAGGTATCCGCGTTGTCGGGTGGGTTGGCCTCGAATTCCTTACGAACGTCGTGCTGGTATGCATAGGTAGCTTCCAACCGGCCCCCTGCATGCAAATCCACGAACCCGTCGGCCTTAAAGAGTTGGTGGGTAACGCCTTGATAAGGCCTCCCTACGTCGTAGCTGAAATTCGCGTTCACGGCAGGATACCCCCGGGCGATGGCCGTCTCGAAATCATTGGCCGATTCGGTCACCGAGGCGTCGGCAATGCCGATGCGCGTATTGAACTGGCTATAATACAAAGAAGCTCCATAGTTCGCATGTTTGTACTGGAGCGTCGCCGAATAGTCGCTTTCACTGAAACCCGTATTACCTAAGTAATAATCCGCGGTTTGGGCATTGCCTGCTTCTTTCAGGGTTCCCTGTGCCCTCCAGCTCCATCCATGGTCGGCGCCTTCCACATAGCCCGAGGCAACGCCTACCCGCCCGTTAGTCATACCCACGAGGTTCAGTTCTCCGTCCACTCCCCGTTCGGTGGGCAGGTCCTTTGGGTCCAGCAGCACCACGCCTCCGATGGCATCTGAGCCATAGCGGATGCTGCCCGGCCCTTTGACCACGGTGACCTTGGTGGCGATGAAGGGATCGATTTCCGGGGCATGGTCGTTCCCCCAGGTCTGCCCTTCCTGGCGCACCCCGTTGTTCATCAGGAGGATACGGTTGCTATACACCCCGTGTATGACGGGTTTGGAAATGCTGGGCCCCATTTGCAGGCTGTTGACCCCTGCGATACTCTTCAGCGTTTCCCCAAGGGTAAGCCCCCGGGTTTGCTCCAGGGCCGCCCCGGAAAGTGTCGTCCGGATAACCGTCGTGATCTGGTCTGGGGTCGCCGCATTTCCGGTAATGACGATACTGCTCATTTGTTCCACCCTGCTGGCAAGCAGGAGGTTCAGGGATCGGTCCCCGCGCATATCGATCACCGTGTCCAGGGTCTTGTACCCCTCCATCGATATGATCACGCGCCGCCGCCCCGGGCATAGGCCCGTGACCCTGAAGTTGCCCAGACTGTCGGTGAGCACCCCCATATTCAGGAGCCGCACGCTTGCCCCGCGCGCATAAGGCTGCGCCGTGTCGCTCACATACACTTTTCCGCTCAGCGTCAGGGAACACTGTTGGGCGTGAAGGCCCGTATACATCAGGATCAACAACAGGGTCATGGTACTACGCATCTTACTTTATTATTTATGGGTGAATAAATAAGCCACCCCCAATGAAAAGTCAATGGGTGCCATGGGCTGGTTATAGGTATTCACCTCTCTGCCGGCATTGTTATTGCGCCCCTCGTTGCCTATGGTGAAATCGGGCTTCGCATACAGGTAATCCACCTTCAAATCCAGCGCGACGCAACGCACCAGACTATACCGAAGCCCCGCTCCCAGGCCAAAGGCAACCGTAGTGGCGGAAGCCGATTCCTGGATTACAGGCGGATCCGGAACGCCTCCGTCGATGATGTTCACCGTAATCTGGGGAGTCGTAGCATGAACTACCCCCACCATGGCCTTGGCCATAAAAGAAAACTTCCGCGAAAGTGCCGCCGCATAGTACAACCCCGGTGTAACACTCCACATAGTATAATGCGTCGCATACGTCTTCGTCGTATCCACATCAAAAGACTCCTCATACCCCTGCGACAGCGAATCCAGCCCTTTCAAACTATACGTCCCATACCGGAACATCAGCCCCACTCCAAAATGCTTTGAAAAAAACCATGCGCCTTCAGCATACCCGAATCCGCCTGTCTTGGCATAGCCATGGGGATCGTTGATGGTCCCCTCGATACTCATCAGCGAGCTGGCGGTGGATGACTTGCCCCAGTTTCCCGTGGGAAGGGAAAGGCCCCCGCCCAATTCCACAAAACTTTGCGCAAAAGAAGAAACAGGCACTAACATCAAAAGCAGAAAATATTTAAACATGACCCAAATTTTTAGTGATTAATGAATCGTAACGGAATAAGTAACATCCAGGTCCGTTGACCCCGGCGGATACGTACCGTTCTTTGCGTTGGGCTGGTGCCGCAGCACGACCCGGAGGATGCCCGTGCTGGCCGCGCCCGTATACACATTATCCTTCAGACCGATTTGCATGGGTGGTACGTTGGCGTCCAAATCCGCCCTGGAGACGCTCAGGTTCAGCACCTGGGAGGGGGACGTGGCCAGGACCTCGTTCGCGGAAATACCGCCAAAAGTGGTGTCCGTCGGTGGCTGTCCGGTAACCCAGTACGTCATGGGAATGCTGGTCGAGGTGTCGCTCACGTCGATCGAGGACTGGAGGATGGGCGTGGGCTGGAAAAAGAACAGGTGATAATTTTCCCTGGCCAGGATCTCGGTCGAGACCGTATCGAACGGCGTCTTGGTCTCGTCCAGGATGATCACATTACAGGTATAAATGCTGTTGGCCTTCAAGGTGAGGCCCGCGGCATAGAAATACGTCGAATCCACCTGGTACGTGTTGGTGTAAGGGCTCAATTGTGTGACGCTGC
The DNA here is from genome assembly GCA_964544695.1 of uncultured Chitinophagaceae bacterium. Lineage (GTDB taxonomy): Bacteria > Bacteroidota > Bacteroidia > Chitinophagales > Chitinophagaceae > Dinghuibacter. The sequence continues at coordinate 15,158 of CAZJDB010000241.1, forward strand.
ACAACTGCACGTCCGCAGGATCCGCCTGGTTCGTCAGTTGCAGTTGGACCGTAGTCAGGAATTCATTACCGGGCAAAGACGGAGTGACCGAAGATGGGTTTTTACCGCACCCAAATGCGATTCCCAGGAGCACAATAAGGCTCCGGGAAGAAAATATTTTCTTCATATTGATTTTTTTTAAGAAATAAAATCACCTATCCCGCCAGACGACTGGAGGGACAAACACGAAATGAAAGCAGGATTATATCGTAACGAGAGATGGAGGACCCCGCAGGGCAGCATGGCCCAATGTCCTGGAGACAAAGGAAGCGTAAGGAGAAAGGGGGAGGAGAGGTCCATGCACGAAAGGAACCTCGAACAGGAAGGCGCTTTGGCCCAGGAGGGGCATCATTGCATCATCCAGGCAGTGGCAGGAAGTCAGGAGGAAAGCCTGCGTATGGGCGCTTTGCCCATCCGCGCGGCGTTCGCCCCTCAGCTCCACCCATTGGGTCGACTGCCGGGGCTCGTGCAGCCAGTGATGCAACCACAGCTCCAGGCCCATCTTCTGCAAGAAGGCCAGGAGCAATAAACCCGCCCAGAGGCGCTTGTTTATTTTTCGCATCATCATAGGGCCGAAAAATACGAAAAAGGCCCGAGAAACCTATTCCGTTCGTAAATTCTTTGCAGGGTTCAACCGGGCCGCCGCGATCGCCTTGATGCTCACCGTCAACAGCGTGAGCATCAACGTCAGGACTCCCGCCAGGACAAACACCGCCACGCCAACGTTCACGCGGTAAGCGAAGTCCCGCAACCAGCGCGTAGTAGCCCACCACGACACGGGAAAAGCGATCAACAGCGCAACCCCCGACAACCGCAGAAAATCCGCCGACAACAACACCACAATATCGCTCGTCCGCGCGCCCAGCACGCGGCGTACCCCCACTTCCTTGACACGCTGCTGCGCCGCATACGATGACAGGCCGAAGAGGCCCAGGCACGCCAGGGCGATGGCGATCCCCGCAAAGACATTCAGGACCTTCCCCAAACGCATCTCGGAGGCATAGAGGCGGTCGTATTGTTCATCCAGGAACTGGTATTCGAATGGACGATAGGGCACCAGTTCCTTCCACTTCGACTCAAGGAAAGTTAGGGTCCCAGGCAGGTCGTTCCCGCGGACCTTCACCAGCCAGTTCCGGACCCATTCCGCGGGGAACAGCACGACGGGGTGGATGGCGTTGCGCATGGAGGAAAAGTGGAAGTCACGCACGACCCCCTTGACGAAGCCGGGTCGGGAATCATCCAGGAACATGCGTTGCCCGATCGCCTGGCTTGGGCTCCAGCCCAGTTCGCGCGCGGCCGATTCGTTCAGGATGAATTGAAAAACCTTATTGCTGTCCCTTTCGGCGGCCGCCATATCCTCTTTGGTCAAATCCGAACCCGCGATCAGTTGAAGCCCTGTGGTCTTAACGAAATCCTCATCGATGGGATTACCGAAAACCGATATTTGGGTCTCATGGGGCATGGCGCCCGAACGGTAGTTGAAACCCGAAACGATATTGACCGGGGTATTGCTGCAACCCGATACGCTCACCACGTTCGGGTTGGATGTGAACACGGCTTTAAAGAGGTCCCGCCGCCCCCACATTTTCATATCCAACGGCAGCACCAGGATATGGTCCCGGTCGAAGCCGAGCTGTGTATGTTGAATGTAATACAACTGGCGTTGCACCACCGCGGTGGACACGATCAGGAATACGCTGATGCTGAATTGAAACACGATCAGCGATTTGCGCAGCCAGGCCCCCGAGCCCGTATTGCGGAAAACGCCTTTTAAAACACGCACGGGTAAGAAGCGCGAAAGGATCAGCGCGGGATACGCACCCGCCAGCAGGCCCACCAATAACGCCGCCAACACAGCGGTACCGAGCACGGGTAGGGTCAGCAGCGACCGATAAGGCATCGCAACCCCCGTCAGCCGATCGAACGCCGGCAACAACAAAGCCGCGAAAATAACGCTCAATACCAGCGCCATCGCGCACAGCAGCAGTGACTCCCCGATGAATTGCCAGAACAGGCCGCTTTGTCCCGCGCCCATGACTTTCCTTACGCCTACTTCGCGGGCCCTTTCCATGGAACGTGCCGTGCTGAGGTTGATATAGGTGAAGGAAGCGATGAGGAGGATCAACGCCGTCACCGCCATCAAAATATACACGTAGGATATGGGGACATTGGGCTCGAACCCGTCGTACGGCGAATGCAGGTGTATCCACCGGAAGGGTTCCAGGAAAAAGTCGATCGTCGCACCCTGTCCCTGCATTTCTTTAGCCATGAAGGCCGGGAGCTTGGCCTGTAAAGTGCCGATCCCCGCGGGGCTATGCAGCAACAGAAAGGTCGTATAGTTGGCGTCGAAGTACGTATCCTCCTGGTTTGCATGAAGAGAAGAAAAGGAGGCCAGGAGATCGAACTTGATCTGGGAATTGGCGGGGCAATCCCCGATGACCCCCGTGATTTCGTATTTGGTGCTGTCCGGGCCCACGATCAGGATTTTACCCACGGGGTCGCCTTCCCCGAAATATTTCCGCGCCGCCGTCCGCGTCATGACCACCTTCCCGGGGCCGCTCAGCGCGGTGCGAGGATCCCCTTCCAGGAGAGGCATGGAAAAAATGTCGAAAAAGGACGAATCGGTATATAGAAACTCTTTTTCGGTAAACTGCTTGTCCTGGAAGGACACGGCCCTCGGGATGACATTCATGCGCACCGCGGACTCCACCTCGGGGAAGGTGCGTTTAAAAGTAGGCGCGACCTTGGTGCTGGTAAAGTTCCCCTCGTTGGATTCCTTTCCACCCGAGAAACTGTATTGCATGATGACCCGTGCGATGCGATCCCCCTTGGTTTGGAAATCGTCGTAGCTCAACTGATGATAGATGTACATCGAGATCAGCAAGCAACTGGTCAGGCCGATGGTCAGGCTGACGATATTAATGGCCGAAGCGAGGCGATTCTTCCGGAAGTGGCGGAAGGCGATGCGCAGGTAGTTGAAGAGCATTCCCTAAGTTAGCAAACTATACGGCTCCGTACAAGGGCACCGCTTCGAGCGTCCCCTGATCCAGGATCATGAACCCATTGGCAAATTGTCCCCGGGCGATACAAGGCCCGTAAGCGTATGCCGGCCCGGCAGGCAGCGCGCAAACCCCGAAGCCATTCCGCGTCAAGGAAACTTCATCGCATACGCTGATGCCTTCATAATGCATATGCCCCGAAATCCCCAGGGTGCATCCATGCTGCGCAATGAAGGCCAGGTGCGGCTGGAACTCCCAGGTCTGCTTGGGAAAATACGTGCGCAGGCCATGCAAATCAGGATAAGCAAAATGGGAAAAAAGAACCGAATCCCGCACATAAACATCGGGCACCTCGGTAAGCCACTCCCGGTCCGCATGCGTCATCAAGGCGGGCAACTGCACTTCCTCGTATAGGAAAACGCTGTTCCCGCACAAGGCTTTGCGCTCGAAGTAATCCAGTTCGTACCAGTTGGGTGGGAAAGGGAATCCACCCTGGTGCAAGGGCAGCTTCCGGATTTGATACAAGTCGTTGTTCCCGATCACGCAGCCCACGCAGTTCGCTTGTACCATGGCGATACATTCGTGGGCGCTGCGCGTATCGAGGTAATGATAGGTATTTACCTTATACCCAACGATGTCCCCCAGGCAAACGATTTCCGTGCACCCGCGGGCCTCCAGGAGCCGGAGGGCCGACTTCAGGGACAGGGCATCCTCATGGATGTCCGCGATAATTCCGATTTTCATATTTCCTGCCGTATCAGGGGACTTGGCTGCTGATGGGGTTTCAAAGGTAGGATGCCTCCACTATAATCGGCGGCATATTTACGGACGCCGTCTACCCAGAGGTGGGAAACCGAGGCGAAGGAGCGTTCGCTGCTGAAGGCCACGAGGTCCGCGCGTTTTCCGAGGGCGATACTTCCGATTTCCCCGTCCAGGGCCAGGAGGCGCGCCGGGTTCAAGGTGACCATGTTCACCGCCTTGGAGGGAGGGACGCCCTCGTCGATCATGCGCACCACGCTGGCCAGCATGGTGGGGAAATGATAGTCGCTGCACAGGATGTCCACCAGGTCCTCTTCCATCGCTTCGGCGCAGGACAGGTTACCGCAATGCGAGCCGCCCCGGTAATAGTTCGGAGCCCCCATGCACACCCACATGCCCAGCTCCTTGGCCTTCCGGGCCGCAGCCAGGGTCGTGGGCATTTCCGCGAGCACCGAGCCCGAATCCCTGGCTTCCAGGATATGCGCCAGCGTGGTATCGTCATGACTCCCGATGATGGCCTTGCCCTTGAAAGCCCGGTTGATCACGTCCCGGTGGTTGATTTCGCGGGCTTCCCTGGCCTGGACGAGGAGACGGTCCCTGGCTTGTTCCCACGTCAAACTGAATTCCTTCATGCGCATTTCGATCTGCTGGTTCATGGAGAACTGACGTTCCCCCGGGATATTCTCGTTGAACACCACCAGGTACAGACTTTCCAACTGCACCATCTCTTCAAGGTGCGTCAGCACCGCATCCGTATTGGGGTCGATGCGCGCATGGAGGAAATGACGTCCCATCAAGCCGCCCCGCGTCTGGTCGATTTGCCGGGCTAGCTCGATTGCCTCGCGGAAAGTGCGGTTCTTGTTCTCGTTCTCCGAAAAGCTGATGGCGCTGAAAACCGTGCTGAGGCCGCAGGAAACAGCCCTGGCATCCAGGAAATGCAGCGCGAACGGAAGGGGGAAGGAAGCGCTCGACCGCGGGTGCAATTCTTTTTCCAGGTAATCCGTGTGGATATCGATGCAACCCGGGATCAGCCACCTCCCCTGCATGTCAAGGCCCTGCTTGTAGCGTTTGTCTTTGTGGATACCCGTGATCAGGCCGTTCTCGATATGAATGGATCCGGTGAAGTGGCAGGTAGGCGTTACGATCTGTGCGTTCGTCAGTAGATGGGTGTTCATCGACATGTCCCCAATTTCCTTCGTCAATGTTAGCTCTGCGTTAGGGTTCCGTAAATTTGCTGTTATTTCAGGATACCCTTTCCCAGCAACCTTTTCCTAAGCAAATCACACACGCGTTCCATGAGCACGATCAGCAACACCGTGAGGCATATCAACGCAAAAGCGTCCCGGTAATGGAGCACGCGCATCGCCATGTACAACTGGAATCCCACGCCGCCGCCGCCGAAGATCCCCAGCGCGATCCCCGTGCGCAGGTTCACGTCGAAGGCGTAGAATAAGTTCGCGATCAGGCCGGGAAGGATTTGAGGGAAAAGGGCATATCGGATCACCTGTCCCCTGGAGGCGCCCACGGAATAAATGGCCTCGGCGGGCGCTTTTTCGGAGGCCTCGATGGTCTCCATGAAAAGCTGCCCGAAATTTCCCGCGGTCATGAACACGAGGGTGAGCATCCCCGCAAAGGCGCCCACGCCAACCGTTGCCACGAATACGAGGATCACTACCAGGTAAGGAATGACCCGGACGATCTGCATCACGAAGCGCGCCACGAGCCGCACCCCCCGGAAGGGCATCGTGTCCCGGGCCGCGAGCACAGCCAGGCCCAGGGCCAGCACGCCCCCGACGACGGTACCCAGGAAAGCCATCGACAGCGATTCCACGATGGCCATGACGATGGTCTTGTCCATCCAGAAAAGCGAAAAGTCCGGAGGCATCATATTGCTTGCCAGGTCCGCCACGAAGTGGAACTCGGTAAAGATCATGGAAGGGTCGAAGCCCATGTAGATACAGGCGAACACCAAACCCAGGGACACCACGATGCTGACCGTGGCCTTTTGACGCAAGCGATCCGAGGGGAGCGTATATCCCAGAGAAGCTTTCATTTCAATGTCCCTCCTACATTCACTTTTTTCCGGAGATACTCCGATCCCCTTTCGCTGAGGACAATGATGACCAGGACGAGGATCAGGGCGCTGCAACAGCGATGATAGTCCAATAATTGAAACGAGCGGTTCAATTCCAGGCCGATCCCACCCGCCCCGACGGCACCCAGCGCCACCGACAGGCGGATACTCCACTCGAAACGGAGCAGCGTATAGGAGACGACCGTGGGAACGATCTGGTGCCAAACCCCGTACACCATGACCTGGAGGCGGTTAGCACCCACGGCCTTTATGGCATCCAGCGATCCCATATCCAGCTCTTCGATGGCATCGGCGAAAAGTTTGCCCAGCATCCCTATCGAACCGATCACCAGGGCGAGCACCCCCGAAGAGGGACCCATTCCGAAGGCCGCCACCAGGAACAGTACGATGACGATCTCGGGCAGGGCGCGCTCCAGGCTCAGGAGGAAGCGCGTGCATTGCCTCAGCCAGGGGGGCGCGATATTGGATGCCGCGGCGAGGCCGAAGAACAGGGATATCACGGCGCCGCCGAACGTACCGACGACCGAAATGAAAATCGAATTCAGGGCAGGCCCCCACAAATCGGAGAAGGCACTCCAATCCGGGACCAGGAGTCCTGAAAAATACCCGATGCTCGTCCCGAAAGTCCTCCACGCGGATGCCAGGTGCACTCCGCAGCCCAGGGCCGAGAGCCAGGTCAGGAGGGCCATGCACCCCATCGGGAGGAGGTATTTGCGGTAGCGACGCAGGCTATACGTGTTCATACGTCTGGTTTTCGATTTGACGCAATTCCTCCCCGTAAATGTCGATGAGTTGTTCCTGCGAAAGGTGAGGGCTTCCATCATATACCACGCGCCCTTCCTTCAGGGCGATGACCCGCGTGCAATAACGCGCCGTCATGTCGGGTTGATGGAACACGCCGATGACGGGCATCGTTTCGGCCAGGGGCCGTATCAGCTTCATGATAATTTTTGCGTTGCTGGGATCGAGGTTGGAAATCGGTTCATCCGCCAGGAGCAATCCCGGAGACTGGAAGATCGCCCTGGCGATGGCCACGCGCTGCATCTCCCCCCCGCTCAGGCTACCCGCCCGGGCGCTCGCCAGTTGGGGGACCTTCACCTGCTCCAGGGCCTTCGCGGCCTCCGCGGCTTCCTTGTCCGTAAAGCCGTAGACCAGGCTCCGGAAGGTGTTGATCTGACCCAGGCGTCCCACCAACACGTTGTCCAGGGCCGTGAGGCGTTTCACCAGGTGATTCCCCTGGAAGACGACGCCGATGCGCTCCCTCAGTTGGCGCAATTGGCGCTTTCCTGCCCGGCAAATATCCTGCCCGTTGAATAGTATGGACCCCGAATCAGGCTTCAGCAGGCCGTTGAGGCATCGCAGCGTCAGGGTCTTCCCCGCCCCGCTGGCACCCAGGATACCCACGAATTCGCCTTTTTTGACCGTAAAACTAATATCATCCAAAAGCTTCCGCCCTCCGGGCAGCGACTTGCCTTCGGGCCCTTTCCCGCCGCCCGGCAGCGACTTACTGATATGGCACACTTCGATCATAACCCACGGTTTATTTGGTTCCTACGGTAATATCATGGTCGTCCGCCATGAGTTTACGGAGTCCGTTGAAATCGGAATCGGCGATGGGGATATAGGCCATCTTGCTGGCCATGCTGGGCAGGTACATGGAGATATACGTCCGGAACGCCTTCGGGTCCGCCGTATCCATCTGCATGTAGGCCTGCCTCACCCTTTCGACGAAAGCGGGATTGATGTCTCCCCGCATGCAAATGGGACTTTCGATGATGGGCGCCGAGGTCCAGAGGATCACCAAATCATCGGGCTTCAGGACGTGTTCGCGGACGAGCTTATCGTAAGCGAACTCGAAGGAACAGCCCACGTCGATCTTCCCCGACTTTACAGCAAGCATGGATGCGAAATGGGTCCCCGCGAACATCGTTTGCCTGAAGGCCGACTTGGGGTCCAGGCCGATGCTGCTCAGGTAGGCGCCCGGGACGAGGTGCCCCGACGTGGAGGCCGGGTCCGCGAAACAAAGGGTCAGGTCGTGGGACCGCGCCTTCACGTCCCCCATCGAGCGCAGCCCCGTGTTTGGACTGGTGAAAATAATGCTGTGGTACATATAAGGCTTCCCGTCCAGCCCCGGGGAGATCATGGGAATGAGCTTCCTCTTTTGAGTGGCAAGGACATAGGGAAAGGGGCTCAAATAAGCCATGTGCACCTTGTTCGTGAGGATCGCCTCGATGACCGAGGTGTAGTCGGATGACTTCTGGAATTCCACGGGCATACCCAACTTACGGCTGAGGTATTTTTGAATGAGGTCCAGGGACTTGGATGTCTCCCCGGGGTTGTCTCCCTCGAAGACTGCCACCAGCAGGGTAGACGGCGTGCCACTGGCATCCAACGCTCTCTTCGACTTACAACCCGCTATCGTCAAAAAAAGCGCCGTGGCGAGCAATAGGTTTTTCATACTTTGGTTGTTGAATATTTGGATATAAAGGTTTGCACATTCATCAGGTCTTCGAACCTTTCCTCCATCGTGGCTCTATCCCAGTCCCACCACTCGCTCTCCAGGAGGCGCTCGATCACCTCATCCGAAAATCTTTTCCGGATCACTTTGGCGGCCACGCCCACGGCAATTTCGTAGGGACCAATATCCTTCGTCACCACGGACCCCGAGCCCACGATGGCGCCCGTGCCGATCGTCACCCCCGGCATGATGATCGCGTTGTGCCCGATCCATACATCGTGCCCGATGTGGCAACCGTGCTCCCGCCGCCACTCGAAGAAGTCCACATCGTCCACCTCTCCGAAGCCGTACTGCCGCCTCCGGTACGTCATGTGGTGCTGCGTCACCCGCCACTGCGGATGGTTCACAGGGCTGATGCGCACGTGACTCGCGATGGAGCAATACTTTCCCACCTCCGAATAAATGATCTGGGCGTGCCCTGCAGTATAGCTATAGGCTCCGAAGCTCGACTCCACCAGGGAGGAATGAGGCCCCACGTCGGCCCAGGGACCAATGGTGCTCGCGCGGATATGACACGTGGGATGGATATAAGGGACCTCCCCCAACTTCGCTTCACCCTTTTCTTCCCCCGGTTGAGGCGCCGGATACTGTTCTATATATGTCATGGTCGTGAGATTACAATGTGTACCGGGGGAAAGAAGGGTCCCCCTTGAATTCGGACAGGTGGTCATAGCGCCTTAGCTCCGCCCCTTCCAACGGGAAGAAAGAAGGCCCCGCGAAAAATTCGCGATTTAGTTCGTGCGCCGCCGCCGCCAGTGCCTCTCGCCGCGCGAAGTCCAAATCCGTTTCCACGTAAGCCAGGGTGACGTGCCCGATGAAGGGTCGCGTGCGCCGGACGTCCAGGGCGGCCATGCCGGCGTCGCCATAGAAAGCCTCGCGGAAGTGCAATATTCTTTGATAGGATTCCTCTTGATCGAATATCCCCAGGACCCCCAACGCGGTACCGAAAATCGACAACCCAATCAGGCGCATCACCGGCGCCCCGTCGGCCTCCGCCGCGCCGCGAGGGCCGCCCGGCCGTGCGCCGCCTCCGGCGGCCGCTTCCGCGCCGCGGTGGCCACCCGCCTGGTCGCCCCAGGCCGTCTCCGCGAACGCCGGCACCCGCCGAAACGCCGCCGCCGCGCGCCGCGGAAATTCCGCCTCGAGCCCCGGCTTGACGATCCCGTCAACAAACCGCTCTTGCGACAGCATATTGGCAATAGTCTGATGAAAAGAATAAGCAGGGAGCATATACAGCGTGTCTTCCCAAGGACACCGCTCGAGCAATTCCGCCTGTACCAATTCCAGAAGCCCCCGCGTGGCTTCTTCCGAAAGCATCGTCACCACCGCAAACCCCCGGTAAGGCAGCGGCTCCCATCCGGAACCGGGAGAAAACCTGTAATTCCCCGCCGGCGCCAGCGAAAGCGCGCGATGTAACAGCTGATCCGGCTCCGTTTCCCGGTACTGTCGCCGCGTATACTCAGGAAAGGGCAGGTCTTGCATGGGATGCCGATTTAAAAGCCGTTTGAACGACCAGGGATCCGGAAACCATCGTATGCGTG
>CAZJDB010000242.1:0-12809 GCA_964544695.1 uncultured Chitinophagaceae bacterium
AGCAAGGCTCTTTTACCAGTACGCCGCGGAATCGACGGGCGCTACCGAGGATAGCCTGGCCTATCTCAGGGATGTATTTGAATTCCGGAACTGCTTGTTGGTAGAACAACCAAATGGAGACTGGGCACATACCATCCTCAGGCAATTTTTCTTCAGCGCTTATCAAATGGAACTCTACCAATCCCTGCAGCATGACCGGGATGAGCAACTGGCGGCTATTGCCGCAAAATCTCTGAAGGAGGTACGCTATCACTTGCGCTGGAGTGGGGAATGGGTCGTTCGCCTGGGCGATGGCACCGAAGAGAGCCGGGCCAGGATGGGTCTGGCCCTGGAGGATTTGTGGATGTATATCGGAGAGTTCTTCAAACCAGCGACTTATGAGCCTGCGCTTTCTTTGGAAGAGCCCTGGCGGGTTCAGGTTCAAGCAGTATTCAAGGAGGCAGGGCTCGAAATCCCTTCTGCCCCCGCCTTCCAGTCGGGAGGTAAAACGGGGATTCACTCCGAACACCTGGGTTATATTCTTGCAGATTTACAATTTCTGCAACGTGCCTATCCCGGTTCTTCGTGGTAACTTTAAGCTTACACTCTAAACCATATGAATCATTCACCCCATTTATCCACCCCAGCGGATCTTGATCGAATCATGGATCTCCTGAAAGGTATACCCGACCCCGAGGTGCCGGTACTCAGCATCCTGGACCTGGGAATCGTCCGCGATATCCGCCTCTATCCGCCTTCCGGCGTCGGCGTGATCATCACCCCCACGTACAACGGTTGCCCTGCCCTGGACGTGATCCGCATGACCATACGCATGACCCTGGAAGCGGAGGGCTTTACCCCTGTAGAGATCAAAACCACGCTGTCCCCGCCGTGGACCACCGATTGGCTGAGCGAGGAGGCCCTTGAAAAGCTGAAGGCCTTTGGCATCGCGCCACCCAACCCGGTGCCCGCGGTTTGTCACCTGGATTTATTCGCCCCGGACGAAGGCGTGGCCTGTCCCCGTTGCGGGTCCTTTCATACCGAACTGGTGAGCCGCTTTGGTTCCACTGCCTGTAAGGCCCTGTATCGGTGCCTGGATTGTAAGGAGCCCTTCGATTATTTCAAAAGCCACTGAACGATATGCCCTCTATTGACTTCACCATTGTCGACCATGTGGCCCGCATCGTACTGAAGCGACCCGACAAGCTCAATGCCTTCAACCGCGAAATGTCGCTGGAACTCCAGGAGTCGCTGGACCAGGCGGCCTCGGACGCGGCTGTACGCGCGGTGTATTTGACGGGGGCCGGAAAAGGATTCAGTGCGGGACAGGATTTGGAAGAAGTCATCGGGGGTGCTCCCATCGAGCGAATTCTCCGCGAACAGCTCGGCCCCATCGTAACCCGCATCACCCATCTGCCCAAACCCGTAGTGGCGGCGGTAGGGGGTGTCGCAGCGGGAGCAGGGGCCAATATCGCTTTGTGCTGCGATATAGTGGTGGCTTCGGCATCGGCCGGTTTCCTGCAAGCGTTTTCCCGGATCGGTCTGATCCCGGACAGCGGGGGCACCTACTTTTTGCCTCGCCTGATCGGTTGGCAAAAAGCATCCGCACTGGCCATGCTGGCCGACCGCGTGCCCGCCGCTGAAGCGGAAAGGATGGGCATGATCTATAAAGTCTTTCCTGACGAATCGTTTGCCACCGATTCCTGGGAGCTCGCACTGCGCCTGGCCTCCATGCCTACGCGGGCGCTGGCCCTGACCAAAGAGGCGTTGCACGCTTCTCTGGAGCGGTCCCTGGAGGCGCAATTGGTTGTCGAAGACGAACTGCAACGGCAGGCCGCATCCACTGCAGACTTCAAGGAAGGCGTCGCGGCCTTTTTGGAAAAGCGGGCGCCCGTATTCAAGGGTTGTTGATATGTATTATTCGTTCAACGGTTTTATCCCGGTGGTCCACGAGAGCGCCTATGTGCATCCCCTGGCCGTGGTGACGGGAAATGTTATTATCGGCCGGGACGTCTATATCGGACCCGGAGCCATGCTGCGTGGCGACTGGGGAGGCATCCATATTTCAGATGGGTGCAACGTCCAGGAGAATTGCGTCATCCACATGTTCCCCGGCCTGACGGTTGTCCTGGAAGAATCCGCGCATATCGGACACGGGGCGGTCATCCACGGGGCCCACATCGGAAAGAATTGCCTGGTGGGCATGAACAGTGTCCTCCTGGACCGCGTGACCGTGGGAGAGGGGTCGATTATCGGGGCCCTGACCCTGGTCCCCGAGGGGATGCTGATCCCCGCACGCAGCGTCGTGGTCGGCAACCCCGCCCGGATCGTCAAAGAAGTGAGCGACGAGATGCTTCGCTGGAAAAGCGAAGGGACAGCCCTTTATCAACAACTGCCTGCGCAAATGCAGACCACCGCGCTCCCCTGCGAACCCCTGGGGGAGATTCCCCCCGACCGTCCCGTCCAGGCGGTTACTTATAAGCCCTGGAAGTCCTAAGTCCCGTATTTTTGCTGCCTGATGGAAAAAAACAACTTCATTGACTATATCCGGATTTTTTGCAGATCCGGACACGGCGGCGCGGGAAGCAAACATTTCATGCGCACGAAATTCAACGCCAAGGCCGGCCCGGACGGGGGAGACGGAGGAAGGGGAGGACACATCATCCTGAAAGGAAACGCCCAGTTGTGGACCCTGCTTCACCTCCGGTATTTCAAGAACGTGCTGGCGGAAAACGGCGAAGGCGGCAGTAAGAATAATTCCACCGGACGCTTTGGAAAGGATACCTATATAGAGGTCCCCCTGGGCACGATAGCCAGGGATGACGAAACGGGGGAGGAAGAAGCGGAAATATTGGAGGATGGACAAGAGATCATTTGGGTGAAAGGCGGCAGGGGTGGCCTGGGTAACGCCAACTTTGCCACACCCACCAACCAGGTCCCCGAGTACGCACAACCCGGAGAGTCAGGATCGGAGGGATGGAAAGTACTCGAACTGAAAGTCCTTGCCGATGTGGGGTTGGTCGGATTCCCCAATGCAGGGAAATCTACGCTCCTGAGTGTCATCAGTGCAGCCAAGCCTAAAATTGCGGACTACGCTTTTACCACCCTCATCCCCCACCTTGGAATGGTGGAATACCGGAACGGTACGTCTTTTTGCGTGGCCGATTTGCCGGGGATCATCGAAGGAGCCGCGGAGGGTAAGGGTCTGGGTTACCGTTTTCTCCGGCATATTGAACGGAACCCCGTATTGCTGTTTCTCATCCCCGCCGATAGCCCCGACCACGCCGCCGAGTTCTCCGTTTTGCGGGGGGAACTGGAAAAATATGACCCGGAAATGTTGCAAAAGGATTTCGTGATCGGGATCAGCAAAAGCGACATGCTCGACGAGGAGCTTCGCTCGGCCATCGACCGTGAGCTTCCCCCTGACGTCCCCCATCTGTTCTTTTCCTCCGTGACGGGTCAGGGATTGCAGGCGCTTAAAGATTTATTGTGGAATGTCCTTCATAAAGAATAGCGGTTATTATTTTCTGATCCTTTTGATGACCGCGGCCCTCGTGTATTTTAATTACTACACCGGCCTCCGGAGGATGCCTCCCATCGTGCTGTACGCTCTCCCCTTTTGGGCCGCATTTGGTTTGCAATACTGTTTTTTTCGCGGTCTTTCGTTCCATCGTGTCCGCTATTGGTGGTTGATCGTTCTGGGCGCGCCGGTGTTGTTCGCACTTCGCACTGCGTTGCCGCCGTTTCCGCATTCCCTGACAGGGCGTTGCCTGGGGTATTGCGCCAGGGCTGCTTGCCTCGTCGTGCCGGTGTTGATTTCGGGGCGGGCTCCGGGGTTGCGGCGACCCCTCACCTGGCGTTACGTATGGATCCTGGGTTTGGGCGTACTGGTCTTGGTAGGGCTTGCAGCCCGGCAGCCTTCCTTCCTTTCCTTCTATCCCAGGGCCCGTTTCCTGGCGGGGAGCCCCTGGTGGAAATTTGCCCTGTTCGAGGGTTGCTACGGCCTCGACCTGTTCAGTATGGAATTTTTTTTCAGGGGTTTGCTGGTCGTGGCCCTCGTGACCGTCTGCGGATCGCGGGCTATTGTACCTGCGGCCATTTTTTATTGCACGGTGCACTTCGGGAAGCCTATGGGTGAGTGTATCAGTAGTTTTTTCGGGGCGGTCCTGCTGGGTTGCCTGGCCATTCGGACACGCAGCATTTACGCCGGTTTGCTATTGCATTTGGAACTGGCCTGGGGAATGGAATTGTTCAGTGCCCTTCGGCTTCCGTCTCTACTTCCGTAACGCCTCCGCTGATGGCGAAACGCATGGCTTCCGCGGCGCTCACCTTGGGCAATTGTCGGACTTTGGTGCGTGGCACCACATAAAGGTTGCCCGCCACGGCATAGGATTGGGGTACGTATACGGCCACGTAGTCTTTCATGTCGAAATCCTCCATATCCTCCCTGGTGACGAAGCCCACCTGCCACACATCTTCTCCTTTCACATTCACCAGGACGGCCTTGTCGAATTTGCGCTTGTTTCCGGCAAAAGCTTCGAAGAAATCGCGTAAGGAAGAATAAATGAACTTGATACCAGGCGCCCTTTCCAGCCAGTGATCGAAAATGCTTAGGATCCTGCTCATGACGAAAAAGGAGCTGATCCAACCCACCACAATGATCCCCGTAATGATCATCAGAAAACCCAAACCCGGGATTTTGATGCGGGACCGGAGGATACTGTCGACCTTGTCGAAAATGGCATAAACGGCGTAGGCAGTGACGGCCAGGGGCGCCAGGATGATCAGTCCCTGGAGAAAGTAGTTCAATATCACTTTGTAGATGAACCGGCCAAAGGACCTTATCTTCAGGGGCATATCCGATCGGGTGTATTTGAGGCTAAAGGTATCTCCACCGACGACATTCAAAAAATTTCCTTCCGGAAACTTTGGTTCCAAAAAAAGTTTCTGTAGTTTTGTGGGAACAACTTATGGAAGTGAAGGAAAGGATACAGGAGAAGGCCGGAGAGCTTTTCATGCGGTATGGAGTCAAGTCCATTACCATGGATGAAATTGCCTCCCAGTTGGGTGTTTCCAAAAAAACGATCTACCAGTACTTCGCCGACAAGGAAGAGCTCGTGGATTCGGTCATAGAACAAAAGCTCAAGACCTCCCAGGGAGAATGCCTGGCAGGAATAGACTGCTCGGAAAATGCCGTTCATGAGGAATTCCTGATGCAGGACAGGTTCCTCGAACACCTGAGCAGGCTCAACCCGGTGGCCCTCCACGACATGGAGAAATTCCACCCCTCGGCATACAAGAAGTTCAACGACCACCGCAATACCTTCATGCGGGAGATCGAGGAAAAAAATCTGCGCAAAGGGATCGCCCAAGGCCTGTACCGGCCCGAAATCCGCGTGGACATCCTGTCCAAGTTCAGGGTGGATTCCATTTATCTCAGCCTCCGCGCCGACTTTTCCGGAACCACTTTCGGCCTGGCGGAATTGCAACAAGAATTGTTCGTCCATTATATGTTCGGCATCGCTTCCCCCGAAGGGACCAAATTGATTTACCGGTACCTGAAAGAACGACTGACAGGATCGGCCTTTCCCGTGACCTCACCCATCGGCTCCGCCGTGAGCAGGCCGGGATCGTAAGTTTGTTGGTATGGGTTGAATACAACACTTCTGCGGTAACACGCAGAAGCAACAAGCCCTCCCGAGTCTTCGGGAGGGCTAAATTTTTTAGGGGGGCTCAAAACGCTTGGCAAAATATAGCGTTTTGAGCCCCCCTAAAAAATTTCATTTATGCGTTGCACAAAGGGGGACTGCGTCCCCCTTTGTAATCCCCCTTTTTAGGAGCTGGCGACTTTTGGAAATCGGGGAAGGGGCGGACACCTTAATAATTCAGCTGAAAAACGCCGTTCGCTATGGATGCCAGTGATGCGGTATCCCCATTTCCGCCGAACCCATATAGGGTTCCATAAAATGTAGCTTTCAATGTATCAGCGGCGTTGGAGGTAATCATCAGGTTAAAATCCGGTGTGCCACTTCCAGCGCCATCATAATCAATGCCGTTGATGGAACTAACTAAGAACATATCCACGTATTTGTAGTTCGCAGTATCGGCATAGAGACCATTGAAACGGGTTACATAGGCCCACGGTTCCGCATCTACTACAATGAGCGTAACAAAAACTGAATCATGAAGGGCAGAAATGGAGGCGTTACCAATTATGGTAATTTCAGGGTTTGCGCTACTGTAAGGGCCCCACGGGAGGGTATCGATTGTCAGAACGTTCAACCTGACCGGATAGCCCTGGAAAGAAAACTGCATAGACGCAGTCATGGGACTCTTAGGAGCGCCCGACTTGCTGCAAGCGGAGAAGACAAGGCATACCAATAAAATCGAATAACAAGCCATCCACCTCATATCACGGGTTTAAGTCCCTCTAAAGTAAACTCCTTCTCCATTGAAAGGTTGTTAAAGTTCCCTTGGAGTGGGTGTTACTGCGTCGTGTACTTGCGGACCGTACGGTGGTGGAGGCCGTCCCGTTCTACCCAAACGGCTTTGAGGTACATGAATTGATCGTGGGGATCGAGGAAGCCGATATAACAGGACAGCGAATCGGGGCCTTTCAGCACGGCGGGACGAATGGGATAGCCCATGTCAGGGAAGTGGACCAGGTCGGTGTCCCTCATCTCCTCGTAACCGAAACGGGCGATATATTCCCGCTTCTGCGGCGTTTCATAGAGGCGGACAAAAAAAGTCCAGTCTTTGTTTAGGGGATCGTCCACTTTTCGACTATAGGTGGCTATAGGGTTTGGGTTGACGGTGGTGCGTACATCCGGGTTGGTTTCGGGAGATCCAACGCAGCCAAACAGGAACAGGGCGGATAGCAGTACGAACGTTCTTGCCATGAACGCGAATATAAGCGATGGGACGGGATGAAAAAAGTACAGGGAGCTGAAAAGCCCCCTGGAAAGTGTAGAGTACGGATTAACTAACTATGGACAAGATACAAACCGCAGAGACAATTTAGTTGAGTACGGTGGTGAGCTGCAGGTTCCGGATCACCTTGTTGGCCTCGGTGAACAGGACGTAAGCGGCTTCGTTACGACCGTTGAGGTCGGATAAACGGAACCAGAAGGTACGTACACCCTCGCTGGTCAGTATGTAAAAGCGAACGAATTCGTTAGAGGCGCTGGGGTAGCGTGTGGTGGGCATCGTGTGACCGACATTCCGGGAGGCGAGGTCGACCAGTTCCTGGGCGGCCATGCGGACGGATTCATGCTTTTCCCCATTGATGATCCCGCTCCCATTGCTCATATAAAGGCTGCATTCCCCCGTAATATAGGTAGCCAGGGTGCCAGTACCGTTCTTGATGGGATAATCCATCACCACGCCGTAGACAGATGCTACCTGGGCAGCATTGAATTTGAAGGGAGGGGTCGTAATGGCAAGGAAACGAAGGGATTGATAGGGATTGCGATCCAACCGAAGTTGTTCCAGCCAATGATTACCATCATGATTTTGAGTGGGGGATTTACGCTTGCTGAGGAGGAATGCGGGAAAACCGACGACGCCAAGGGCAAGGGTAAGGACATGCACAGTAGTCATAGGGGATAGGATTTGTGAATCGAATATAGATAAATAATTTGAATATACAAAAATGTTTTTATGACACTTGTTCGCGAAAACGATTTAGCTTTAAAGCAATCCTAATTTTATATGACCACACGTCGAAAATTTCTCATGGATGCTTCTTTGGCGGCAGCCGCCTTCACGATTGTCCCCAGGCACGTCCTGGGCAGGGGGTATGTGGCGCCCAGTGACAAGTTGTTGGTAGCCGGCGTAGGGGCCGGGGGAAAGGGGGAAAGCGATATAGCCAATTTCTTTAAAAGCGGTAAAGCCGAGATCGCCTATCTCTGTGACGTGGATGACCGCAGAAGTCTTAAAACCAGGACGAATTTTCCTAAGGCCAAATATTACAAGGACTGGAGGGAACTGCTGGACAAGGAACATAAGAATTTCGACGCGGTATCGGTTTCTACGCCTGACCATAACCACGCCATCGTAGCCCTTTCGGCTATGCAACTAGGAAAGCACGTGTACGTCCAGAAGCCCCTGACCCACGATATTTATGAAGCCCGTCAAATGACCGAGGCGGCCAAGCGCTACAAGGTCGTGACCCAAATGGGCAACCAGGGCTCTTCCGGGGACGGGGTTCGCCAGATGCGGGAATGGTACAACGCGGGTATCATCGGGGACGCACACACCGTCTATTGTTGGACCGACAGGCCGGTTTGGCCCCAGGGCATTGCCTGGCCTCCAAAAGCCAAATCCATACCTCCCGAGCTGAACTGGGATCTTTGGCTGGGAACGGCTCCATATAAAGATTATGTAGACAACCTCGTTCCCTTTAACTGGAGAGGTTGGTGGGATTACGGCACGGGGGCTTTGGGCGATATGGGCTGCCATATCATCGAGCCGGCTTTCCGGACCCTGGGCCTGGGCTATCCTTACCAGTGCGAATGCAGCGTCGGATCCATATATGTCGGAGAGTTCGACAGGGGCTATTTCCCCGATGGACCTCCCCCTTCGTCCCACGTAGTCCTGAAATTCAAAGTCCCAGGTAAGCCTGACGTTACCTTCCATTGGTTCGATGGAGGCATCCAACCGGAAAGGCCCGAGGAATTGGGGCCCAATGAGCAAATGGGTGACGGAGGGAATGGCGTCCTTATCCTGGGAACAAAGGGTAAAATGATGTGCTCCACGTATGGGATAAACCCCCAATTACTGCCTACTTCGCGAACCATGCAAGTTCAAGTTCCGGCGACTATTCCCCGGGTGAAGGGTGGTATCGATGGGCACTACGCGCAATGGGTGGAAGCGGCCATTGCCGGACCGGATAGTAAGGAGGCCTCCCTTCTCAGTTCGAGTTTCGACATTTCAGGCCCCCTGACTGAAACGGTCCTGATGGGGAACCTGGCCATCCGGAGCTTCGACATTCGAAAGCCTAACGCGAAAACAAAGGGGGACTTCGATTATCCAGGACGATACATTACCCTGTTATGGGATGGAACGCAGATGAAAGTCACGAACTTCGACGACGCCAACCAGTTCGTCCGCCGGACCTACCGGGACGGCTGGAACATCATGTCTTCTTGAGGTTGAGCTCCGCAATGATGTTGGAAGCACCGCCCAGCTTGTCGATGCACCAGAGTACGTAACGGATGTCCACGCAAATGCTCCGGTTGTACTGGGGATCATAGGCAATCTTGTGGCTCAGCGCTTCGTAGTTGTTGTCGAAGGCCAGCCCGATCAATTCGCCCTTGTCATTCAAAACGGGGGAACCCGAGTTTCCGCCCGTAATGTCGTCGGTGGTAATAAAGGTGACCACCAGGTCATTTTTCACGGGGTCCTTATATATACCAAAGTCCTTGGCCTTAGCAAAGGAAACCAATTTAGGGGGAAGGTCGAATTCATAATCCCCGGGGACATATTTTTCCAGGACACCCGTCATCGTGCAGGCGTAATCGTAGTGGATGCCGTCCCGGGGGCTGTAGGATTTTACATTCCCATAGGTCAGACGCATGGTAAAGGTCGCGTCGGGGTACATCGGCTTTCCGTTGTTTTGCTTTAGGATGCCTTCCAGGTAACGTCTTCTCAAGTCGTCGACGCCAGCCTGAAATTGTGTAAAGGAAGGTTCATAACGGATCGTATAACTCCTTACAAAAGCGCTGGCCGCCGCGTAGGCGGGGTCTCCCTGCAGCACGTTGGGATCGGGGTTGGCGAGAAATGCTTTCCATTTTGCGTCGTTGAACACGAAGCTGTTGCTGAATACGGAGGCTGCGTAGGTCTGATAAGTAGCCGGTGTGCCCAGGTCTCCGAATTGATTCTTGATCCCATCATAGAAACCTACCGGCTGCTGGTCCCTAGGTATGTCTTTATAAAATTTCTGCACCATAGCGGCCAGGATCTTCATATCACTGGGCATATCTTCTCCTTTTAGGAAGGCCGTTCTCAGCCGGTCTGCCGCAGCTATGGCCACTTTGGCATCGGCTTCCTTCCCGGCGGTGGACAGGTCGTTGTCGACGCGGACGAGGGAATCGCAAAACTGCATCAGGGGGGAACCCAGGATGCCCTCCAGGAGATAGATCCTGCCCCTGGTATAGGGTGTCCAGGCAGCATAAGTCTTGGCAAAGTCCGCCAGGATGCCCGATGCCCAGGAGGCATATTGAGATTCTTCCGCGGCCTTTTTGCCGGCGATGTCGTATTTCAGGAGTTGCTTCCGTTCGCCGTCATAAAACTTCCAGTAATTGGCGATAGCGGCATAATTGGAAGCAAGTTTCAGGCGGATGGCGGGGTCCGTTTTCATGCGCTCCATCATGAATCCCAGGCGTATATCGCGCAAGGCCACGATGGAGGGGTCTTCAATATCCGTTTTCAGTTTGACGCCGTAGGAGGTTTCGTAGCGGTTGGTGCTCCCCGGATAGCCGAATAACATGGCATAGTCCCCGTCCTTGACGCCCTTCACCGATATGGGTAATACATACCGGGGCTTGAGGGGAATGTTGGTAGGATCGTAATCCCTGGCTTTTCCATCATGCGTGGCATACACCCTCCAGACCGAGAAGTCGCAATTGTGCCGGGGCCATTCCCAGTTATCCGTTTCGCCACCGAATTTGCCCACGCTTTCCGGGGGGACGCCCACCAGGCGTATATCCGTATATCTTGTATAAATGAAAACCAGGAACTGGTTCCCTTTGAACAAAGGGCTGACGACGGCTTCGGTATGCGCCGAAGGGTTTGAAAAACGGGCTGCTATGGCGTCCAACGTAGGTTGCTGGCGCCGGGCCCTTTCCATAACAGTATAACCTTGTAAGAGCGAATCCACCTCATGAGTCACATCCACAACGCTGTCCAGGAAGCGCACGGACAGGCCCTCGGCGGGCAATTCCTCGTGGATGCCGGGGGCGTAAAACCCGTCGTGAAGGTAATTGTGTTCCACCGTGGACAAGGAGGCAACGGCGTCGTACCCGCAGTGGTGGTTGGTAAAGATCAATCCCAGGTTGCTGACGATTTCCCCGGTGCATCCGTTTCCAAAGATGACCACCGCATCCTTGATGCTCGGTTTGTTGAGACTGTACAATTGGTCCTTGGTAAGTTTCAGGCCCTTCTTCACCATGTTATCATATACCTGTTGTCCCAACAGCATGGGCAACCACATGCCTTCGTCGGCATAGCCCCGCACGAGTGTGAGCACGAGAGCGATGATCAGTCCGGCTTTTTTCATTGGTATAGTCAGTTTTGAAGTTACAGCGTCACATCGTATTCATTTTCCCACCCGTTCCCCCGCACCTTGATTTTGGGAATCTTCGGTTTGACCACGATTTCCGGCTGCCGGTGCACGCCAAAAAAGGAGCCCGGGTCCCAGGTGCCGTTTTGATTGGTATCGTAAAGCACCTTCAGTTCGTATTCTCCGGGGTGGTACAACTCACGGTATATCTGGGGGCCGGTCACGCGCATGCTGTCCACCACCTTATCGGATTGAATGAACTGCAGCACGGGATGCCGGGTCAGGTCGAAATTGTGCAGCCTTAGCGTCAGGCTTCCATAATCCGATTCTTTTTGGGTCTTGAAGGTTATGGTATCCGATGTCCCCAACCTGACTCCGGCCGTATCGACTGCAAAGGCTTTCCCGATGATCAGCTTGAACGTGGAGTCCTCCTTCCACGGGAAGGCGATTCCGAATTTTTGCCGGTTGGTATCGGGTATAAAGAACCTGTAGCGCACGGGGTGAAACAAGGTATCGGTGAGTTGGAGGGCTGTGGTATCGAGCCGGTTGGTATCGATGGGCTGGTCATAGGTCACGTACAGGTAGGAAAGCAAATCCTGCTTGCCTCCCGTGAGGCTGGTCGCTACGTGGAGCTTCTTTTCTTCCTTTTTCGAGGGCTTCTTGGCAGCGGTGTTCCCGGTGCCCGCCTTGGGCTGCGGGGGCAACTCCGCATAAGCGTACATGAAAATCGAATCGGAAGCGGAGGGCTGGGCCGTAACGTGCACGGTGTCGTTATAAAAGGCAAACAACCCTGACTTGTCATGGTATTTTTTATCCCCCGCATCCTTGAGCGCATAGATGGAATACCATCCCGTAGCGATATGCCTGAACCAGAACCTGCCCAGCGAATCGAGGCGGGCTACGTAGCGTGGGGATTCCTTGGCCACCGCGGAATCGTCGTGGTGCCGGTGAAGGATCACCAGGAGGGTGGAATCCACCTTGTTGTTTCTGGCAATGCGGACCATACCGAACAGGGTCCCACTGTCCAGGGCGCCCCCGGTGGAAAAAAGATAGGTGAAATTCCTCAGTATATTTCCTTCGTCGACGTCCTTGACCGAATTGCCGAAATTGAGGGTATACGTGGTATTGGGTTCCAGGGTATCCTTGATCTTGACCGTCATGGTCTTGTACTTGCTCTCTATGATGGGAAGGGACTTCAGGCTGGGGTTGACGAGGAGCGCCTGCGAAGGGTTGTCCAGTTGAATGTACTCGTCGAAATCCATTTCGATTTTCAGGCCCGTCAGGGGCATGTGCAGCATCGAATCCTTCGGAATCGCTTTCACCAGGACGGGAGGCAAGGAGTCCTTGGGGCCTCCCGTGGGGGGGGCCATGCGGGCACATCCATGTGAGCATATTACGGCTACCAGCAATACGAAAACGGCGATACGCGACATAGGACGCAAACCTAAGGGTTATCGGTCATAAAAGTTTGGTAATCTTCAGGCTCATGCAGGGTTACAGCCAACCGGTTATCCTTCACAAAATTGCACCATTGACACTCGGGCTTTCC
>CAZJDB010000243.1:0-3468 GCA_964544695.1 uncultured Chitinophagaceae bacterium
GATACGACTCAGCATACCATTGCGGGGACCTTCTCCGGTGTCCTGGTGGACAACAACGGGGATTCCCTTTCGGTAACCAGCGGGACATTCAATACCACGTATACGGAAATCCCGTAGGTTATTATTTGAAGGCTTGGTGGATCATCTGTGCCAGCCTGGCCGGAGACCAGTTGCCTTCGGTGAGGATCCTGCGGATCGTATACAATGGGGCCTTGTCCCCAATCTTATCAGCTAATTGAAAGGCGGCTTTAACCCCGCCTTTTTTTAATTCCTCGACGGCAGCGTAATCCCAAGAGCCGAAGGGGTAGGCGAAATACACGATGGGCTTGCCGGTGAGTTCCTCCAGTTTGGCTTTGGGCCGAGTTAGCTCCAGGTTCCAGACGGCTGCTACCTGGGCATTGGGGTCGGTGATTTTCTTGGTGTTTATTAACTTGGCTATAATGGGATTGCCCGCGTGGAGCTTGTGTACGTTCTGGTGGTCCCAAGTGTGGATAGCGACCACGTGGCCTTTATCGGACAGCCCTTTGACCATGGCATTCGTCAAATAATGGGGCTTGTTCAGGGGGATGGTCATGATGAAAAACACGCCCCTGTACCCGTACTTCTCCAGCTCGGGAGCGGCCAGGGTGTAGTGCTCCTGGTGGGAGTCGTCGAAGGTGATCATGATTGGCTTGGGAGGCAATGGGGTACCCTTGGTCAGGTAGTCATAGAGCTGGTCGGGCAGGATGGCGTGGTAGCCACTGTCGTGGAGCATCTTTATCTGGGCGCGGAAGGCGGCGGGGCTGATGGTATAATCAGGCGAGGCCTTTCCGGTGACGTCTTTGATGTTGTGGTAGCAGAGGATGGGGACTTGGGGGCGCTGGGCGCTTGTGTTTAGGGTCAGGCCGGCGGCCAGGAATAGTAGGAGGAACCTCATGGGGATGTTTAATAAGTTTTGCAAATGTAACCATATCCGGAAAATCGGACTAATCCTATCTTTTCCTTTGCGTGGCCAACATCTGTGCGATGTCATCTTTCGAGAGGTATTTCCCGTTTACGATGACCGCATTTATTTTTTGAGTATTGGCAATATCGGCCAGGGGATTTGCATCCAGCACCAGCAAATCGGCCAATTTGCCTGTTTTGACGGTTCCCAGGTCATTTTCCCTGTACAAAAATTTGGCGGGATTTAGCGTAGCAGCCTGGAGGACCTGGAGGTTGGTCAGACCGGCCTCACGCAGGTTTAATAATTCTTGTTGTAAGCCGAAACCGGGTACGCAAAAGGGATTATTAACGTCGGTGCCCGCCAGGATCAATACGCCCTTGTTGGCCAGGAATTTTGCAGCGGCACCGAAGGTATGGGTAAGCTCAGGGGGAAATTCGGGGGTCTTTTTCATCCAATAATCGACGAACCCGGCGCTAAGGTAATTCAACCCCTTCGTGCGTTTGGCCATTATATCACTGGGAGTGCTGTAGCCATAGGTGATGGTAAGGGTCGGGACGATGGCCACGCGATTTTGGATTATCTTTTCGAGTACTTTTTGTTGAATGTTGAAATCCTTTTCGGTTACGGTCAGGGGTTCCCCGTGTATCATGAAACTGCCGTTCCCCGGGTGGTGGAGGGTGTCCAAGTATTTTGCGGCCCATTGAAGTTTTTCGTCCTCTTTTCCGGTCAGGTAGATATTGATACCGAAATTATGCTCGAAACTCCGTTGCCCTGCATCGATTGCCTGCTCAAGGCGGACTTCGATGGGCAGATGGCCCTCCAGGGGAATGTTTTTCTTTTTGCATTCGTCGGCTATGGCGAAGTAAACCGAATCCCGGATGAGGCTGTATATTTTGATAAAGTCGTATCCGATTTGCTGCAAGCTGTCGACTAGTTGCCTGCCCCGGTTCTCCGTTGTGGCTTTTAACGAACCGCGCCAAAAAGGTTTGTCCCCTTCGACGATGGGGCTTCCAATGACCATGCGCGGGCCGACAAAGTGACCGGCATCGATCTCCCTTTTTAATTGTAGCATCTCGGGCTCTCCCCACATGTCCCGGATGCCGGTGACTCCGTTGGCGAGAAACAGGGGGACATATTCGTTCCGGTTGGAGCTGTCGTCTCCGCCGTCGTGGATGTGCATGTCCCAAAGGCCGGGGATGAGGTATTTGCCGGTACAGTCGTATATCCGGGCTTGGGCGTCGGCCGCGCGGAGGGGTGTTATCGGGCCGATCTTGTTGCCTATGATAAAGACGTTCTGATCCTTTGTTATTTGGCCGGTTTCTACGTCGACAATATTGATATGGGTTAAAATATATTGGGAAGGTAAGTATTGGAGAAATAGCAAGAAGAGGAGTAGTGGCATTCAGGTCAGGTGTTGGCTGAATGAAAGGTACAGCTTTTATTTATAGGCCGCCGAAGCCTGCTTCCTCGCGGATGCCCACTCGGCTTTTACTTTGCGGAAATCTTCTTGAAATTTGGCGTTCCGGAATAGCATGTTCACGAATTGTCTGGCGAATATCCGGGCCCCTTCATTGTCACTTGGATAATGGACGCCGATGACTTCACGCGCGTGGGCCATTGCATAGGCATTCGCCATAAAAAGGTCCTTGAATTCAGGCGCAAGCTCCTCATAAATATAAGCATAGATATAGGCATATGTAACATGGCCGCCCGGATAAGAGGAAGCCATGGATTCCTCCAAATCATGTATTTTGGGCTCCACCATATAAGGCCTCGCACGTTCATATTTGAACTTTAAGGACCAAAGGAAATAATTACCATCCTGTGCTATATTCGAAAAAAGGGAATCGGTAAGTGGAAGTTTCACGGGTTCGACCCAATATCCAATCATCCGTCCGATATCGCCGGATGTTTGAAACACTGAAGACATATAGAAGCCGGACCGGATATCCTCGGGAGTCCTGTTATGTTGCAATGCCAACAAATAATCCAATTCGGCCCTGGTTTGCGCTGAACTATTGGCGGGAGGAGCGGGTATATTGAAGTCCTCCACGGAAACTCCCTGAAGATAATAGGGCTTTTCGCTCAAAACCTTGTTTGCGAATGAGGGGTCATAGGGAAACTTCACCTGATCGACTGCTTCATGATCCGAAGCAGGCCTGGGGCTCAAAGCGGCCAATATTTTATAGTGGCCCCTGACAGGAGAGAAGGTGGTGTCCTGACCATACGTGAGCCCGGCAAAGGTCAACAACCCTATTGCAAGGAGCACTGGTGCTTTTTTCATGTTCTATATTTTCATTAAAATTATTCCGTCGGGGACGATATAAGTTGTAAATAATGACTAACTTTTATTTAATCCCGGATAATGAAACACGGAAAAAAACCTTATACATCTGCATATTATGTATGGAATGGTTCTTCGGCCATATTCTATTCCTCGTGCCTGACACCTTTTCACAGCCATAACACGATGCAGTTGGTGCTGGATACACAGACCAATTTCCGGTTCAGGATAAAAAATGGGACGTGGAATACCTACAAAT
>CAZJDB010000244.1:0-17486 GCA_964544695.1 uncultured Chitinophagaceae bacterium
GACCGGCGAGGCTTGTTCGCGCGTAAAGCGGGCGTTCGGATACGCCTGGTGCGCGGGCGCGCTCAGGAAATAGAAATGCGCCGGGTTGGCCTCGTCCTTGCTGACGAGGGAGACCTCCCGGGTGCCTTTGCCCAGGTACACGCAATCCAATTTATTCGATTCGAAGCTGACCCCGTCCGCGAAAATGGCACCGGGGCCGCCTACATTGATGACACCCATTTCGCGGCGCTCCAGGAAAAAGGATGCCTTGAGATCTTCGGGGTCGACCAGGGTGAGGGTGTGCTTCACAGGCACGGCGCCCCCGATGATGAGGCGGTCATACTGCGAATAGACCAATTCGATATGGTCGGGTTGCATCAGTTCTTCGACCAGAAAATTGGCGCGAAGGTCCCAGGTATTCATGCCCGCGGTTTCACGGGGGCTTTGATGAAATCTCATTTCCATATAACTGAGGTTATCTTCCCATCCATCCGCCGTCCACGGTCAACAGGGTGCCGTGCACATAGTCGGAGGCTGAGGAAGCAAGGTAAATAATGGCTCCTTGGAAATCTTCGGGTTCTCCCCACCTGCCCGCGGGGATGCGTGAAAGGATGGCTTTGTTTCGGTCCGGGTCGTTTCTCAGGGCTTCGGTATTGTCCGTGGCGATGTAGCCCGGCACGATACCGTTGACATTGACGCCTTTTGAGGCCCATTCATTGGCAAGGGCCTTGATCAGGCTGGAAAGGGCGCCCTTACTGGCGGCATAAGCGGGGACGGTAACCCCTCCCTGGAAGCTGAGGAGGGAGCAGGTAAAAATGATCTTCCCTCTTCCCCTTTCCAGCATGGCACGCCCGAATTCCCTGGCCAGTATAAAAGGGGCATCCAGGTTTACGGACATTACCTTATCCCAGTATTCGTCGGGGTAATCGGCCGCCGGTTTGCGCAGGATGGTCCCGGCGTTGTTCACCAGGATATCGATGCGGCGGTCTCCCACTTCCCGGATGA
This sequence comes from uncultured Chitinophagaceae bacterium, assembly GCA_964544695.1. Taxonomy (GTDB): domain Bacteria; phylum Bacteroidota; class Bacteroidia; order Chitinophagales; family Chitinophagaceae; genus Dinghuibacter. The sequence goes on from CAZJDB010000244.1 coordinate 985, forward strand.
AGCCGTATAGGTCGTCGCGATCCGACAGGTCGGCCCGGTGCCCGGTAAAGCTTCTGCCGAGTGCACCGACCTCTTTGCCGATCTCGCTGCCGACGGGTTCCAGGGAGGCCGCCACGCCCACGATATCCGCTCCCGCGGAGGCCAGGGCCAGGGCCAGGGAGCGGCCAATTCCTTTATTACAGCCGGTGACCAGGGCAGTCTGGCCGCTCAGGTCAAACAATCGGTTTACGTTCATCAGTAGTTAAAAGTAAGGCGTGGAGGCTTGCGATCGCCACCCCCGGCCCTGATTATTTCCGATAACGTTATCGGGGACCAGGGCCGGTCTATTTCAGGTACCGCTCCAGATACTCGAACGACACTTTCTGAATTAAAAGATAGCTCTCCAGGTTGTACGCCGCTCCATGCGCCCCAGGCGGATAAATCCTCAGGTCCACGTCCTTCCCCGCATTCGTCAGCGCCGTCAGGAGCTGCATGGTATGTGCCGGATGTACGTTATCGTCGCTCATCGAGTGGATGAGGAAGAGGTGGCCCGACAGGTTACGCGCATGGGTCTCGTCCGCGCTCTCCTTGTATCCGTCTTCGTTTTCCTTCAGGGGGGCCATGTACCTTTCCGTATAAATATCGTCGTAAAGTCTCCAGTCCGTGACGGGGGAATTGGCTATGCCCACCTTGAACACACCCGGATGGGCCACCATGGTATAGGTAGTGCTGTATCCACCGTAGCTGGTCCCCATGATGGCCATATGGGCCGTGTCCACATAAGGCAGCTTGCCCAGGTAGCGTGCGGTCTCCACGAAGTCGTTGCTTTCCCACTTACCGAGTTGTTTGTAGACCACCTTCAGGAAGGCACTCCCGTAATTGGCCTCTCCCCGGTTATTGACGTCCACCACGATATACCCGTTCTGGGCCAGCCACTGGTTCCAGCCGTCCAGTGTGAACTGGTTGTAAATATCGTGCGATTCGGGGCCTCCGTACACATTGAACACTACGGGATACCGCCGCGTGGAATCGAAGTGGAAGGGCTTGATCATGGAGGCATCCAGGTTCACGCCGTCGGAGGTGGTGAACCGGAATATTTCCGGAAAGGAATAGGCATGGGTGGAAAGGAAAGCGGCGGTTTCGTGCCCATCCGCCAGGACTTTCAGGGTCTTCCCCGTGCGATCGCACAAAGCCACCTGGCCCGGGGTATGGACATCCGAATACGTATCCAGGTAGTACTTCGTATTGGGGGACATGTTCACTTCATGGAAACCCGGGGTCTGGGTGATCCGCTGTTCTCCGGTGCCGTCGAACTTGATGGAATAGAACTGTTGCTCCAGGGGAGACGTTTCGGCGGACAAATAATAGATGGTTTGCGTTTGGGGGTCTATCCCCCTGACCTTGATCATGTCCCAGTTACCCTTAGTGACCTGGCCCAGGAGACGACCATCATACCCGTACCGGTAGATATGATAGTACCCCGAACGATCCGATACCCAAAAGAAATCTTTGGATTTTTCAGGGAAATACAGCATATCGTCCACCGCCGTATAAAAGTTGAAAATGGCCACCCATGTTGTATTTTTTTCCTCGAGGACCACATGGTGCTCTCCCGTGCGGACGTTGAAGAAATACAATTTCATGTGGTTCTGGGCGCGGTTCAGGGTCATCAGGGCAATCACATCGGGTTCGCTGGTCCAATAAATTCGGGGAACGTAAAAATCACCCGTCTCGTCGGGTTTCAGCCAAACGTTCTTTCCCGTTTGCACGTCCACCACGCCGATCTTTACCGCGGGGTTAGGGTCTCCCGGATCGGGAATCGGTATTTTTTCATATTCCGGGTGGAGGCCTTCGAAATTGGTCATCTGGAAGATGGGTACCCCGTGCTCGTTGAAATGCCAATAGGCCATGTAGCGACTATCGGGCGACCAGTTCCAGGCCTGCGCTTTCCCAAATTCTTCCTCATACACCCAATCGTAATAGCCGTTGAACACCTCATCGCCGGAGTCTTCCGTGAGTTTCTTTTCCTTGTGCGAGGTCATGTCGTACACGAACATGTTCCCATCCCGGACGATGCCCATCATGGCGCCGTTCGGAGAGAGTTCGGCGCCGCGGGCGCCCTTGGCCGCCAGGGTCATGGTCGACGAGTCCAGGGAGTACACATAGAAATCGGAAACTTTGGACCTGCGGAAAAGTTGTTTGGAATTGGTGGTAAAAACAAGGTGCTTTGAATCGTGGGCCCACTGGAAGGATTCATACGTAAACTTCTTGTCTGAACCGGGATAGGTCAGGCTTTTGCCCGCCAGTACGGGATGATCTTCTCCCGTAGCAGGGTCCATGGTCCGGATCGATCCGGATGCGCTTTCATCGCCAATAAAGGAATATTGATCTCCTCCGTTGATCCAATTCACACTCCTGGGACCTGGCGTTTCTCCAAACCGGAAAGAGGTGAAAAGGGCATCCCTCAAATCGGTATATTCCTTTTTTTCCTGGGCCCGGTTAACACCCGGCAGGAGGACAATGGCTGCAATGATGATATAACGCATGGCCGAATATAAGACACCTGTCGTATCAAAAGCGAACAATTTTACGGGCGGCCACGTCTTGCAATACCTTGACTCATAGTAAATAGCGGCCTTGGCATCTTCTTGGTAGCAGATCGGTCATGTTGAAAAGCTACTTTATCATGGCCTGGAGGAACCTCACGCGCAACCGCGTCTCTTCCATTGTAAATATCGGCGGGCTCATGCTCGGGCTCACCACCGGCATCATCATTTTGCTCTATATCCTGCACGACCTGGGTATCGATGGGTTCCACAAGAACGGGAAAGATATTTATGCGGTCATGATCAATAAGGATATGCACACCTACATCAACACGGGAAGATCGACTCCCGGCCCACTGGGGCCCCTGATGCATAGTAGTATACCCGAATTGGCCTACGTTTCCAGGGAAGCGCATAGCCCGGCCCTGGTCCGAAATGGGGACAAAACCCTAAACCAGGAAATTGTTTATGTAGACCCCGATTTTTTACGGATGATGACCTTTCCGGCACTCGAGGGGAATCCAGTATCCGCCCTGGAGGATATAGGCTCGGTGGTCGTTACCGAAAGTACCGCACGGCGCATCTTCGGTACTACGGAAGTACTGGGTAAAACCCTCCTTCTCGACAACACGCATCCCCTCAAGGTCGGCGCCGTAATCCAGGATATTCCTGAAAACAGCTCCGACCAATTCGATATGCTGGCTTCTATATCATTGTATGCCCGGGACAATATCGGTTGGTTCAATCGCTGGGATAACAACCGCCTCAGGACATGGATACAGTTGCGGCCGGGAGCGGACACCTCCCGGGTGAACAAAGCCATGACGCGGATCATGGTGGCCAACCAGGATGAAAAAAATATTGCCATGTTCGGCTATCCTCTCAGGAAGCTTACATTGTACGACCGTTTCGATAACGGAAAAGCATCGGGAGGAAAAATTTATTTCCTGTTGATCTTTGGCGCCCTGGCCGCCTTCGTTCTCCTGATCGCCTGCATCAATTTCATGAACCTGGCTACGGCCATGGCGGAGCACAGGGCCAGAGAGGTGGGCATCCGGAAAGTCATGGGCGCCTCCAAGCGACTGATCATCCTGCAATTCCTGGGAGAGGCCGTTTTGCTTGCCATGGTGGCGTTATTCCTGAGCGCAGCGCTTACCTACCTGGTGCTACCTGCCTTTACCACCTTTGCGGGTCGTCCTTTGGCCCAGGGTCTGCAAGACCCGCGCGTATGGATCCTCCTGATCGCCCTGGGACTCCTGACGGGCCTGATCGCAGGCAGCTATCCCGCCTTATACCTGAGCGGCTTCAGGCCTGCCAAGGTCCTGAAGCGCATGGTTTCCATGGGCCGGCGCGGATCGGGCATGCGTAAAGGGCTCGTGACCTTCCAGTTCGTCATTTCCATTTTCCTGATCATTGGGGTCATCGTGACCATCCGGCAAATCGATTACGTCACCGGCAGGCCCATAGGGTACGAACCCTCCAACCTCGTAGATATCTCTGCTGACGGGGACCTGGCCGGCAAATTCAACTTGTTCAAAAGCCAGGTCGGGAATATTCCGGGGGTCCTGGACATAACGGCCTGCAATGACAATATGGTCCGGTTCGGAGCCGCCATGAACGGCTTGGAATGGCCGGGCAAAAAGGCCGACCAGGACTTTTATATTCAGGTGACATCGGTGCAATATGAATGGGCCAGGACAACGGGCCTAACAATCCTGGAAGGTCGCGATTTCAGTCCCGCTTTCGGTTCGGACACTTCTGCCTGCCTGGTCAACCAGGAAGCGGTCAGGCGAATGGGACTGAAAGAACCCCTGGTCGGTACGCGCCTGGGTGGCAATACACTGATCGGCGTTTTCAACGATTTTGTCTTCAATGACCCGGCCAACAAAGCCAACCCCCTGATCGTCTACCTGAACAAAGGGAATATCTCGAATTTCCTGGTCCGGTTGAACAATGACGGCCAGTGGAGGCAACACCTGGATGCCATTGGAAAGGTAGCCAAAGCCCTGAACCCGGCCTATCCTTTCACTTTCCGTTTTACGAATGATGCATATGAAGACCAGTCCGTCCATGCTTACGAAATCCGCCGTCTGGTGAATATTTTCGGAGGTCTCGCCATCCTCATTTCCTGCATGGGCTTATTCGGCTTATCAGGCTTCCTGGCCGAACGCAGAAAGAAGGAAATCAGTATCCGAAAAGTGCTTGGGGCCAGGCCGGCCACGCTCTGGTTTTTGTTATCCCGGAGCTTCCTGCAACCCGTGGGCATCGCCTTCATCGTTGCGACTCCCCTGGCGGCGTGGGCATGTCAAAAATTATTGAATTCGATGGAGTATCATATCCAATTGTCCTGGTGGATATTCGTCCTGGCAGGCGTTTCCTGTTTGATCATCGCCCTGGCAACCGTTAGCTACCACGGGCTTCGTACGGCGTTGGTAAATCCGGCAAGGTCGCTTCAAACGGAATAAGTATCTTGGTCCTTGCGCGCCGACGGCGTGTCACCCAGCCGCATGATCGAAAATTTTCACAGAACTGAGGGCGATGTAAATTTTTCGCCTGCCAGGAAAGAATGGTATGCCATCGTCCGTCACGGCGAAACCGCCCGTTACCTGGATGCCGACGAACGCAACTTCCTCCACCAGTCCATGTCTACGCCCTGCCTGGATGTGCTGACGGAGTGCGAGGGAATTTACCTCACCGACCTGCAGGGCAGGAAGTACATGGATTTCCACGGCAACAACGTCCACCAGGTGGGTTACCGGAATCCATACGTGATCGAACGCGTGAAAGCGCAAATGGATACGTTGCCCTTTTCTCCCCGCCGCTATACGAACGAACCCGCGGTGAACCTGGCCGCGCGCCTTTCAGCGTTGGCCGGGTCAGACCTGAACAGAGTTTTGTATGCCCCCGGGGGCACCAGCGCTGTGGGCATGGCCCTGAAGCTCGCGCGCCTCGTCACGGGCAGGCACAAGGTGGTTTCCTATTGGGATTCCTTTCATGGCGCTTCCCTCGATGCCATATCCGCCGGCGGAGAGCGCGAGTTCCGCAAGGGCATGGGTCCCCTGATGCCCGGGGTGGAGCGGATTCCGCCCCCCGAAACCTATCGCCCGGGGCTGCTGCGCGACGCCGACGCCTCCGCCGACTACCTCGAATACGTTATCGAAAAGGAGGGGGGTATCGGCGCCTTTATTGCCGAGACAATTCGGAACACGGATGTGCAGATTCCGTCCAAGTCATACTGGCGCCGGGTGCGCGATATCTGCACACGGCACGGCGTTTTATTGATCCTGGATGAAATCCCCATTGCCTTCGGGCGCACAGGTCGCATGTTTGCCTATGAGCATTACGACATCCTGCCCGATATCCTGTGCCTGGGCAAGGGTCTGGGCGGCGCGGTCATCCCCATGGCGGCCATCGTCACCCGTGACGCCTACAACATCGCCTCCGAGGTATCCCTGGGGCACTATACTTTCGAAAAGAATCCCCTGGGGAGCGTGGCTGCGCTGGCCATGCTGGAATTCATAGATCGTCAGCATTTGTTGGAAAAGGTTGTCTGCGATGAGGCTTTTTTGCGGCAGCGCTTTCATGAGATGCAATCGCGATTTGACATCATCGGGGACGTCCGCGGTATCGGTTTGCTTTGGGGCGTGGAGCTGGTGCGTGACCGGAAAACGCGCGAAAAAGCTGTGGCCGAGGCGGAACGCGTCATGTACGCCTGCCTTGCGGCCGGACTCAGCTTCAAGGTGTCCCAGGGAAATGTATTGCAGTTGTCGCCTCCGCTGATTATATCTCGGGAAGAGCTGGAACGCGCCCTGGCCATTTTGGAATCGGCCCTTACTGCACTGTAAATGTTTTATGGTCTGGTCCTACACCGGTGATCGTTAGCTTCTTCCACTGCTTCGGCAGTTTGGTTTTCCATTGGACGATCCCATTATCGGACACATCCAACCCTCCGAATCCATAGATCACCGCCTGCAACATGGCGCCGGCGCCCGTAGCGAAATAGGGGTTATTCTCCGTGGGCGTTTCGGCCAATACCCCGTAAGGAGGTCGCTGGTTGGGCTTGTAGGCCTGGTTGAAATAGGTCCAGGCCTGGTCGGGGTCGCCCAGGCGGGAACTGATGACGCTGAAAATCCCATAGGTCATGGCGGGGCCGTCCTTCTGATCGACCCTGGGCTCGTAATAGGCCAGGTTGATTTTATCGACCTTCCGGCTGGGTACGAGGTGCAAGGGATAAGACAGGAGGTTGACGTCGGCCTGTTTGATGGTTTGCCCCTTGTAGGTGTCGAATTCTTTCACGACGCTGTCTTTTCCGTAGCGTATCGGGATATGGTCAGCCACGGTGCGCCAACTCGGGTTGGGTTGTTCATTTAGGGCTTCCGCAGCCAGGGTCGCATCCCGCAATACGATGATGGCGCCTCCATTGGTAAAGGCGTTGTTGTCCACATTTTCCGCGTATTCATCGGCGCACACTACGTTTTTGATTTCGTATTCTCCTTTTTCGTTTTTCTCTGTCCGGCTTACCCAGAAATCGGCGATGCCCCTGATCACGGGGAATCCCTTCTCTCTGAGCCATTGTACATCTTTGGTCACGCGGAAATAATTCCAGTAAGCCATGCCTATGTCCGAGCTGATGTGTTGTTCGAAAGGACCCGTGAGCGCCCACACCGGCGTTTCCTCGGTGCCATCTCCCGCGGATTCCCAGGGAAACATGGCCCCCTTGTAACCATTGATCTGGGCGTTCTGCATGGCTTTGCCCAGCCTGTTATACCTATAATCCAATATGGAGCGCGCCATCTCAGGGTGCATCAACAGGAATACCGGATACATCCACGTTTCACAGTCCCAGAACACGTGACCGTTGTATCCCGTTTCAGACAGGCCCATGGGCGACAACGCGTAGGCCGTCCCCTGACGCACGAAAGAGTATAAATTGAACAAGGCAAAGCGTACGTCCTTTTGCGCCTCGGTATCGCCCTCGATTTGGATATCGCTGGTCCATAATTTGGCCCATTCCTCCTTATGCTTTTCCAGGAGTTTGTCTACTCCCTGCAGGTGTGCCGCCAGCGCCAGGCGTTTGGATTCGTTGATGGGGTCGGGGAATTGAGCGGTCGTGCAAATGGCGCCGTTCAGGGCGAAGTCGAAGGTTTCGCCGCTCTTCAGGTCTTTTTGGAAATAACATCCGTTCCCGGCTCCTTTGGGGGCACCACCGGGGGCGCCGCCTTTCACGTCGCATCCCGGTGCCGTGAAGCACACAGCCGCCGCGAGCTGTACCTTGCCCGTGGGCGAGATCGCCGTTGCGCTTGCCAGGGGAAGCGTCCTCTCTATCTTTTGGAAACGGGTCTGGGTGAGGCGTGCGGACTCGGAACCGCCGAACGTGTCGCTGACGGTGATGCTTACGTCCTGTAGCGCCTTGAGGTGGACCATCATCAGCCCGTTGTAAGGCAACTGACGCAGCGCGCAAATCGTATACGTGACCTGGAGCTTACCCCCGTAGGTGAAGGTAGTAGCCAGGGTGGCCTCCTTCATGTTTAACTCCTGTTTCCATTCACTTACGGTAGTGTCAACGCCTGCGATGTTGAGGTTGAGGAAGTTGATCCCCTGTACGATGTTTTCGATGCCGTCGCCCCAGGTTCCATACCGGTCGTAAACGCCATTGAGGATTATTTTTTGCACCCCGAGCGGCTGGGCGTTTGGCAATATCCCGATCATCCCGTTGGCCATAGCCGGGGCTTGATAGTTTTCCCTTTGGGTGGTCGTCATTGTCCATTGGGCACGGAGCGTCCCTGCAAAACACAGGGCCAATATGAAGAATAGTATACGCATCATGGAATCAAGAGCGCGCCCAAGCCCTGGGCATACCAGCGCGCCAGGTAGTCGTTCGGGTGCAATGGATTGACGACACAATCTTTGGCCTTTTTCCGACTGTAGATGTATCCGCTGAGTGTCGTCATGTCAAGGTTCGCTACGTGTGGGCCCTCCCTGCGCCGCAACTCCGCGGAATAGCCCAGGAGGTTGGACGTGTACCAATCTGCTTTTCCATCTGAATTTTTCAGGTACGCAGGGTCGAATTGCATATTGGACAGGAGAATGAATTCGGCGTGTGGGATCTTGGCCATCATGGTATCCATATAACGTCCGAAGGCTTCGGGCGTTGTACGCCAAAAATCGTTCATTCCGAAGTCCAGGATCACCAGGTCGGGATGCAGCGGCGTGACATAGTTCTGCACATTGTCCGCGCCCCAATCAATAACCGATCCGGGGAGTCCCGCATTGTACATGACCACCCCCGGATCCTGGTAAGCCACTTTCAGTTCCAGGGCAAACAGGTCGACGTAGGTAGGCATGTAGGGAGGGATGGTATCGAACCCACTCACATCCAATCCGCGGGTGATGCTCATGCCGTAGGCGACGATGCGCAACGGTTCATGTTTACGGAGCTTTTCGCGTGACAACGGCAGGAGGTCTCCTTTATAGGTAGGCGTGGGCCCTTCAAATGCGTCGTGATGCGTATACGTGACCACCACCCATTGGGATTGGAGGTTATACCATGCAAAGTCTTTTACCTGCTCGAAGGAAGTATCGGCGCGGAAGGGCAGTTCCGGGCCGCTGATCGTGCGTCCGCTAATACGGTACCCCCGGTACGCCGTTTTCAGGTCAAAGCTGCGAACGGAAATGATCTTATCCGGATTGAATAGCAAGCGGCCTGACGCCGTTTTTCCTTTTTCGGAATAAAGGAGCACTGTTTCATTATAAATGGTATCACTCTTCCAGAAGGGTTTCAAATATTCACCCAGGTCCACGTCCGGGGTATGCGATACACGCCTGTCCAGGTCCACCTGGAGACTGTCGGTCCAAACGCTGTCCTTTTCATGCGCAGCTACACCCAATTCAACCGTCCGGGCGAGGGCCGGCGCTTCGGTATAATAACCCGTGCCCTGCCAGGTATTCCCTGACACCGGGGCCGCCCGATACGTGAGGATTTCATTATTCCGGTCATCGTAAAAGCGGACGAACGCGGTAGCCTTCACCGCGGAGCTGCTGGTCCGGACGCGCACATCGAATGAAACAATGGCCAGTGGCCTGACGGGATATTTGCGGTCCAGGGCTGCCGGTGTCGTGTCACCATTCATATGGGAAGGCCCCCCGTATTGCAGCAATGCCAGTAACAGGTACATCATCGACGGTATCTTTCTTCAAAACCTTTATTCATGGCGCCGAAGAGCTCTTCGCGTTTCGCCCTGAGACCCTGGGCGGGGCCTATGGGTGCTTCAAAGATATCCTCCCGAAGGGCTTCCATGGCTCCCTCGATGAATTCCGCGACGGGCATCCCCCCGTGCGTTTGGGTCTTGTCCGCACGACGATCATGCCCCAGCTCGGTATCCACCGAAGGAGGAATGATCTCGAATACCTTCACCGGGGTATCCTTCAACTGATGCCTCAGGGAAAGGGTAAAGGAATGGAGGGCCGCCTTGGTGGCGCAATACACTGCCATGTGAGCTATGGGGCAAAAGGCCAGGCCACTCGAGATATTCACGATGGCCGCGTTTTTTTGCCCGGCGAGGTGTGGGGCGAACAGGGACGACAAGTGTATGGGAGCGACGAGGTTGATGTCGATTTCGGACATCACGCGGGAGAGGTCCGTTTCCTGCGTGAGATCAGTGAGCAACTGTACGCCCGCATTATTGACGAGGATATTCAGGTCCGGAAAGGCATCGACGGCCCATTCATACAGGGCTGCCCGTTCGCTTGCACTGGCCACGTCGCACGTTTTCGTTATCAACCTGGGATGCCTGGCCTCAAGCGCTTCCAGGCGGTCCTTGCGACGACCGCAGATCAGGACGGTATTTCCCGATCTCATTAAAGCCTCCGCCAGGGCAAGTCCGATACCCGAGGTTCCCCCCGTGATCAATACCGTATTATTGCCGGTCTTCATGTAAATCGTAACTTTAAAGCGTGAATGATTACCTGTTGTTCATCGATTCCGAGGCTTCCGGGTTGCCTAAAAACCTGGATCTCCCCTATTCCACACCAGGCAATTGGCCGTACATCATCCAGATTTCCTGGCTCATCTACGATCGGACGGGAATAAAGATAAAGGAGGAAGACCATTATATCAAAGAGAATGATATCACCCTCAACCCTAAATCGACCAGGATTCACCGCCTGCGCAAGGATTTCCTGGAGCTCAACGGACGGCCCAGGGTCGAGGTGCTGCACCGGCTGGCTGAGGATTTGGCCAACTATGAACCCCTGATCGTGGGACACTTCCTGAACCTGGACCTGAAGTTGATTGGAGCGGAATGTTACCGCGCCTCGATCCCGGATGTCACCAAAGGGCTACCTCATTTTTGCACCATGCTGGATCCTACGCAACCCTTCAGGCACCTGCGGCTGGCGGTGCTGTACGCCGGGCTCTTCCACCGCCCTCAACCTAACCCCCACGATGCTTTGTCAGATGCGGCCGCCACGGCGGAGTGTTATTTCGAGCTGCGTAAGCTGGGGCAAATCCATCCGGTATGAAGGAAAACTATACAGCCTCGGACCAACTGTATACCCTTCGCATTGAAGATGTAGAGGTCCGGCCAATTCTATCATGCCCGGGGGATACGCCCACGTTTGAAGGCGCGCGTCTCATGGCGGTGAATAAAGTCAGTTGCCTGTTCGTGCTTGATGGGGGACGCATAGCCGGGTATGTTACGGATATAACCTTACGCGACAAGATCGTCGGCCAGCGGGGCGACCCTTCCCAACCGGTGTCCGCCGTTATGGACACCCCCGTGGTCAGCATTCCCTCCGATGCCTACGTATACGAGGCGCTATTACTCATGTTCCAAAATAAAACGCGGTACCTTCTCGTCGGGCACGAGGGCGTTTACACCGGTTTCCTGAGTCGCAACAAGCTACTGAGCGAAATGGCACAGTCCCCGATGGTCTTCATTCAATCGGTCAAGCTGGCGCGTTCCGATGAAGAGTTGCGGCGCAAGTGGGCAACGGTTCCCCTGATCCTTACACAACTCCTGGACCGGGGGGTGAACGCACAAATCGCCAACCAGGTCATCACCACGGTATCCGATACGATTGCGCTCAAAGTAATCGAAAGCGTCCTTTCCGAAGTGGGTCCCGCCCCGGCACGCTTCGTGTTCATGGTCCTGGGCAGCGAAGGGCGAAAAGAACAAACCCTGAAAACGGACCAGGATAATGCCATCATTTATGAGGACAAGGCGAACGAGCACCGGGAAGCCGTACGGGAATACTTCCTGGAATTTGCACGGCGCGTTTCGGACCGCCTGAATACAATAGGGTTCAGTTATTGCTCGGGAGACTACATGGCCAAAAATCCGAAGTGGACGCATTCCCTGTCCCATTGGAAACGCAACTACGAATCCTGGATGCAGGAATCTTCGTCCGAAACTGTGATTCAATTCTCCACCTTTTTCGATTGCCGCTTCCTGTATGGAGACGAGGAAATCCTGGGAGAGCTTCGGACCTTCCTGGATGAGGAATTGCAAAAGCCCCACGAGCAACTGTTTTTCCACATGGCCCGGAACGCCCTGCAATATGAGCCGCCATTGAATTTCTTCAAGACGGGCATCCGGGCTTCGGATAAGGGGTCCTTTGACATCAAGAAAGCCATGACGCCCATCGTAGATTTGGTGCGCGTGTATGCGCTCCGCAACCGGATATTTGAGGTAAATACTGGCGAACGCATCCGCCTTTTGCGCGACAAAGGTGTCTTCACCGAAACCGATTTCCAGGAATTGATGCAGTCCTATTACCTGCTGATGGGGATGCGTCTCCGCAAACAGGCCCGTCAAATCGTTCAGGAAGGGATGCCTCCCGATAATGAAATCCCCCTTTCGGGACTGACGCGCATCGAACTGCTGACGCTGCGCGAGATATTCAAGACGATTTCCGATTTCCAGGATAAAATTCGCGTGGCCTTTACGAATAACTTGTTTGGTTAGTAGCGCAGGCGCACCAGCAACACGTCATGGGGCGGCACCGTTGCCTCCAACGGCTTCCCTGTGGTTCCCAAACCGTTGCCTGCCCACAGGTCGAAAAGGGTGTAGGTATGCGCCGCCAGGCTGTCCGATAGCTCGTGCCAATCGAAGCTGATTTGTTTTGGCATAGTCGACCGGTTCAGAAAACACACAGCCCAATCACCATTTTGCAAGGGTCGCGCCCAAATCTGCACGCTGTCGCGAACCCCATGGAGATGGGCCTCCACGCCCAAAGGATCCTGATCCAGGAGGACCACCCTCGGATTGGTCAGGATTTTTTTCGTTTCCGCACTCATGCTCCTCAAATCGTTGCCCGCCATCAGAGGCGCGGACAGCATACACCAAAGCGAGAAGTGCGCGCGGTCTTCAGAAGTAGACATCCCGTTCCCTACTTCCAGCATATCGGGGTCGTTCCAGTGACCCGGACCGGCGTATCCCTCAAGGCCCTGTTGCATGTCGGCGATGCGCATGACGCCAAGCGCCCGCCAACCGGTATTTTGTTTGATGCAATCGAAGCAGGGGTAAATGTCTCCCGTCGTCCTCCAGAGATGGCCCACGGTTTGGGCCCATTCCCAGGGCTTGTGCTGCCCCCATTCACAAAGGCTGAAGATGATGGGACGGCCGGCTTTTTTCAGGGCTTCGCTCATTGCTTTGTAGGCTTCCCTGGCGTCCAGGCCATCGGTATTACACCAATCGTATTTCAGGTAATCCACTCCCCAGGCCGCATAGTCGAGGGCGTCCATTTCCTCGTGGCCGTGGCCCCCCGGATATCCTGCGCAGGTCTTCGTCCCAGCACAGTTATAGAGGCCGAATTTTAGTCCCTTGGCGTGGATGTAGTCCGCCAGCGCCTTTATACCATGAGGAAATTTTTGGGGATCGGGGACCAGGTGCCCCTGGCTGTCCCTGTCTTTGGTCATCCACCCGTCGTCCAGGACTATATAGGTGTAGCCCGCGTAGCGCATGCCCGAGGAGACCATCGAATCCGCGATGTCCTCGACGAGGCGTTCGTTGATTTTGGTTTGGAAGGTATTCCAGCTGTTCCAGCCCATGGGCGGCGTAAGGGCGAGGCTGTCGAATTTTTGGGCTCCCGCGCGGCCGGCGAGGAGTATGAATGCAAGCAGGCATTTCTTCATTTATCCAAGATACGGATATCCTGAGGATGCTCAAGTTGAAAAGGGGGGCCATTTGTATGCAGCGTTACGTCTTTTAATTCGATTTCGTTTGCGTCTTTGGTGGTCAACCCCTCGCCGGCCGTAATCACCACATGGTCGAAAAATATCCGCCTCACGGGCGATTGGGGCAGGCCCGTAAGCGAAATGGCCTTCGCGGCTCCGAGACAATATACATGACTGATGTGAAAGTCGGTGAAAACGGGTGTCTTACCAGGTATCGGTGCGGTGCGCTTGTTAGGATCCGAGCCCGCGGGGCTATCCTCATAATACGTATCGAAGGAGATGGCATCATGGGCAATTTCCGACATGAAGATGCGATCTATATAAATGTCCCGCACGAGTCCGCCCCGCCCCGCGTTGCTTTTTACCCGGATACCCACGTCGGTTCCCACGTAGTTGCAGTCGGCGACGTAAACATTCCGGATACCCCCGTCGGTATTGCTGCCGATCACGAAGCCCCCATGGGCGTGATAGACATTGCAGGCGGCAATGACGACATTTTGCACCAGCGGGGTATCCGTACCGCTCGACTTCAGGCAAATACCGTCGTCCCCCGCGCTCACGTTGCAACGGTAAAGCAGGACATTGGTGGAAGCGCTGATATCAATTCCATCCCCGTTCTGGGCCCACCATTCGTTGAATACGCTGACGTCCCGGAGGGTCAGGTCCCGGCAATGGGTAGGATAGATGACGAACTTGGGTGAATTGCGGAAGGTGACCCCCTGGAGCAAGACCCGTTGGCAATGGTCGAAATAAATCATGTAGGGCCGCTGCGAATCCTTGGAGGTTCCGGGAGGCCACCAGATTTTCCCCTTGTCGGTCAGGGTGCCGCCTTTCGCCAAGAGTTCTTTCCATTGAGCTTCCGTTGTCTTCTCTTGTTTCACGGGCCTCCACGCATCCCCTCCCCCATCCATGATGCCACTTCCCGTAATGGCGACGTCTTCCAGGTCGTGCGCATATACTGGATAGGCCCCCATTGGATATTGGCTCAGGTCTCTTGTGAATTTCACCAGTGCCCCTCTTTCAATGACGAGGTTCATGTGGCTGACCATGCGAATGGGGCCTGTCACCCAAAGTCCGGGAGGGATGATGACTTCGCCGCCACCTGCTTGCGCGCAAGCGGCAATGGCTTTGGCGATGGCTTCCGTGTTCAGCGTGCGTCCGTCTCCTACGGCACCGTAGTCGGCTATGTTGAAAATGTGCGTACTGTCGATTGCAGGCAGCGCCACCTCGGGCATGGGAAACGGCGCCTGCCTCAGATACTCCGATTCAGTTTGCCCCTGCGCGTTCGCCGAACTGACCGCAAGTAGCGCAGCGAGGAATATTTTCACGTCCAATTGAAATACTGTTTGGCGTTGTTATAACAAATGTCCTGAATGATCTTCCCGATCCAGGGAATATCCCCGGGCAGTTCGCCCCTATCCACCTCTTCCCCGAAAATACTGCACAAGGTGCGCCGGAAATATTCGTGGCGGGGGAAAGACAGGAAGCTCCTGGAATCCGTGAGCATGCCGACAAAATGGCTCAGGAGACCCATATTCGACAAGGCATTGATCTGGCGCGTGATTCCTTCCTTCTGGTCCAGGAACCACCAAGCGGACCCGAACTGGATCTTTCCCGCGACACTTCCGTCGTTGAAATTTCCCGCCATCGTGGCCATCAGTTCATTATCCGAAGGGTTAAGGTTATAAAGGATCGTCCTGGCCAAACGGTTGTCCCGATCCAGGCGGTCCAGGAAGGAAGCCAGGTTCCGGGCCTGCGGGAAATCTCCAATGGAATCCCATCCCGTGTCGGGACCGAGGAGGCGCATCATGCGGGCATTGTTGTTGCGAAGGGCTCCCAAGTGGTATTGCTGTACCCACCCCTTTTCCCAATCCCATTCGGCAAAATGGGTCAGCATGGCCGATTTGAATTTTCGCTGTTCGGCCTCGGAGATGGATTTCCCCGAACGAATTTTACCAAATATCGCGTCGATCTCCGAGCCCGTAAAGGGGTCCGCATAAATCTCCTCCAATCCGTGATCCGAAAGGCAGCAGCCCTTGGCCGCAAAATAGTCGTGGCGGTTTTGAAGGGCGAACAGGAAATCGTCGAAGGAGGAAATGGCGATATCGGTAACGGATTCCAGCTTCCGGACATAGGCATTGAACCGGCCCGGGTCGCTTACGTGCATGGCATTGTCCGGGCGGAAAGCGGGATACATGCGGACGCATCCACCCTCCTTCTTCAGTTCGTCGTGGTAGCCCAGGGAATCCACCGGGTCATCTGTCGTACAGAGGATCTCCACCTTCATCTTGCAAAGCAGCTTGCGTACCGAATATTCCTCCGAGCGCAACATTTCGGAAGTCCGCTCATAAATGCGCCGTGCCGTCGTGGGTCCCAGCAGTTCTTCCACCCCAAAATACCGGAGAAGCTCCAGGTGGGTCCAGTGGTACAGGGGATTGCGCAACGTGTAAGGAACGGTGGCGGCCCATTGTTCGAATTTTTCCCAGTCAGAGGCATCCCCTGTGCAAAAGCGCTCATCCACCCCATGCGTGCGCATGGCCCTCCATTTATAGTGATCCCCGTAAAGCCACGCCTGGGTGAGGTTTTCAAACCGGCTGTTCCTGGCGATGGGTTGGGGCGGCAGGTGGCAATGATAATCGATTACCGGCAGGTCGCGCGCGAATTCATAAAAAAGACGTTCGGCGGTTGGACCAGACAGGAGAAAGTGTTCGTTCAAAAATGCGTGACTCATTGCTTTAAAATTCATTAGTCTCCGGATCCCAATTGGCTCCGAACACCCAACCCGAACGGATGTCGTCCGG
>CAZJDB010000245.1:0-40760 GCA_964544695.1 uncultured Chitinophagaceae bacterium
ATCGCTTTTCGGAGACCTGTTTCACTTCCTGCCGAACAACACCGACTTTACTCCCCTGGATAACGCCGGCGTGCCGGGCCTTGATTTTGCTTTTACGGACGGCTTCACGCACTACCACAACCTGACCGACAACCTTGAAAACATGGATCGGGGGACGATGCAGGACCAGGGCGACAATATGCTGGGTGCGATTAGGTATTTTGCAAACAGCAACCTAACCCCTGCCAAGGGGAACGCCACGTTTTTCGATCTCCACGGGGCAGGCATGGTTGTTTACGGGATGCGCCTGAACCGGGTCCTGGTGTTTCTGGCCAACGGTTTCCTTTTGTTTGCGCTGGTATTTGGTTTTTATCGCAAGCGGATCCGGTTGGGGCAAGTCCTCCTCGGGCTATTGACCTTCGTGGTGACCCTGGGCGTTTTGTTTTTCCTTACTTCCTGGACCCTGGGTTGGATCAGGTCAGCCTATCCCTTATACGAGAATTACTATCCGAATGCATACAATTCGGGCTATTTCTATATCGCCCTGGCTGCAGAAGGGGTGTGCGTGTTTTCTTTGCTTTACCTGTGGCCCTTGCGAAAGTGGTCCGTGCCTTCCCTTTTCATCTCGGTGCTACTTCTGGAGACGATATTGCTCGATTTCCTGTATCCCTATATTCCCGGCGGGGTGTATTTCTTTTATTTCCCGCTAATCTTCGCGGGGGCTTTGTTCCCATCCTTAAGTAAGTCCTGGTCGAACCTGCTTTCCTTGCTCCCCGCGATCTTCCTGATGGTACCCCTTTATACCGGCCTCGTGTCCCTCCTCGACGTAGAAAAAGAGGCGGCCATAACGGCGCCCGTGCTTGGGTTATTCCTGGGACTGGCCATCCCCATTATCTCCAGGTGCCCGCGCTGGTTTCTCCCGGGAGCGTCCTTTTTGGTTTTCATGGCTTTTATGGGATGGGGGTTGCTGCACGGGGGGTATGATGCGAAGCATCCATACAAAACGGACCTGCGGTATTATGTGGATGCGGACAACCGAAGCGGCTGGCTGGTGACGCATGAAACCAAGCTGGACAATTGGAACCGTCAGTTTTTTCACAAATATTTTTGGGATACCAGCACTTATCAATATCCGGAAACGTTTTTTGCCCAGCCGAAAGAATATATGATGCCGGCGGAATTCATTGATTTGGAGGGGCCCCGCCTCCTGTTGCAAAAGGATACACTCGTAAATGGCCGGCGAAAGCTATACCTGCATTGCCAGGTTCCCAAGGGGACGGTTACGATCCACCTGAGCTTCGAACCCAATGTCGCATTATTTGATTATCCGGGCGAGCGTTCATGGATGGACTACATTCAACCCCCCGGGGAGGGCTTCGATCTGCAGCTCGAAAGCGAGGGCCCGGTGCGGATCCGGGTGATCAGCCGGACGATGGGCATCCCACCCGTGAATGACTTCAAAGGATATCCCGAAGGCGTGATCCCCACGCCCTCCGGCTACGCTAATACGACGATGGTGGGGAGGAGGTATTCTTTTTAAGGTAGGCTTTCCGGAGATCGTCCAGGGCTGCCTCATACCCAGCGCGGTCCCCGAATACTTCCGGATGATACGCATCTCCCGGTTTTCGTTTGGCCTGAAGGTCGAATTGGTTTGCGTGGGAGGCCATCCACAGGTCGAATTGGATTTTTCGCATCGTGTCCAGGGTATAGGCAAAATCATTTTGTACATCCGGATAACCCTTCATGGAAGGGAAGGTGACGGCATCCAGGATCGTAGGCATATTGGCAATCAGAACGCGGTAAGAACGGCGCTCGTCTTTTACGGTAAACAGATAACTACAGGCTCCCTTGGTATGGCCAGGATGGTGAAGGACCAGGATTTTCATGCCCCCGAGTTCCACCGAATCTTTGTCACGCAAGAATCGGTCGGCCATCACGGCCTCGAACAAAGGCCCATGACCACCCATAATTACGTCCGAATTGCCTCCGTCCGCCAGGACGTTGCCGTCTCCTTCACCGATCATCACCTGGGCACCCGTTTCCTCCTTGATCGCAGCCACGCCGCCTACGTGATCGAAATGGCCATGGGTAATCATAACGATTTTGATGTCTTTGAACCGGAACCCCAGCGCTTCCACGTGTTTCCGGATCATGTCCTCCGAACCCGGAATACCGGTATTGATCAGGATATGGCCCGAGGGAGTGGTGATCAGGTAACAGGCCAGGTCATAACTGCCGACGTAGTACAGGTTTCCGGCTATGCGGAAGGGTTCGTAATCCTGAAACCACACTGCCTGGTAATAGGGTTGAGTCAGGTATTCGTCTCCCCAGGTTTTGTTCCCGGAGGTCATATGCAAATGCCACGAATGTTGTTGCGCATCGTATATGAATTGATTGAAAAAGGGTCCATCGGGGTAGTCGAAGTGAAACGCGATCGTGGAAAGTGACGTTCGTGTTCCATAACCCAGCGTTTCCGAATATTTACCTCCCAGGATATCCAGCCAATGGGCGACGTATCGATGCTTTTCGCAATCGTATCCCAGGTATACCAGGGCCTCATATGAAGTATCCTTGAAGTGGAGCTCCATGATTTGATGGTTCAGGATCCATTTAGCCGAAAAGTGATTGGTCACTTCCCTGTTTCCGATCTTTCCTCTCAGGTCCCAATACCCGACCAGTTTGTCCAAAAGGGTATCGTTGAATCGGGTGGAATCGCAGGGGGTTTGAGCATGGGTAGCGGTCGTCAGGGCCAGCAACGCCGCGATGCAAAGGATTTGAAATTGTCTACACATTGTTTTCTAAATTACAATAAAAAGATGCGCCTACTCCTTGCTATATTCCTTTTTACATCAATGGCGGCGAGCGCCCAAAACCGGGAACCCCTGGTCGCCGATGGGAAAGCCTCGGCAGCGGAGCGCTGGTTGAACAAGGCTGTTCTGGAAAGGAGGTCCCTCGACGACATGGAGGACCTGACCCATTGGAGCAGTTACACGACCAGCGGGGGCGCCGTGGTGGATGCCAGGAAGGTGATGAAGACCCTCGACTCCAGCGCCAGCGTGGCTACCATACAGCTGTCGGCAGTCCAGGTTCACCATGGGACGTATTCATTGCTCATGCGCACGCCTACCCGCCTTCCGGGACCCGGACCTGTGACGGGAAGGGGATGGGGACGTTCGGGCATACGGCGTTCGTTCGAAGGGGAGGATTGGACCGGATATAATCGAATTTCCTTTTGGGTTTATCCGGACCTCCCGGGATTCTATACTACGGCCCTGGACCTGCGCCTTTATAACGATGGCCGGGAAAAACTCCCGGCCCTTTTCGGGCAAGAGGGAGAGACTTCCCTCGTTTTACGGAACCACGAATGGAACCACGTCGTTTGGGAGATCGGAAATGTCGCCAGGGACAAGATTACGGCATTCGAGGCTTCTTATGGATTGTCCGGCAGCGCTCCCGGAGAAGCGGACAGTATCAACTTTTATTTTGACGAACTTTCCCTGGAACGCGTTATACCGGACAAGACCGAGGGTTGGGATGTCTGGGGGGGAAGGATTGCCTTCAGTCAGGCGGGATATTCCATCGGTGCTTCCAAAACTGCGATTGCCAGTGGATTGGAGGCAACGCGCTTCCAGCTGTTGGATACACGGAGCGGGAATTTGGTATTGGATGGGCCGGTGACGATTCGGCAAACCTCCCTGGGTACTTTTCAGGTCATGGATTTTACCAGGGTGCGCACACCAGGTCAATACAGCCTGCGGGTCGGTGCGGTTTCCACACCGGCTTTCTCCATCGGTGACGATGTTTGGAAAGCAACTATTTGGAAAGTCCTGAATTTCCTATATACCGAGCGATGCGGGTACGAGGTGCCCGGAGTGCACGGAGTCTGTCATAGGGACTGGACCTGCGTACACGGGGACAAGCGGATCGTCATCAATGGAGGCTGGCACGATGCGGGCGATCTTAGTCAGCAGGCGGAAGCCACGTGCGAATTGACCTATGCTTTATTCAGTCTCGCTGAAAAATACCGTGGGGATGATTCGGCATTGTATACCCGCGTACTGGAAGAAGCCAGGTGGGGCCTCGATTGGATTCTGAAAACGCGATTTGGTGACGGCTTCCGCGACGTGGGCTCTATCAATAGCCGCCGGACGGATGGAATCCTGGGCAATGACGATGACATTACGGTTACGGCCCGTAATAACCCTGTGACCAATTTCGAGGCTGCGGGGGTGGAGGCCCTTGCATATCAAACATTAGAGGACACGGACCCGCTACTGGCCAACTACGCACTCCAGGCAGCCAGGGCCGACTGGGCATTTGCCTGTCAGGGCATGCCGGGTATCGTCAAGCCTGCCGGGATCTTCCGGGGCAGCTTTGATCCGGATGCCGTCGAAGATGAAATACCATCAGTAGCCATCTTGTCTTCTATTGAACTCTACCGCGCCACGGAGGATACCACCTACTCCGTCCTGGCCACGCGGTTGGCCCATATTATTACGGACGTCCAGCAACGTGTGTCCCTTAAGGGCTGGGATGTACCTTTCGTAGGTTTTTTTTATACCGACGCTTCCCATGACCGGTTCCTGCATTATTGCCACCGGGGTCGCGACCAGGAGCCATCATTGGCCCTGGCCGCCCTTTGCCGGACCTTCCCGGACAATCCCGATTTCATGAAGTGGTATACCTGCCTTACCCTTTACGGGGAATATATGGTGGAGGCAGCCCGATACACCGAGCCCTTTGGCGTCCTGCCGGGGGGGATCTATTCGGATACCGAATACCTCCACGTCCCTGAAAGCAGGATGGAGTCCTACCGACAGCAGGTACTCAAGGGGATCCCTCTGGGCAGGGGCCATTACCTCAGGCTTTTCCCGGTAT
The DNA here is from genome assembly GCA_964544695.1 of uncultured Chitinophagaceae bacterium. GTDB lineage: Bacteria > Bacteroidota > Bacteroidia > Chitinophagales > Chitinophagaceae > Dinghuibacter. Next base: position 4,858 of record CAZJDB010000245.1, read on the forward strand.
GGATGGATTACAGGGGACATTTCGGTGTCATCCTGCCCCAGGCCCAGGCTTTGGCCGCCTCCGGCCGGCTCCGCAACGACCCGGTCTCCACAGACCTGGCCGAACGGCAATTGGAGTGGATCCTTGGCCGGAATCCTTTTGCCGCCAGTACGATGTATGGGGTAGGGAACGATTTTGTTCCCTTGTACTCACCCTCATCCGGGGACATGGTCGGCGCCCTTCCCGTAGGTATACAAACCCGGGGGATAGAAGACAAGCCGTACTGGCCGGTACAAAGTACCTGGACCTATAAAGAGGTCTGGGGACATCCCGTCACCAATTGGATTTGGCTTTTGTCGGCCATAGAGGGACCTGCGCGGGTTTCGGGCAGGGCCGATTCCATCGTCATATTCCGGGACACGGTTTCGGATCGCAATTGGGCGGTGGCCCCCGATGCCCGGGGATCCTTCCGTTTGGAATTGCCTCCCGGTACGTATAGCATCGATGGCGCCCTTCATACCTTTTTGCCGGGAGCGTCCTACGACTTGAACCTCAGGCGCGACAGCGTCCTTTCCTGGACGGTGAAGCACACGGTTTCGGGGCTGCAGGTCTTGATTCGTGTAACCGCGCGGGGTGCCGGGAGGCACCGGATCAAAATCCTTGCGGATGGATTGAACTTTTCCGTCACCGAAAAGGATGTTTTACTGAAGCCCGGGATAGCGTCGGTATTGGAATTCCGCGGAAATACCCTGTCATCCATTATACCCTGGGTTGCACTCGTTACGGTGGATGGGGATAATCTCCATGGTACCGAGGTAAAATAAATTTTGCGAAACCGATCGGTTGCGCTTATATTTGCAACTGATCGGTTTCTCTTAAAAATAATTTGAAATGAACCTGCTGTTTGATTTTACCGTAGACAAAGCCGCGGCAACCATTCACGTTACGCGGGAATTCGCCGCTGACCTCGACCTCGTCTGGGACGCCTGGACGAAGGCGGAAATATTGGACATTTGGTGGGCGCCTAAACCCTGCCGGGCCATCACGAAAAAGATGGACTTCCGGGAAGGGGGCCATTGGTTGTACGAGATGAATTGTCCCCCCCAATATGGCTCCACCTGGTGTTTGGTCAACTATATCAAAATCGAAGCGAAGTCGAGTTTCACCACGGAGAGTATCTTTTCGGATGAAAACGGGAATCCAATCGATTTTGTAGTTCCCGGATCCAAGTGGAATAATTTCTTCAAGGCGAGTGCTGGGAAAACCACGGTCGAGGTTGTCATAAAACACGAAAACCTTGCCAACCTTGAAAAGTTCATAGAGAAGGGCTTTAAGGAAGGCTTTACCATGGCAATGGGTAATCTGGACGAATATTTACTCACTAAATCCAAAAAATGAAACCAAAAACCGTCAACCTCCTTTACTGGATCTTCACCATTCTTTTTGCCGGGCTCATGATTTTTTCATCGGTAAGTGGATTACAGCCCAAGGGTATTTCCATGGTGCACGATCAGTTGGGCTACCCCGTTTACTTTATCCAATTCATCAGCGTCGCCAAAATCCTGGGGGCCGTGGCCATTTTGATCCCGGGCTTCAACCGGATCAAAGAATGGGCCTACGCCGGATTATTTTTCGACCTGGTGGGGGCGACCTATTCAGGCATCGCCGTAGCCGGGAAGTTTGATCCGAGGATGCTGGGCATACTGGTTTGGTTTATCCTGGGGATATTGTCCTACTATTATTGGCGTAAAAAACAATCAGGGCTCGCGTAATGCACCGGGCGAAACGCGATCAGACCGTTTTGACCTCACCGCCATCCATCCGCAAGGCCGAACCCGTTAACCATTGCGCGCCCGGGGAAAGAAGAAAGGCAATCAATTCCGCGATTTCCTCGGGTTGCCCATAGCGATTGATATGGGATTCTTCGAGGAATTTCGTTTTGGCTTCTTCCATTGTCAGGTTATTCGCGGCCGACCACTTTTGCAGGAAGCCGATCCGGCGGTCGCTCATGACGGCGCCGGGAAGGATGCTGTTTACCTGGACGCCATCCAGAATACCTTGTTCGGATAAGGCCTTGGATAGGGCCACGATGGCGGCATTGATCGTTGCTACGGCGGCAAAGCCCGGTCTGGGTTCCTGCGCGGAATTACCGGACATAAAGATGACGGACCCCTTCGCCTCTTTCAGGTAAGGCCACGCTTTTACGGTCAGGCGCCGGGCGCCGTGGAGTTTCATCTCCGCTCCGTCGTTCCATTGCTCGTCCGTCATGTCGAAGATGTGTAACTGGGGCACGGCGCCGGCAATGTTGACAATGGCATCGATGCGTCCGAATTTCTTTGCGGTTTCGGCGACCACTTGTTCTGCTGCGGCAGGCTCACGCAGGTCCGCTGCAATGACAAGGGGGGTAGCGCCCGCTTGCGTGACGGCCTGCGCGGTTTGGTCGAGCTCCGCCTGTCGGCGGGCCACCAGGGCGATCCCCGTAAAATCTTTGGCAATGCGGATGGCGGTGGCAGCCCCAATACCTGCACTGGCGCCGGTGACGACGGCGATTCGGTTGTTCATGGTTATGAGTTTAGGTCAAAACGATCCAGGTTCATCACTTTTACCCAGGCTTTTACAAAATCCTTTACGAATTTTTCCTTGGCGTCCGCGGAAGCATACACTTCAGCCAGGGCGCGTAGCTCGGCGTTAGAACCAAAGGCCAGGTCGACACGCGTGGCGGTCCATTTCAGCGTTCCGGTGTTGCGGTCGCGACCCTCGAAGAGGGCTGCGGCTGTCTCGGATGTCCCGTTGGTCGCCGCGGGTGCGGCAATCCACTTCGTAGTCATATCCAACAAATTGACGAAGAAGTCGGTGCTGAGCACGCCGGGCTGTTTCGTAAATACGCCGTGCTTTGAATGGTCGAAGTTCGTGTCGAGCACGCGCATGCCCCCGATAAGGACGGTCAATTCGGGTGCGGTCAGGGTCAACAGGTTCGCCTTGTCTATCAGGAAGACATCCGCTTTTGGCGCGTACCTCGGTTGTGTATAATTCCGGAAACCATCGGCTATGGGTTCGAGGGCTTCGAACGATTGTATATCGGTCTGCTCTTGCGTAGCGTCTCCGCGGCCGGGGGTAAAGGGCACGGTAACGGTCATATTTGTAGCCTTTTCGATGCCAGCGCATCCGCCCAGCACGATCAGGTCCGCCATGGAAATGGGCTTTCCAAACTTCGCCCGTATGCCCTCCAGCGTTTCCAAAACTTTGGCCAGTTGTGCCGGGTCGTTGACGGCCCAATACTTTTGGGGTGCCAGGCGAAGGCGGCCTCCGTTGGCTCCTCCGCGTCGGTCGGAGTCTCGGTAGGTCGAGGCCGATGCCCAGGCGGTGCTGACCAACTCGGAAACGGACAACCCCGAGGCGAGCAATTGTTTTTTCAATGCCTCAATATCCTGGTCGTTAACGAGGGGACCGGTAACTGCGGGGATCGGGTCTTGCCAGATCAATTCTTCGGCAGGCACTTCGGATCCGAGGTAGCGCACGCGAGGTCCCATGTCGCGGTGGGTCAATTTAAACCAGGCCCTGGCGAAGGCATCGGCAAAGGCGTCGGGGTGCTCATAAAAGTGTCGGGAAATCTGTTCATACGCCGGGTCGACGCGTAAAGCCAGGTCGGTGGTCAGCATCGTGGGTGCGTGCTGTACATTCGGATCGAACGCATCGGGCACCGTACCTGCGCCCCCCTTATTTTTGGGCGTCCATTGATAAGCCCCCGCGGGACTCTTGGTCAACTCCCATTCAAAGCCGAAAAGATTTTCAAAGAAATTATTGCTCCATTTGGTTGGGGTGGTCGTCCATATCCCCTCCAGGCCACTGGTGATGGTATGCCCGGCATTTCCCTTGCCCCATGAGTTGTTCCAACCGAACCCTTGCTCCTCTATGGGGGCGGCAGCGGGTTCTTTTCCCACGTATTTCCCGGCGTCCGCTGCGCCATGCGTCTTGCCAAAGCTGTGACCACCCGCAATCAGGGCTACCGTCTCTTCATCATTCATCGCCATCCGGCCAAAGGTCTCGCGGATGTCGCGGGCCGCGGCCAGCGGGTCGGGCTTCCCATTGGGCCCTTCGGGGTTTACGTAGATCAATCCCATCTGGACGGCGCCCAACGGGTTTTCGAGTTCCCGGTCGCCCTCATATCTTTTGTCTCCCAGCCACTCTTTTTCCGACCCCCAATAGGTATCTTCGGAAGCTTCCCAAACGTCCTGGCGGCCGCCGCCGAATCCGAAGGTCTTGAACCCCATCGATTCGAGCGCGCAATTGCCGGTAAGGATCATCAGGTCTGCCCAGGAAAGTTTTTTCCCATATTTCTGTTTGACGGGCCAAAGCAACCGACGCGCCTTGTCGAGGTTGACGTTGTCGGGCCAACTGTTGAGGGGTGCGAAACGCTGCATTCCCCGACCTGCGCCACCACGTCCGTCCCCGATGCGATAAGTTCCCGCGCTGTGCCACGCCATCCGGATCATCAGGGGGCCATAGTGGCCGAAATCGGCCGGCCACCAGTCCTGGGAGGTGGTGAGTATCGTAATGATTTCCTTTTTTACTTCTTTCAGGTCGAGCTTCTTGAATTCTTCGGCATAGTTGAATCCCTCGTCCATAGGGTCGGATAAGGATGAGTGTTCCCTGAGGATGTTTAGATTCAACTGGTTTGGCCACCAGTCGCGATTTCTCGTTCCGCCACCTGCACTTTGTTTGAGCTGGCCTCCGATGAACGGGCATTTACCCGCTGCGCCCGGATGGTGTTCCTCGGCGTAATGAAGCGTGTTGTTTTCCATTCGGTAATGTATTTGTCATCAAATGTATCGAAGATTTTTATTAGGTTTGATAGAGTGTATTTATAGGCGATCAAAAAAATCAACTTGTGGGCTCTAAAAAAATTCAAGGTGACCTGTGGGGAAGGAAAGCGGGGGATTGGTCGCAAATTCAGGAGGCGACAAATGTGGAAGGTTTTGAATGGGTGCTGGACCAGCTTGACCTGGAAGCCGGGGTTACAGTCCTTGATATAGGTTGCGGGTCGGGAAGCTTTTGCGCATTGGCAAGTATAACAGGCGCGGGGATTACCGGTTTGGATGCGAGCGCGGAACTGCTAAAAATGGCGTCCCAACGGGCTCCGGGGGTTACATTCCTGGAAGGCGAGATGGAGTCGTTGCCCTTTGCCGATAATAGCTTTGACGTGGTTTGCGGGTTCAACTCCTTTCAATATGCCGAAAACATCAGGAACGCCTTTGCGGAAGCGAAGCGCGTATTGAAGGATGATGGCACGTTGGTCGTGATGATTTGGGGGAATAAGGAAGATTGTGAGGCGGCCACTTATTTGAAGGCCGTGGGCAGTTGTCTGCCTCCGCCGCCTCCCGGGGCGGCTGGACCTTTTGCTTTATCTGAAAATGATTTATTGCAAACCATCCTGAAAGAAAGCGGATTCGAACTGATCCGGGAAACGGATTTGCCGCTCGTTTGGGACTATCCCGATCAGGAAACGGCCATGCGCGGACTATTGGCCACCGGGCCCGCCGCAAGAGCCATCGAGCATAGCGGATATGACGAGGTGCACAAAAAGGTGGGGGTAGCCGTTGAACCCTACATTGACGGGAGGGGACATGTAGTATATAAGAATTCATTCAGGATAGTGCTTTCAGAAAAGGCTTGATATTCGATTTTTTGATCGTGATTTTATTACACTCATTGAATTTGGCAAAAGCCCGTATGGCCTGAGTTATCCCATCCACTGATGGCTTGGCTCCCTTTTCGAAATGAAGATTGTGGATGACGAGGGTCTTGTTCTTCCGATCGGCCTTGGAGTCCATCCTGGCCACAAAAGTATCCCCAACCAATATGGGTAATGAAAAGTATCCATACTTCCGCTTTGCCTCGGGAACAAAACATTCTATCTGGTAGTCGAAATCGAAAAAATCCCTCAGGCGATGCCGGAAAACGTTCAATACATCGAAGGGAGAAAGGATGAAAACGTCGCCCGATAGTTGGATATTCTTGTTTTTATATACCGGCAGCATATACAGCGTTGCAAGCCCCTCGATGGCGACCTGGCAGATTTCGCCCTCTTCGACCATTTTTTCCAATTCCTTTTTAACGACATTATTTTTTACATGATGCGCCCGCCAGGCCAGCTCTTTAGCATAAGCGATACCCAGGGCTTTCAATTCTCGGCGGATGAGATGCCTGGCAAATTCTTCAGGGGTTGGCATGGTCGTATCGATGTCACCCGGAACCAGGTTCATGGGCAAGTCATAAATCTTATGGAAATTACGGGCCCTCGTGGCCATCAGCCTCCCATCCAGGAACAGGCGCTCGATCGCCACCTTGGAGGGGCGCCAGTCCCACCAGCCGGAACTGGCTTCGCGGCGGTCATTTTCGAAATCCTTCAGCATTAACGGCCCTTCGCGCCTGATCCTGTCCAGGACCCGGTTCATCAGGTTGATTTCGGCCTGGGTCAGGGGCTGCCTGCTGTCCGCAAAACCTTGCTTTACGGGTAGCGAAAAGCGGTAATTGTGCATGGGCATATACCCTGTGTCGGAGGTGAAGAACTCAAAAATACGTCCGTCCGAAATCAGATCGTCCAGCCACTCCATTTTATAATCGGGTACCCGGGCGTATATCGCATGGTGATGGGCGCGCTCGACAGTATAGTTGGTGTCGATCTGAATGAACCCAAGGTGGTCGATGACCTTGTAGACGGCCTCCGGACCTTTTCCAAACGGCGCTGGATTATACAATCCCGCGGCGTGGAGGATGATCTTGCGGGCCTGGGCTATGGTGAGTTTGAACGGAGGCATACTTGCGGAATTCAGGGTTCATCCCAAATGGCTCAGGATCTGCTCCGGAAATTTCCTGGTATAATACCGTTGGATCAACATCGTCCCTACAGGCGTCAGGGGGGCTACGAAGCACGGGATCCATGGATTGATGAAAGAAAGCAGCAGGGCCAGGATGAATATGCCGGGGATGACCATCGCCCGTGCCTGATTGTAGTGCAGCAAGGTTTGGGTCAGGCCAGCACCCAGTTTGTATTTTGGGTTGGCCACTACTCCCCAGAGGCGATAACTGAAGAATCCGGTTATGCAAATATTAAGGGTATACACCGCGAGCGGTACATGAAGGCCCTCCGTGAAATATTGGCTGAAGAAGGCCGTACTGAAGGGAAGTACGATGATGGGAAGCAAAAAGAGCAGGTTCGCCCATATCAGGCGCTGACCGGCCCGGTCAACATATTTCAACATCCGGTGGTGGGAAACCCAGTACAGACCAATCACGAAAAAGCTGATCAGGAAACCGATGAATTTGGGAATGAGGGATAACATTGCATTCAACAGGTCCTCGTCGGTGGGCTTTGATATTTCCGGGACTTTGATTTCGATAATGAGTAATGTAATGGCGATGGCGAATACGGCATCGCTGAACAAGGCGATCCGTTCCACCTGGAAGGCTTCTTTTGAGTTTTCGCTCATGAAGATGAAGGTACAAAAACCGGACGTTCCAGGATGCCTCGGTTTTTTCAGTGAAATTTCAATTGAAGGGTATATATATCCCATGGGACGCATCCCTTCGCTGACGTGATCAAGTCGTAGCCGGCGAAATACCATGCATAAAAAGAACCGGCATGTGTCAAAGCGTTATCGTCCATGGTCATGATGGGTTGGGTGCCAAATCCGATCCCTCCCCGCGAATTATAGCCGCCACCGGTGGTAAAGTAGGTAGGGGATGTAGACAGATCCTTTGAAATCCATGATTGAGAAGCGCCTTGAGCCGTAATAGTCTGGAGAATGGTATTACCCTGGTCGAAAACAGGAGTTACGGTGATTTGCTTGTTCCCAACCACTTTGATGGAGCCTGCAGAACTAAGAACATAAGTAGATACGGTATGGGTGGGCTCCGGTCCGTTAATTGGGATAACGGTAGTTGTCGTCCATCCGATAGTAGCATTACCGGAACCCGATGAAGTTATTTGGGGATACGATCCGCTCACGCGGATGTCCAGATTATTGGTGTATAGTTTGTAGCCGCCGGCAGTCACGACGTTTCCGGGTTTGGGTTTTTGAACGGTGCTTGAATAGGAATACGCGAATTGCATATTTTGGTAGTTGTAACTCGGAGTCGGGATGGGATTATCCATTTTTTCAATTTGCATACCCAGGTCTGCCTTCCCTGAATAGCAATAGACATATGCGACCAATATTGCAGAATCCTTGTACACGTTCAGGACGTCGATTTCCCACGTATCAAGGGACGATGGATAATTACCAATGACGTACATCGATTGGAGCGGGGGTGTGTATGATGTCATGGCATAGCCGCCGCCGACCATTTGTTGACCGGCCGGACAAGAGGCGGTTAGGGTCGTTGTCCCCATGGCGTGAACGATGCCGTTGATTTGTGTAGTTTGGATCAAACCATTCGTCGTTGGATTGATGGCTGGCGCGCAAGAGGTGGCGAATATAACGATCAGGCAAGCGCCAAGGCGGAGATAGTGGTTAGTGGTTGACATATGGTAAAATATGAGATTTCCAGAACCCTGTGGCACGGTATTTTTCCCCTATTATGAAATTGTCGCCGCGGGAATATGGGCCGCGGCGAGACCTTTTGACCGAAAGGCATTTCTTCAGGCTAAACAGGCAGTATTCCCGGAAATTGCTGGTAAACCTGGTGATTCCCGTACCAGAGAAGTTATTGGTTTCCAAGGAGAAAGTAACCAGTTTCCTGCATTGGCTGGAGAATAGATAGGCACAAATCGGCAAAATAGGCGTAAATTTGTAAAAAATAGGAATATAAATATGTCAGAAACATGGAACAAAAAAGAGCGTGAAAAGAACAAACAAGCAAAGAAGAAAGAAAAGCTTGAAAACAAGCTAGAAAGGAAACAAAACAAAAAGGCCAACCCCGACCTGGAAAGCATGTTGGCTTATGTTGATGAAAATGGAAATCTTTCCTCCAAACCGATGGACCCCAAGAAGAAGGTTACCATCAATGTAGAGGATATTGTAATCGGTGTACCTCCACAAAGGGAGATGACACCCGAGGACCTGATCCAACAGGGCATCGTTACACTTTTTAAGACGGATAAGGGATTTGGCTTTATCAAAGGCCTGGAAACGCAGGAAAGCTACTTTTTCCACGTGAAATCTCTGATGGACCCCGTCAAGGAAAATAATAAAGTAAGTTTCGAGGTTGAAAAGGGTCCCAAAGGACTCAATGCCGTCAATGTGAGGCTGGTCAAGGGATAAACTTTCATATATATAATTGGTCACCTTTGCCGCGCGGACAGCGCAGCAGAGGTGATTTTCTTTTGGCCCCTGGCCTAAAGGGATGATAAGGTGCGAATCCTATAATGTATTTGTCCAATTGTATAATAGTTCTTCGTTACCGGAGCCATACCTTTAGCTTCAAAAGAATCATGACACCATTAGATGGAGTAAAATTGGGCGATAGCACGGAAATGGAAAAGTCGACGGCGCATATCATCGTCGAGATCATTGAATATGTATCCAATTCAGTTGTGATAAAGACCATTATCAAGAAGGCTACCGGCAGCATCAGTGTCATGTCGTTCGATAGCGGGGAGGGGTTGACGGAGAAGACTACCCCCTTCGACACTTTCGCCCAGATCCTCGAAGGCAAGGCGGAAATCGTGATAGACAAGGTCTCCCACATGTTGGTGGCCGGCGAGGGCATCATTATACCTGCGCACACTTCCAATTATATAAAGCCTAACGGCCGCTTTAAGATGATTTCCACTGTTATCAAGAGCGGATATGAGTGAGCGTGTTCCTCAATCAGCCGGTGGTAAGCGCCTGAGTTGCTTAAAAAACGAAGGCGTAAGTCCAGTCACCTTCTTGAACTGCGTGGATAGGTGTGATACGCTGCTGTAGTGCATATTATAAGCTATCTCCGTTAGGGAAAGCTTGTCGTACACCAGCAATTCCTTGACCCGTTCGATCTTGTGGTAAATGAAGAATTTTTCGATGGTTATGCCCTGCACTTCTGTAAAGAGGGTAGCCAGGGAGGTATAATCGCGGTGTAGCGTCCGACTCAGATATTCGGACAGGTTCACGGATAATGGCTCCTCTGAATAATGTACCAGCTCTATGATGATTTGCTTTATTTTTTCGATCAATACACCCCTCTGATCATCCATTAATTCCAGACCGGCTTTGCCCAAAGCCAACCGTAACTGGTCACGTTGTTGGGTGGATAAGACCTCTACCACTTCCACTTCCCCCAATTCCACAGTCCCAAAATGCAATCCAAGTCGTGTCAATTCTTCTTGCACGACCATTTTACACCTCATGCAGACCATGTATTTGATGAAGATTTTCAAAGGCGCCCATTGAGTCTTGATTGCAATATAGGTAGGTGTTGTTAGAGTCGCAAGGTAAGGCATTTTGGGGACGTCGCCACATGCATGTGAATTCTACTACTTTAATGTAATAACCTGTAATGCTGACCTGATATATTTACGAGACCTTTACCTGTAGAGAAAGACTCACAAAAAATCACTAAATATGAATTTATTACACGCTCCAGCAAATCATTCGCCAAATCAGAATGGCACCACCGATATCGGGTGGGACGAACAATGGGTACAGATTACCACGTTGCTGGCTCACGAAGTGCGGACTCCCCTGACCAATATCAATTTATCGGTGGAAATGATGGAGTCCCTGATAGAGAATGATGAGCAGAAGATGTACATGGACATCATTTCCAGGAATTCCTGGAGGATTGCGGGTCTGGTCGATGACCTGATCAATTACCAACCTGTGGGTGAAGAAGCATTTAGCAAGTATTCCGCCCGGCGACTGTTGGATGAGGTGTTGGGTATGGCCGCGGACCGTATTTTTTTGAAGGAAGTAGTAATACAAAAGGAATACTTTGGGGAAGACTGTGAGCTGATGATCCATCCCTACAAAATGAAGGTTGCCCTGAACAACATCATTGTCAACGCAATCGAAGCCATGACTATGGAAAGAAGGTTCCTGACGCTGAAGGCCGGGTATGCGGACGAAGGCTATATGATAACCATCGAAGATACCGGTCACGGGATCGGCAAGGAGGATTTGCCCCATATCTTCACACCTTATTACACTAAAAAGCCAACGGGCGTGGGATTGGGACTTTTTACCACTTATGGTATCCTGGTGTCCAATCACGTGCAGGTAAGTGTTGAATCGGAAGTTGGTAGCGGGACGCGGTTTGTATTATTGTTTCAGAATCTCGCCTGATGCTCAAAGGTCTTCGAGCATGGACCGCCTTTTGACTTTAAGGTGCTTGTAATAGGAGGCGGTGTTACCCGTGATTTTTTTAAACTGCGCGGAAAGGTGGGCCACACTGCTGTAATGCATCTTGTAGGCTATTTCAGTAAGATTCAGCTCATTATAAATCAGTAATTCCTTTACCCTTTCGATCTTGTGTTCGATAAAGAATTGTTCGATGGAATGCCCTTGTGCCTCGGAAAATACATTCGCCAGGTACGTATAATTGTGATGCAAGCGTTGGCTTAAATATTCGGATAAGTTGACGGATAAGGGCTCTTCGGAGTAATGGACCAGTTCAATAATCACCTTCTTAATTTTTTCCACCAGGATACCCTTCATGTCATCCATCAACTCAAGGCCTGACTTTAACAGGTTGAGTCGGATCTGGTCATGCTGTGTGGTGGAAATATCCTCGATAATATCAGCCTGCCCGAGCTCCACCCTGGTGAAATGTAATCCATGGCTGGCTAACTCGGCCTTCACAACCATTTTGCAACGGATGCAGACCATATTTTTGATATAAATTGTCAAAGACCCTGCCTTTATGTTTATAAAAGATACAAAATTTCAGCCGAAAATTTCATAAGACATTGGCTTATGATGTATTAGTATATGCATGATCGCCATACGGCCTGCTAAGACGCCAATCGCCACAAATACTATCGCCAACCCATAGATCATAATGATCGGATTTGGACAAATCTGCGCGATTTGGGCCGGATAATTTTATATCCTTCCTGGGAAAAGTTATATAATTCACACTTTTCAGTGCGGATGTGTGAATAGTATAACATATATAGGGGAGTGCATAAGGTCAATGATTGGAATTAGAGGCACTTTTATCCTATTTATGAAAAATAAAAGCACTTTTGGCGGATTTGTGTTTGCCATCATATTTTGCATCGGCCTGGTGGGCGCCTATGCTTCTTACAATTCAGTAAATAGGGCGGAAAGTATAATCATAGGGATCGGTAGCTTTTTGCTGGCCCTATTGATTTCCTCAGCCATCAAAATAGCCGATCCCTGGGACAAGGCCGTTGTGTTACGCCTCGGTCATTTCCAGTCCCTCCGGGGGCCAGGCCTGTTTCTCATCATTCCCATCCTGGATACCATACCCTACTGGATCGATACCCGGGTGATCGCTACCTCTTTCAAGGCGGAAAAGACCCTGACGAAGGACACGGTACCGGTGGATGTGGATGCCGTACTGTTCTGGAAGGTACTGGACTCGAAAAAGGCGGCGCTGGAGGTGGCCGACTACATCGGTGCGATCGGTTGGGCCTCCCAAACGGCCTTGCGGGATGTGATCGGTAAGACCATGCTGTCGGATATGCTGGAAGGCAGGGATAAGATCAGCAGCGTGCTGCAAACGATTATCGATGAGCGTACCGAACCTTGGGGCATTCATGTCAATTCGGTGGAAGTAAAGGATGTCCTGATCCCCCCGCTATTGGAGAACGCTATGTCCATGCAGGCACAGGCGGAGAGGGAAAGACAGGCGCGTGTCATCCTGGGTGATTCGGAACGCCAGGTGGCGGAGAAGTTTGGCGAGGCCGCCCTGACATACATCAATAACCCGATTGCGTTGCACCTGCGGGCGATGAATATGCTGTACGAAGGATTAAAACAGAATTCGACGATTGTCATAGTACCCAGCACTGCCGTAGAAACCATGGGATTGGGAAGTATGGCCGGGTTGGCTGCGCTGACCATGGGAATAGGCCAGGAGAAGGCAGGTACGGGTATCCCAAAAGTGTGAATTGTGTAAGGTTTGGTAAAAAAGGGGTAACATCCATTCAAGGCTGATTCGGGAACTTTGGCGTATGATCGAAAAGTCAGAGCTTGAAGGTATCCTCAAAGGAACATCCTCGTTGCAGGGATGCGTAATCAGTGTAGGATTATCCAAGGGGAAAGTTACCCTTACCGGGAAGGTGCATTCCCCCGAGCAGAAAAAAGAAGCGGAGCAGATGGCCTGGCAAGCTTGGGGGGTGTGGGCGGTTGGGAATGAATTAGTGATCGAGCAGGGGTAACCCTAAAACCTGGTTATGCCGAAAATAACCTTCAATAACAGCAATAATATTTTTTTCCAATCCGTCAAGAGGTCGGTAGACCATTACTTCAGATCAAAAAATCTGGTAAAGACCGGAAACTGGAAATTGTATGTAAAGACGGGGATATTGATTCCTGGCGCCCTTGGCCTTTATATCTACCTCCTCACGGGTCGCTATAGCACTTTGGCCGGCGTCACGGCTTCGTTCTTCCTGGGTTTGATGTTGGTATGTATTGCTTTCAATGTCATGCATGATGCTTGCCACGGCAGCTATTCGGGGAAGAAGTGGGTGAACAGCATCATGGGACTGACCATGAACGGGTTAGGCAGCAACGCCTTCATTTGGAAGATCAAACATAATATCATCCACCATACCTTTACGAATATCGACGGGGTGGACGATGATATTGCCAACGGTCCTTTATTGAGGCAATGTGCCACTCAGAAATGGATGCCGATGCACCGGTTCCAGTACCTGTATATGTTTTTCCTATATTCCCTGAGCACCTTGTCGTGGATGCTGCGCACCGATTTCAGATGGTATTTTACAAGGAAAATCAATAATACGCTGATCCGGAGGATCGATCCGGGACAACACCTCATATTTTGGATCAGTAAAGTATTATATGCTTTTTTCTATGTTGCGGTGCCGATATATTTTGTGGGATGGGAGCCCTGGTTAACCGGCTTTCTGATCATTCATTTTACGATGGGCCTAACCTTGACGGTTGTATTCCAGTTGGCGCACATGGTTGAAAAGGCCGCTATCGTCCCGGCCGCGGAATTCCCCAAAGTCATAGATTCAGAATGGGCCGTTCATGAAGTAAAGACCACCGCGGACTTCGCTACCGGGAACAGGATAATTTCCTGGCTGGTGGGAGGTCTGAATTTCCAGATAGAACATCATCTTTTCCCGCAGATCAGCCATATACACTACTCCGCATTAAGCAAAATCGTTCGGGAACAATGCGTGCTTTTCGGGCTGCCTTACAATAATTACCCTTCTGCATGGCAGGCGCTTCATTCGCATATCCGGTTGATGAAAAGGCTAGGGAATCCTCACACTCTGTAGCAAATTGCATTGATGTTCATGCCGGCCCCCACCGAGGCGAAGAGTATGACATCTCCGGGGCACAGGCTATGCCCCGGTAAAGCGTCTTTCCTCACCATGTCGAACAGGGTGGGGATGGTGGCAACGGAGCTATTACCCAGTTCCCGGATGTTCATGGGCATAATGTCGCAGGGTATCTGCTGGCGGTCGTAGAGTTGATAAAAGGCTTTTACGATAGCCGTATCCATCTTCTCATTGGCCTGGTGGAGAAATATCTTTTTTACCTGGTCTATGTCGATCTTACTGGCCTCAAGGCAAGCTTTCATGGCGGAAGGCACGGCTTTTAGGGCGAATTCGTAGACTTTGCGACCCTGCATCTTGAGGTAGCGCGTATGGGGATCGGCGGGTGGACAGTAGGAACAGCCCATAGTGATGTAATCACTCTCTGCCAGGGCATGCGTCTGGCTCACGGAACTGAGGATACCCGAGCCTCCATCTTCGGGGGCGCCGGCTTCAAGGATGACGGCACCTGCGCCGTCACTATAAATCATGCTGTCCCGGTCATAGGGATCGATGACCCGGCTTAGGGTTTCGGTGCCGATGACCAGACATTTCCTGGCCAGGCCCGACTTTATGTAGGCTTCTGCCTGTATGAGGCCCTGGACCCATCCCGGACAGCCAAATAGCAGGTCATAGGCCACGCATCCGGGGTTACGGATGGGGAGGGCGCGTTTTACGCGAGAAGCCAGGCTGGGCACGGCATCTGATTGGCAGGTGTTCTTCAGGACGTCCCCGAAATTATGGGCTACGATGAGTTGGTCGATGGTTTCCGGGTCCACACCGGCATCCTGGATAGCAGCGGCGGCGGCCAGGGCGGCCATATCGGAGGCATTCATATCCTCCTGGGCATAGCGCCTTTGCGCAATGCCGGTGATCTGCTCGAATTTACCGATCAGCTCGGCCCCATCGACGAGAATACGTTGCTGGCGTTCATTATAGAATTCACGGATGGCAAAATCCCGGTTGGACCGGACCTCGCCCGGTATATAACTACCTGTGCCTGTTATATGTGCCCGCATAGCTTCCTAAAGATATCCTTATGGGATAGGGTGCAACTTACAGGTTTTTCAGTAATAGTTACAAATTTCACACTTCCAGGAGCCGATCTTTCGCCAGGGTTACGTGTACGAGGTGTTCGGCACCGTCGTCGGTCAGCAGGATAACCTCTTCTTTTTGGGGGCCTTCGGATTGCGTGACCATAATATGATAATACGTATGCTTATACCTATAATGTACCGTAAAGGATGCCCATTCCTCAGGAATACAAGGGGCAATGATTAGCCGGTTTCCCTCCAGCCTGAGGCCAAGAAAGGATTCTACGATGAAGCGGTACAGCCAGCCGGCAGACCCTGTATACCAGGTCCACCCTCCTCGTCCGGCATGTGGGGCAAGTGCATACACATCCGCGGCCAGGACATAGGGTTCGACTTTATAGATGGCTATGGCGCCGGGGGTCTTACCGTGATTGACGGGATTGATCATTTTTAATAACTCCCATACCCGCTTATTGTTCCGCAATTGTGCAAAAGCCATAATCATCCACACTGCGGCGTGTGTGTATTGTCCACCATTTTCCCTAATCCCCGGTACATAACCCTTGATGTAACCTGGGTTTAATGCGGACTTGTCGAAAGCCGGTTCCAATAACCGGATAATACCGGCGTCTTTCTGTACGAGATAGTTATAAGCCATTTCCATGGCCGTATCGGCACGACCGGCGTCCCCCGCACCGGATAGGACGGACCAGCTTTGCGCGATTGAATCGATTTTACACTCCTCGTCGAGCGCGGATCCCAGGGGTGTACCATCGTCGAACCAGGCGCGCAAATACCACTCCCCGTCCCATGCGTGCTCGTGAATTCTTTCTTTTAGCCGTTGCGCCTGGTGATTGCATTCGGCGGCGAAAGCCGTGTCCTTATATATCCGGGCAATTTTCGTGAACCGATTGAGTACGTCGTACAGGAAAAATGCCAGCCAAACGCTTTCACCCTTTCCGAGGTTGCCAACCTTGTCGAACCCATCATTCCAGTCACCTGTGCCGATTAAAGGCAGCCCGTGTGTGCCGTAATTGTATCCGTTCCTGATGGCTCGGACACAATGTTCGTACAGGGGTGCGGACTGAGCGGATGTAGCAGGGGTGTCATAATAGGACTCTTCTTCGGGGTTTAGCTTTCGTCCTTCCAGGAAGGAAGTTGGCTCGTCCAAAATACCGGAGTCGCCGGTATGGGTAACGTAGATACTGGTTACAAACGGCAACCAAAGAAAATCATCCGAAATCCTGGTGCGGACGCCGGCCCCCGTGGGAGGATGCCACCAATGTTGTACGTCGCCTTCTTTGAACTGTCGGGAAGCGCTTAACAATATCTGTTGACGGCCCAATTGCGGCGCTGCATGGAGCAATGATAGTACATCCTGCAACTGATCCCGGAAGCCGAATGCACCTCCCGATTGATAGAATCCGCTGCGTCCCCAAAGCCGGGAAGAAAGCGTTTGGTAGGTGAGCCAGCCGTTGGCCATCAAATCGAGTGCCCTATCGGGGGTTTCAATCCTCAAGGCACCTATCGTATCTATCCAATAACTTTTTGCCTTTTCAAATGAATTCCAGGCTGTTCCAATCCCCCGGAATTGCAGGACGAGTGCGTTGGCCTCGGTACGGTCCGATGCCGCGCCAAGCCGGAAAACAATTTCCCTTTCTTCCCCTTCCGCCAGAACGAAGGGGACCTGGATGGCCGCACACGGGTCCAGGGCCAATCCGACCTTTCCCGAGAGATTTGTCCGGGACATGGCTTCGGGCTTTTGCAGGGTACCGTTACGACCAATGAATTCGACCCGGTCGCCGGTCACCGTCCTTTTTATATCGTCTACATCGAAAAAGGCGACCCGGTTGGCAAATTCAATATTGTAGTTGTCCCTCGCGAAAAGCGTTCCGCTGTCCGGATCGACTTCCGTATGGATATACATAGCCGTTTTTGCCCTGTTACTACCCAAAACCCACTCTATATAACCGGTGACAGACAGTGTGCGTGTTCTGGTGGACTGGTTTCGAATTTTTATCCGGGTGAATTTAATGGCTGCCTGGATGTCGACATATACCCACATTTCTGAATAGATCCCGTCTTCCAAATGTTCAAAGACACTGTAACCCAGTCCATGGCGGGTGATGTAGATCGACTGGCCTCCCGCCGGCAGGGGCGTGGTCGACCAGAAATGGGCAGTTTCCTCGTCTCTGAGATAATAGGCTTCTCCTCCCTTGTCGCAGACCGGATCGTTATTCCAGGGGGTAAGCCTCAATTCATGCGCATTTTCGATCCAGGTATAGGCTGTTCCGCTCTCGGATATCACGGTGCCGAAGTGGGGGTTCGCAATAACGTTGACCCACGGTACGGGGGTTTTGTGCTTGCCATCAGTTACCATCACATATTCCCCTCCGTCGGGGGAGAAGCCACCTAAACCATTAAAAAATAACAAATCATTTGGTGGGACAAGTCCCGCAGGGGCAGGGGTATGGTTTTTTGCCGGGGACAGACGCGGAATGACCACCTTCGGAAACTGTTTGCGTTTAACCTGGTCGGCGAGTGTCCCGCCATCGTCCGACAGGCTGATTCTCGCCACTGTTTCGAATAAAATGCGATCCTCGTCGGATATCTGCTCGGAGGCTCTTACAAAGATGCCTCCGGGCCGGTTCCTTACTTCGGTCGGGATGAGCGCCTGGATGTCATTTTGGAATAGTTGACGGTAACCGTCGTGATCTTCGTTCCATATCACCAGATCCACGTTAATCCCGAATAAACGCCAATACGCATGAGCCTGGATCAGTTGCCTCACTAACTGCACATTAGCCTGCTTTTCAATTTTCAACAGTACAATTGGTAAATCTCCTGAAATGGAATAGCCCCACAACCCCGACTGTCCCCTGTGGTTGCGGATCAGCAGGGCAGGATCCGCGCGAAAAGAGGCGTTTGAAAATAATATGGAACTGGCGAGGCGTGCGTAAAGTTGTGCATCGGATTCCGAGGCGTTGATTTGCCTGAGCAAGACCTGGCTGTGTGTCCAGGCCATTTCAAACACCCGGTCTTTGTGTGGTTTATTCACCTGGTATTTGTTGATCAGGTCCTGGCAAAGTTCCCTGGTATCGGAAATGCCCGTGACCATATCAACCGCAACTGTCTCTTCAGGATTGAGGATAATTTTGTACCGGATGGCGACAATGGGATCCAGGACAGAACCCTGGCTCCCCGAAAGAGGACCGGTACGGTCCATTGCCCTCGGATTCACAGGCGTATTTCCTCGCCCGATGAATTCCATCCGGTCTGTTTCATAAGATATTTCATCGGGAGACTTTCCTTCGATCGTCATGAGGTGAAACATCCAGGGCAAGCGGTCTTCCGCCGAACGAGGCCTTCGCGTACAAACGATGGCATGTTCGTCGCGTAGGATCTCCGTTTGCACGAAAAGGTTGCTGAATGCCGGCTGCATCCTGTCTGATGCGGCCGGCGCGAGGACGACTTCGGCATAACTCGTAACCTCGATAGCCCTGGCTGTGCCCGACAAGTTGGTTATGCGCAGCCTCCGCATCTCTATGTCATCCTCGGGGGATACTACGATCTCGGTGTGTGTTACGATTTCCCTGTTGGTCGTCCGGAAGTCGATCCTTCCTTGAGAAAATGCCGCTTCGTATTTTTCTCCCTTTACGAGCGTGGGCTGATGGGTATTCGACCAGAAGGCGCCACTCTGAAGATCGCGTATATAACAAAAGGTACCCCAATTATCGCAGGTGGCGTCCTCCTGCCAACGGGTAACGGTAAGGTTTTTCCAGCGGCTGTAACCGGCACCTGAATTCGTAATCATTACATGGTACCTTCCATTCGACAGCAATTGTACCTCGGGTAAAGGTGTGTCGGGTGTAGGAATGATCCTTACTTCCGTGCTGCTGGAGGCGTAGTTGATGTCTGCAATATCGGTGGTATGCGCAAAGAAGGTGGTTGCTTTGGGTATCCGCTCCTGCAACAATAGAAGTACGGCTTCGAATTGGGGTTCGGATTCAAATAACTTTTGCATTGGTTTGTTCAGCAGCAGGTATGCCAGTGACAAGAGACTCATCCCGTGATGATGTACCATAAACGAATACACGATGGCGCTCGTTTGACCTCGTTGCAAACGAGATGGGGTATAGTCTATGGCCTCATAAAAGCCAAAACGCCCCTCCAGACCCTTTTTATACAGCAATTCCAGATTCTCACATGCCTTTTCGGGGGACATCATCAGCGCCAGTGCAGATGCGTAGGGCGCCACAACGGCATCTTCTTCCAGCCCGCGTTTCAAACCAAGTCCGGGCACGCCAAAGGCGCGATACTCATAATTGGAATTGGCATTCATCATATTGTAGCCCGATTCGGAAATCCCCCAGGGCATATTGCTTTGTTTGCCGTAAGCAATCTGCCATTCGACTGCGAACTTACATGTTTGGCCAAGCAGGGTGTTTTCGTAATTGGGCATCACCAACAGGGGCATAAGGTATTCAAACATCGAACCGCTCCAGGATAGCAGGATCGGATTCCCTTCAATGTTGGTCAATAGTCTTCCCAGGGCAAACCAGCTTTCTTGTGGCAATTTCCCCTGGGCGATGCACACAAATACGCACAGTCTTACTTCGGAAGCGAGGAGATCATAATAACTGGGGTCCGCGAGGCGTTCCTGTACGTTATAGCCGATGGAAAGCAGGTTACGCGACTTACTATACAGAAATCCCCATTGCATATCCGCCAACTCATTGCATTTTTTTTCAAGTGTTTCTGCTGACATAATTTGTCCGCTCGCCCGATGAATAGATCTGACCAGTGCTATTCTAAGCAGTTCCAGCCATTCGGTTTCCTGGACCGTATTGTTCATGGATCGCATAACATTAACCTGGTCCAGCAATTCTCTCGCCGTATTCAGTAATTCGACTAATGTGAGGTTGGCGGTCAGCAAAGAAAGGTCTGCAAATTTTTCAGGGGCCTCCAATAATAAAGACCAGGGCGCGAATATCTCGAGGTCATCGCCAATGTCTGCTGCTTGTTTAGCCAATATTGAATCGCCCGTTATTTCTTTCAATAGTATGCGTGCCTCGTGGCTTGTCATTATATTAATGCATGCGTCATCCAGGATGGCCTTGTATTTACCAAGTTCGGGCACGGTTTCCATTTGCACTAACAATGTATCCCGCAAGCCTTCGAAATACCTTCGGAATGGTATCTCCTGGTGGGGTATGGCAAGAAGCGCTTGCCGCAGCACCAATAGGTGTCCCGCGAGGTTTCCACTGTCCACCGTCGAAATATATTTTGGCTGCAGAGGTTGTAGCGATTCGGTATCGTACCAATTATAAAAATGACCTTTGTACCGTTCCATTTTCTCCATTGTCGAGATCGTTTTCGTCGTACGGTCTAAAAAATCGGCGGTACTGATATAGCCAAAGTCGGAGGCTGTTAAGTTGGCAAGCAGGGCTAGCCCGATATTGGTAGGAGAGGTCCGATGTGCTATTTGTTCAACCGGCTGCTCCTGGAAATTATCGGGAGGTAGCCAATTGTCTTCTGCGAGCACAAAGCGTTCAAAAAAGCTCCAGGTCCTTCTGGCCATTTTTCGAAGGAAAATGTGTTGTTCCAGGGTTAGTTTTGCGACTTGTCTGGCCAGCGGTTTGCTGGCAAACCAGGTTACCAGGGGAGCTATCAGCCAAAGCAATAATATTGGCCCTGCAACCAATAGTTTCGCGGGAGCAGAAGATACCATATAAAACAGCAGGGTCAATGCCAGAACGGGTTCAACCCACATTATGGAATAGGACGCCTTCAGGGTGGTTGCATTACCGGCTCCGGTATGACGTGTTGGATTCCATTCCAGGAGATTTCTTTGTGTTACAAATATCCGCCAAAGGGTCCGCAAGATCGCAACGGAATTGGTGAATGCCTGATATGGCAGGCAAATCAATATGAAAAGCGTTTTTTCTGAAATTTCCTTGATGTTGCGAAGTGAGTTTTTAAGGTGATGCGCAATGATCACGTCCTTTGGCTTCCGGATAGTATCCCAAAGCGACATAATGAAGATGGGGAAAACGATGATAAGGGAGACACCCAGAGTCCAAAAAAGGGGAGCGGAAAATACCAGCCATCCCAATAGCAATAATGTTGTAAGGGCTATTGGAACCAGGCTTAACCTGATATTGTCAAAAATTTTCCAACGGGACAGCGCCGATAAAGGATTTATTTGCCATTTGTTACCCGGGCCCGGTGAAATCGGGAGAATAAAAGCGAAGATCTGCCAGTCTCCCCGGATCCAACGCGTTCGTGTGCTCATATCGGCGCGGTAGGAAGCCGGGTATTTCTCGAATAATTGTACGTCGCTCAGCAGTCCTGAGCGTATATAGCACCCCTCCAGGAGATCGTGGCTTAGGATGATGTTTTCCGAAAACCGGCCATCCAGCACTTTGTGAAAGATGTCAACGTCGTAAATTCCTTTTCCAATATAAGAGCCTTCTGAAAACAGGTCCTGGTATACATCCGAGGATGCCTGGGTATAGGGATCGATTCCCGGCTCATTGCCGTGCATGCGCGTATACCGGGAGCTTGTCGTATCCGGCAGGCTCACGGTTACTCTGGGCTGGAGGATGCCATAGCCCTTGGTTACCCGCTTCTTTTTTTCGTCATACCAGGGCCGGTTCAATGGATGGGCCATGGCGCCGATCAACTTCCAGGCGGTACCCAGCGGCAGTTGGGTATCTGCATCCAGGGTTATAACATATTTGATTTTGCGGAATAGTGTTTGGTCGCCCGTTATCACTGAAAAGCGATCTTCCGCATTGCCGCGTAGCAAGGCATTGAGGTCCGATAATTTCCCCCGCTTTCTTTCATAGCCCATCCACACATTTTCCTGTTGGTTCCATCTCCTGGCCCGGTGAAAGAGGAAGAATAAGTCCTCTTTGACCCTTCCATATTTTTTATTCAAATGTTCGATGCCCGTTTGGGCAGCATATAGGAGTGTCTCGTCCTGGGCGAGGGTTTCCTGTGCAGCATCCGTAAAATCGGTGAGCAGTCCAAAGTGCAAGCAGTCATTCCTGTTTGCCAGGAATCGGACTTCCAGGGCCTCCAGGAGGCTTTCTATTTCCTCCGTGCGGCTGAGCATGGCCGGAACGACAACGATCGTTCGGGCATCAGGTGGGATTCCTCCTGAAAAATCCATCCGGGGCAGTAAATTTGGCTTTACCAACAGGGTGGAAATGAAATTAACTACCGATAAAGCAAGCTGGCTGGTGCACAGCAGGGATATAAGGGCGACGAACGAGATCAGCAAGATGCTCTTACTTTCCGAATACGCCATCATTAAAATGGCCCCGCTTATGGCCAGTGATATCAATAGGACAGCAGCCAGGTATAGGGCAAATGCGCGCCGATACAGAAAATTTCGTGTTTTTTGGATACCGGACAGGCGCATTTTTGCCCGATGCTGCGTATGGCTAAGGCCAGGCCCTATCAGGTAGTAACCAACGTGCATTGCCCGCCCATCGTTTTCGGTCGAGCGGTCTTGTTCCCGCGACAACTGTATAGCTATCCGCGCAACTTCCTCCTCACTCGATTCGCTTTTCCTGGCAATGAGTTCTACAACGTGGCGGTATACGTCCCTTGTGGAAAAATCCATTTTCCCATAGACGTCGCCTATGTCTTCCAGAAGGATTTGTTCGACGATGCTGTGGCTTTCCACAAACTGACGCCAATCTATAGCCCCCAGCAAACGGAGGCTGCCGATACTGTTGCTGATGGATACCTGGTCGGCGGTTTGTTTCTTGTTTTCCGCGTTTATCAATTCGGCACTTGTCCTGCCACTTTCTGACAACAATTCTTCCATCCAATTCAGCGACAGGCCCAACCCCGGACCCTTCCCCCGCAATCGGCGGACCAGTTCGGAGACAAATGCACTTCCAACGGGTGGACCGGACCTGGCCATGTCGGCAATGACCAATATCAGGTTTTTGGGATCCGTCTCCGTCGTTTCAATCATTTTCTCCGCCCAAAAAGCGGCAAGATTTCTATCTACCTTATCTATCGCAATGCGGGCCGAAATGCGCCTGATATTTTCAATCAGGGCGAGCCGCAGCATGAGCGGCACAGCCCATAATTCACCCAATTGTAACTGGGTAACGGTTTGATACGCCTTTATAAAATGGCTGAGGCTGTCCTTCTCCAGTTTTCCATCGCTGTGCGATATTATTTGAAGGACAATGTCGTAGACACGTTTTACGCCCGAAGACCCGGCGGCAGACCCCCCCGCGGACCCGGCGGCAAGTTGGGGTAAGTTTTCACTATAGTTTTCAGGAAAGTGGGTCTTAGCCACCCGAATGTGTTCTTCTATCAGGTAGAAATTATCGATCAGCCATTCTCCCGCCGGCGTGACCTGGTATTTACGTTTTATGGAATCATTCAGCAGCTTTCTAACTTCCTGCAGTACATTTTCATTGTCTGAAAGACGTTTTATCAATTGATCGCTTACTGGCCTGGTGCTCAGGGTGTGTTTTCCAGCCAGGATTTTACCATAGCGTTCCATCTGGTCCGGCGTGAATATATCCTCCCTCAGCGGTTCTTCATTCAAATATCGGGACGGGGCATTTCCTAATTGGAAAAATGCTTTCATGCCCGCTATGTATTCATGCGAGCCTGGTATCAAATTTAGTTTCATTCAAGAGTAAAGCTGGGTCCACTTTAAGGATTAATTATTATATAATTATTTCATTCCCTTACATGATTCCCATGTTTGGAGAGTGTGGCATGAATTCGGGATAATTATTTAGTATGTCTATATATGATGAGAAGCACCAGGACGCTTCGTTATTGTTACAGCGTTTATACGCATTGGTCCCGGCAATAGAGAAAAGCACCGGAACGGTATTCATCCCTCAGGGTGGGCATATTCTGGTTAATGTCGAGAGAGGGCCTGAGCGCGAGGTCTTGACCTATGCTATGGGCTTACGAGTCATCGAATGGGCGATCAGGGCTACTTCGGAGTATCAAGGCCGGTTAGGATAGGGAGTGGGTTAGGGCATTGCCGTCTTCGGGAACGATGTAATTCCACGGATCGATTGCGGAGCTATTTTTTATTGCTTTCATGGATATTTTCACCATTACCTTTGAATTTTTCCAATTCACATCTTTTATATTATTCACGGCGATCAGTACTTTTTTACCGCCAATCCAATTATGCAAATCGGCCACCAGGTAAGAAATCTGCCAGTTCTGATCGTCCATGATGATGTCACTCACCAGGCCTATATCACCATCGTTGGCGAGTATATTGCAGTCGGCGATTTTCTGAATGCTTCTTAAATGTGGGTCCTCGTTGGTTTCTTTTAATATTTCCCGCTCTCCGGGAAAGAAGCCCTTCTTCCAATACCTTTGCCATGAGTAATAGTTTGCCAGTCCTTCCTCCTGCCCGCGGGAGACTGGTTTTTCCATATCGATGTCCGGGCTGAGGCGTACCTGTTCTTTGGTCAGACGTACAGGGAACGCACCCGATTCCCAGGAATGCGGCAGTACGGCATAGGGAGAGATCAACACTTCTTGCCCGAATAGCCAGCCCCCTGTTTTGACTACCATGTATCGGACGGTCCAGGTATGATCGTCGAAGTAGAAATCCTTGACCGTCCCTATTTCCCCTTCCGTGGCTTCCACGTTATTACCAAACAGGGTGCTTATATTTCGTTGCATACAGGTTCTTTTAAAAAGGTAAAAAGCCACAAGCAAACACTTGTGGCTTTTTGATATAGACAGTGAGTGATTAGTTTTTCATCATTACGCTGTCCAGGAAATGTATTACTCCATTGGTAGAAGAGATGTCGCGACCCTGAATCTCGGCATCTTCGATTTTTACATGGCCGTCCTTCACGTGTACGTGCAATTCCTTGCCGTTTAGCGTTTTTAGCTTTTCGCCGTCTTTCAGGTCCTTGTAATTGACTTTCCCGGCAACGACGTGATAGTTCAACACTTCGAGCAACTTGGCTTTATTTTCAGCCTTTAATAGGTTATCCAACACTCCTTTCTCCAGTTTCTCGAATGCGCGATCCGAGGGAGCAAAAACAGTATAGGGGCCCGCGCCACTCAATACACCGTCTAAACCTGAAGCAGTAACGCCCTTCTTCAAAAGGGTCATGTTTTTGTCGGTGCTGACGACCTGTGCGATATTTGACATTTTTCTTGGTTTATTTACCGATAGAATAACCGGTAACGGACGCAAGGTAGACCAATGTAGAAGGATTACGATGTTAATGTTTGGCTTACTGTGACTTATTCTGCGTGATTCACCGGCCACTTTGAGTGGGAGGTGGCGTTTTCAGGAGGGTGTGAAGGATGTGAATTGTATAATCTAAATATTTAGTCCTGTAACCAATAGTAAAGTAAGTGTACCTAACTTTGCTGTATGAAAAAACTATTGTCTTTAACTTCGGCGTGCATATTTTTTTGCGTGTCGGGATTTGCACAGGTGAATACGGATTCCCTGGCCATCGTTGCCAAGATCAGTGAAGATCAACTGCAATTGGGAAAGCTTCAGAATACGGTAACCAAGAAAACAAATAACAAGCAGAACGATTCTCTTGTGGCCCAGCAATCGGCCAATGCAAATGCTACTGCGGCCAATAGCTTAAGCGCTAATCCCCAAGACAAGAATGATGCAAAACAGGCGAACAATGCGGCCGGCACTGCCAAGGGGGACTCCAGGAGGGCAAGAAAATCCTCGGACAAGCTGGATGATTTGAATAAGAGTATCCTGGACCTGCAAAATAAGATTGCGGGTGAAC
Organism: uncultured Chitinophagaceae bacterium; assembly: GCA_964544695.1. Lineage (GTDB taxonomy): Bacteria > Bacteroidota > Bacteroidia > Chitinophagales > Chitinophagaceae > Dinghuibacter. The sequence goes on from CAZJDB010000245.1 coordinate 31,107, forward strand.
AAATGGAATTGTCCAAATTTACCCATATCGCGTACACGCCTCCTATGCCTATGATCGCCTCACCCGGCGATACCAGCCACCCTTGAAGTCCGTTGATCGAACACCCGATGTATTAAAAGCGAACATTTTGCAGGGGCTGGGTTAGTGATAATATATTGATTATTATACCTCTATAGAACCGGCATTCTTTTGGGAACGGAGATGGTATGCTACAGAACTATCTCCTCTCCGCCTACCGGAATCTCATTCGCAACCGCGGTTATGCGCTGCTCAATATTATTGGGCTTTCGATCGGTATGACACTGTTCCTGCTGATCGTCCAATACGTGACATTTGAGCGTAGCTACGAAAATTTTATCCCGGATCGGGCGAATATTTACCGCGTCAGCCTGGAGACCGGTCATTCGGCCAGCGCAGAGAACTATGCAGGCCTGGGACCCGCCCTGGTCAACGAAATCCCCGAAGTCACCAGTTATGCCCGGCTCATGAATATGAGCTACATCAACAATGTGGTCGTCACCTATGATCAGGCAAGGAATGGCTCCATCAGTCTCAAACAACACCGTTTCCTTTATGCCGATTCTGCCTTTCTTCCTATGATGGGATTTAAGATGGTCAGTGGAAACGCTTCGCAGGCCCTGGCCGGTCCGAACACGGCCGTCATCTCGGAAAATTATGCCCGCCTTTATTTTGGCGAGGAAGACCCTATCGGAAAGACCCTTCACATGCACGATGACGACAGCGATGATCAGTTGGCGAAAGTCACCGGCGTTTTCAAGGACCTCCCTGCCAACACCCATTTGAAATTTGACATCCTGTTTTCTTATCAGACAATGTTCGGAACACGGGTTGATCAGAACTGGGCACGGACAAGACCTGAGTTTTATACTTATATCCGCTTAAGGTCCGGAACTGACCCGAAATCGATCGAGTCAAAACTTCCGGCGTTGTATGCTGCCTATGGGGGCAAGGGCCAAACGGGGCATCTCCAACCACTGTCCGGTATCCACCTTCGGTCCGACCTGGCAGAAGAACTCGAAGCGAATGGAAGCGAGACCATCGTTACGATACTCTCCATCGTTGGTATATTTATAATGGGGATTGCCTGGATCAATTTTGTCAATCTCTCCACCGCGGGCGCTATCGGCCGGGCAAAGGAAGTGGGTGTGCGTAAAGTCATTGGCGCCGACAGGACTCATCTTATCAGTCGGTTCCTTACCGAAGCAGCTTTGATCAACGGCATCTCTCTTCTGATTGCTTGTGCGTTGATCTACCTCTCGCTGCCTGGTTTCAATTATATTTCCGGGCTTGCCCTTGACAGCAATTATTTGTTGCAGGGATGGTTCCTGGGGCTCCTGGGGGTCCTTTGGATAACGGGATCCCTACTTTCCGGTTTCTATCCCGCCTGGGTACTTTCGTCCTTCAGGCCGGCTACCGTTCTGAAAGGCAAGCTAAAAAATACTTCCGGTGGAATCCTTCTGCGCAAAGGACTGGTGGTGACCCAGTTCATGGCCTCTATCGCCCTGATCGCCGGTACGATCATCGTCTATCGGCAGGTGCACTTTATGCTGAACCAGAATATCGGAATGAATATCGACCAGGTGCTGGTCATGGATCGCCCGAGTATCGCCCCCAACCACGATAAAAACATCGCAGCCTTCCGGGCTGGGATCGATCTATTCCGGAACGAATTGAAGCAAGACCCGGACATAGAAGCCGTCTCCAATTCGACCACCATACCAGGCAAACAGCGGGAATACAAAACTATGATCAAAGTAATTGGCAACGCTTCCAATGACTCGATTACGGTGCGGGTAAACAGTATGGATTTCGACTTCCTCAAAGTATTTCAAATGCAATTGCTGGCGGGCCGGACCTTCTCGAGAGACTTTCCCAAAGACCCGGATACCTCGGCGATCATCACGCTGTCGGCGGCCCGGCTACTGGGATTCAAGAGACCGGAAGATGCCATCGGTAAATCCATACAAGCCTGGGGCAATTACCATCTGATTATCGTGGGGGTTGTCAATGACTATCACCAGCTTTCGCTTAAGAAGCCACTCGAACCAACCCTTTTCTCGTGTGACTGGTATGAAGGCGACTATTTTTCAGTCCGGCTGCATACCACCCATATCGATCAAACCCTGCGGCATGTGGAAGCCTCTTGGGTAAAAGCGTTCCCCGGCAATCCTTTTGAATATTTCTTTCTTGATGACTATTTTAACCGGCAATATTCTAACGAGCGCCAATTCGGCCAACTGTTCACGACCCTATCGATATTTGCCATCCTGATTAGTTGTCTCGGCCTGTTTGGCCTTTCGGCATATACCGCCAGTCAGCGGATCAAGGAGATCGGGATCCGGAAAGTGCTGGGGGCTTCCGTGCTGAATATCACGACAATGTTGTCCAAGGATTTCCTGAAGCTCGTGGTGCTGGCCATTGTCCTCGTAACCCCACTCATTTGGATGCTGATGAATCGTTGGTTGCAGGACTATGCTTACCGGATCAGCATCAATGGTTGGATATTCGTTCTGGCGGGACTGGCTGCCCTGTGTATCGCGGTTGTTACGGTTAGTTTTCAGGCGATCAAGGCGGCTGTTGCCAACCCGGTGGAGAGTTTGAGGTCGGATTAATAATGACCTTTTTGAATACCCAGCCGTTTGAGCTTTGAACTTAAAGTACTGGGCGGTATCCCAAGGAATTCAGCGGCGCCTTTATAACCGGATACCCTTCCTTTACAATATTTGAGCATATTGAGGATGTGGTCCCGCTCGTTTTCTTCTATCGTTTTTACAACGAACTCGTTTTCGAACTGGTTGGTTACTATTTTTTGCCGGCGCCCCGGAAGATAAATCTGCCTTATGATGTCATCGTCGGTCAGTAGCATGCTCCGTTCGAGCATATGCTCCAGTTCCCGAATATTCCCCGGCCAATCGTAGCTCATGAGTTGGTCAAGAACATGATTGCTCATGGCGGAGACTTTCTTGCCTATTTTTTTGGAAATCTTTTGAATGAAATGCCTGGCGAGCAAAGGGATGTCATCACGCATGTCCCGGAGCGAGGGGACATTGATCGGGAATATATGTAACCGGTAAAAAAGGTCTGCCCTGAACCGTCCTTCATATACCTCTTTTTCCAAATCGCGGTTGGTTGCGGCAATAATCCGGACGTCCGTTTTGATCACACCCTTTCCCCCGATACGTTCGATTTCCCCTTCCTGTAGGGCGCGCAACAACTTGACCTGGAGATCGAGGGGCAACTCTCCGATCTCATCGAGAAACAGGGTCCCGGTGACTGCCTGCTCGAACTTTCCGATCCTGCGCTCGGTTGCGCCTGTAAAGCTGCCGCGTTCGTGGCCAAATAACTCCGACTCGATGAGATTTGCAGGTAGGGTCGCGCAATTCACCCTAATCATCGGTTTGGTTTTGCGCGATGAGTGGTTGTGGATGGCCCTGGCGATCAGCTCTTTTCCCGTCCCTGTCTCCCCCAGGATCAGCACCGTGCTGTCGCTGGGCGCTACCCTTGAAATGAGTTGTAATGTTTGTTGCAGCAAAGGACTTTTGCCGACGATTTCAGTGTCGATTGGTGGTGTCATGGTCAGGAGGGTTTGTATCCCGGTTAAGTTCCAAAAGGATGCCATGACGTAATTCTCTGATTTATAACGACTTTCCAGGTTTTCCCCGGCGATATTTCGCCGGTAGGCCATATCTCGCGGCTATATTTCACAGGTGCTCGCGCCGGATACCCAGCTTTTTTATCCTGGAGTTCAGCGTACTGGTGGGAAGCCCCAATATTTCGGCGGCCCCTCCTTTGCCACCGATTCTTCCCTTGACATGCCTCAGGACCTTTAAAATGTGGTCCTTTTCATTCTCTTTCAGGGATTTTATAATGTTATCTTCTTTATCATGGCTTAATGCGGTGTTCCGTTTCTGATGCGGTAAATGGACCTCGTTTATCGAATCTCCCGTGACCATCAGGACGCTCCGTTCGATCAAATGTTCCAATTCCCTGATATTCCCGGGCCAATCGTATTCAATCAATTCCTGTATTACCTTGTGACTGATGGCTTCAATTTTTTTGCCCGTTTTTTTTGAATAGCGGGCAATGAAGTGCATTGCCAGCTTCGGAATATCATCCTTGCGATTTCTAAGGGGAGGGATCGTAATGGGAAAAGTGTTCAACCGGTAATATAAATCGCTTCTGAACTTCCCCTCTTCCAGCAGTTTTTCAAGGTCCCGGTTCGTTGCGGTGATGATCCGGACATTGGTCTTAATAGCGGCCTTACCCCCAACGCGTTCTATTTCCCGTTCCTGCAAAGCACGCAATAACTTTACCTGCACTTCCAGGGTCATTTCCCCGATTTCATCCAGGAACAGCGTCCCATTGTTGGCCAATTCAAATTTGCCGATCCGGCGTTCGACGGCGCCCGTAAAGCTGCCTCGCTCGTGACCGAATAATTCACTTTCAATTAAGGTTGGTGGTATTGCCGCACAGTTGACTTTAACCATCAACTTACTTTTGTGGGGCGAAGAATTATGGATGGCTCTTGCAACCAGCTCTTTTCCCGTTCCCGTTTCACCCAACAATAAAACCGTACTGTCGGAATAGGCAACCTGGGCTATCAGGCGGAAGACCTTTTTTAATTCCGGACTTTCCCCTACTATTTCAGAGTTGTTTATGGAAGATTCAATTTCTTCCTTGAGATAGATTTTTTCTTCTTCGAGATGTTCCTTGTACTTTTTGATCTCGTTCAACTGTTGGTTGACCTTTTCATTGGCTATAATATTGGCGGCTGAGATCGCTATCTGCGAGCAGATACTCTTGAAAAGGCGTTCCTGAATGACGAATTCCGTTTGGTCTTCGTGCCTGAATTTCATAACGCCTATGACCTCATGTCCCAGGCGAAGCGCAACCACCGTCTGTTCGATATTGATCGTGACAGGGCCTGGAGAGGTGAGGGCAACGTCAAAAACGCCGTCACGAATATCGGTCCAGTGACCCACCAATTTGGAAAAATCAGGATGATTTGCAAAATCCGCATCCGGGTCGAAGAGGAGGGGAGTTTGGTACTTTTTGTCCTCGCTCAGGGCATGGATTACATAATCTTGTATTTGAAACAGCTCATTTAGTTGCTGTTTCAGGATTTTTGCAAATGCGTTTTTATTTCTCTCGGAGGCGATGGCATTGCTGAACGCCAGCAGCATTGATTTTTCCCGCTCACGCCTTTCGATTTCCTCGTAGGCCAGGATTTGGGAGACTTTCACCGCCAGTTGGACGCAAATTCCTTTCAACAAGGTGCTTGTTGTGTCGATCCTTTCACAGGTGTTGAAATTCAGAATTGCAAAACCAATATTATTGCCACCCGCCCGCAACGCGACAATCATTACGTACTGCATGCCTACCCTTTTCCAAAAGTCCACGTACGCGGGCGCCCCGGGTTCCTGACTAAGGTTGTGTACATCGAATAAAACAGGGTCATCCGATGCTATCGCTCTGGAGAAGACCCCATCATTGATCTGATGGTTACCCGAAGCCAGATTCTTATAATCAGGTTGCATTATTGCGTTACCACTGGGATCCAACGCAAACGCACTGAAGGTGGTTTGATCTTCATTTATTTTGGCTATTATAAACCTCTCGATGCCAAAGATCTTTTTTACTTTCGCGACTACTTCATCAAATAGATCAGCCCTGTTTTTTATTGCGGCAATTTCATTGCTAAAGGTAAGCAGGAGCGTTTTCTCCCCTTCCCTGTTTGCTACTTCCTCGGTGGACCATATCCGGGAGATCGCCGCTGAAACTTGTGCGGAAACGCTTTTGAGGAGGTCGTCACCGACGTAATTGCTGCCGGGCGGTAGGTGCAATATGAGATTTCCTATACACAACCCTTCATCCAGGAGAACCGGCTGATCGGAATGAATAATGCGATCGAAATTAATGTCGAATCCTGTAATCGGAAAAAGCTCGTGCAATTCATATGAAAGAACGGACAGCAGGTCATTCCTGCTGTTTACGGATGCCATTTCCGTACTAAAGGAGAGTAACTCCCCTTGTAGGTTTAGCGGGCTTCCCACGATGAAGATGTTAGGTGAGGTTGCGCCGGCTAAATTAGGGAAAAATGGGCTCCTTTTTGGGGAAATCTGCCGATTCGGTTACCGATTGCCATCGGGCCATTTCTTCTTTCAAACCTGCTATCTTGCTGGTTGCGCGGTTGTAAGCGTCCACGCCCAGCAGCAAATGGACTGGAGGATCGGGCGTTTCCGCCAGGTCAATAAATATTTCAGCTGCTTTATCGGGATCACCGGGTTGCATACCGTTTGCCTCCAGGTAGCGTTTTTGCGTTTCTTTTACTGCCTGGTATCCCTCGATCTTGCTTTCCGTGAGCGCCAGGGATTTTTCAGTTAGAAAACCGGTACGAAAACCTGACGGTTCCACCACCGTCACCTTGATGCCGAACTCTTTTACATCGAGGGATAGTACTTCTGAAAATGCGGCTACCGCTGCTTTTGTTGCCGAATACACAGACCAACCCGGGGCGCCTACGAAGCCAGCGACTGAACCCATATTGAGGATGTATCCTGACCCTCGTTGCCGCATGAGGGGCAGCACACTTTTCGTGACGTTGATCAGCGCCATCAGATTGACCTCTATAATATTCCGGATATCGCGCTCGGGGGTTTCCTCCAGCGTCCCAGCCATCCCATAACCCGCATTATTCACGAGGACATCGATAGTGCCGAAACGGGATTTCGTCTCTTCGATGGACTGGCGTATGGAATTGGTATCGCCCAAATCAACGGTTAATGGAAGAAATCTTTCCGGCTCGGACGCGCCTACGGCTTGTTTCAGTGTGTCCGCATTTCTTGAGGTTGCGGCTACATTGTAACCAGCGGTCAGGAGTTTTCTAACCAATATCAATCCTAATCCCTGGGAAGCTCCGGTGACGTACCATACTTTCATGAGTCGGAGATCATTTTATTGACGATCAGCCAATGGCCATCGAATTTATGAAAAGACAAAATTTCCTGGTAGTCGAAATCGTACATCTTCACCCTGACCCTGGCAACGGCTATTGAATTGATGCTGTCGATGGAGATGATTTCCCCTTTGAATGGCTTGCCCGAATCCTTGGGACTTTGGCGGTGTGCGACCCCATCCAGATATTGTTCAAGGGTCTTGGCGTAAGGCTGCCCTTTTACGTCGCCGAATAACAGCGTGCCCGGATTATATACGGTTTTCAGGAGTTCAACATCCCCGGTATATATTCCTTTGAAATAGCTTTCCAGCACTTGGGCGATGGCTATGGAATCTTCCATGTTTTTTGTGGATTTTGATTGCCCATTCGTCGTTATGATACTGGACAATATTAGCAAAAAGGGTAGTATATTTTTCATGATTTCAAATATTATGTCCTGCGCCAAGACCACCGTCTACGTTGATGATGGCGCCATTTATAAATCTGCTTTTGGCGACAAGGTAAACCATTTCAGCTACATCCGCCACCTCACCAACCCGGTTCAGCAGGTGGATGCCCGCGTTTTGGTCGGAAGTGTCTTTGCCTTCGGTTTGATGCATCGGCGTTCGGATCACGCCCGGTGCAACGACGTTGGTCCTGATGTTGAATTTCCCGAATTCCGCAGCCAATTGAATGGTCAGTGCGTGAATGGCTCCTTTGCTGGAAACCGCTGCGCTTACGTTAATACCGGCAACTGATTTTGTTACCATGGACGTTCCTATGTTTACGATCGATCCGTCACCTTGTTTCAACATTTGCGGTATCACGGCCTGCGAGGTAAAGAAGGTCCCTTTTAGATTCGTTCTCAGGAACAGGTCGATGTAACTTTCATCCACCTCCAAAAAGGGTCTGGTATCCAAAAGGCCCGCGTTATTTACCAGGATATCAAGCGATCCGAACTGTGTGATAGCCTTATCGGCCAGGGCGATTCCGGTGGCTTTGTTACCTACATCACCTGCTAAACGAGCAAGATTATCGCCGGCCCCCAATTTGAAGTAAGCCTCTTGCAATTTGACCGCGTTGGAGGAATTTATGACAACGTTATCTCCTCTTTCAAGGAAATGTTTCGCGATTGCAAAGCCGATACCCGAGGACGCACCCGTCACGATGACCGTTTGTGTTTTCATCAAGTAACTTAGGTATGCAATGGATATGCCACTTAGGTAAGTTTATGATAGTGTAGCGGTTGCAACCGGGGCTATGGCGATTTGTTATGATAGGTCGCGGTTTTTTCGTTTAATCACGATCCATCGTGGTTCGATAATTTTAGAAGTAGCTGATCTTTATGGCGTTGGAGGATGGCACGATAATTACCTGTGGGTACGAGGTCTAAAACCAACGCAATGAAAAAAAAACACATTATGACAACCATAATCACAGGCGCCGTAGCCATGATGGGCACCCCAGGTAACGCCCAACAGGGCTCCACAGGCGCTGGCGCGATCGTTCCCTTTCACGTTCATTTTAGTGATGAAGCCCTGGCCGACCTGCACCGGCGCATCGCTGCCACCAACTGGCCCGAAAAGGAAACGGTGATGGACGTGACGCAGGGTGTTCAGCTTGCGACGATGCACGCCCTCGCCGAATATTGGCTAAACTCCTATGATTGGCGAAAGTGCGAAGCAAGGCTCAACGCATTGCCACAATTCACGACCAATATCGACGGATTGGATATTCATTTCATCCATGTGAAGTCGAAAAATCCCAATGCGTTGCCGATAATCATTACCCACGGCTGGCCGGGCTCCATCATCGAGCAGCTTAAGGTCATCGGACCCCTGACCGATCCGGAAGCATACGGCGGAAAGGCATCGGATGCTTTTGACGTGGTTATTCCGTCGCTACCGGGTCATGGATTTTCCGGGAAGCCGACCACGACCGGCTGGGATCCTCAGCACATCGCCCGCGCCTGGGTGGAATTGATGAAGCGACTCGGATACACGCGCTACGTGGCACAAGGGGGTGACTGGGGGAATGCAGTCACCGAACAAATGGCTTTGCTGACGCCCCCCGGATTGCTTGCCATTCACACCAACATGCCCGCCACGGTTCCAGACGATATTGCCAAGGATCTCTCAGCCGGTGGAATGCCGCCTTCCGGTCTGTCACCTGACGAACTACACGCCTATGATCAACTTGCCGCATTCTATGCGCATGGCCTGGGCTATGCCACCGAGATGGCGAACCGACCTCAGACCCTTTATGCGCTGGAAGATTCACCCATTGGCATGGCAGCCTGGATGCTCGACCACGACTCGGCCAGTGAGGCGCTCATCGCCCGGGTCTTCGCCGGGCAGTCCGAGGGCCTTACCCGGGATGACATTCTGGACAACATTACGATGTATTGGTTGACGAAAACTTCCGTTTCGGCGGCGCGTTTGTATTGGGAAAGCCACCTGGCCTTTTTTGCTCCAAAAGGCGTGACCATTCCCGTAGCAGTCAGTGTGTTCCCCGATGAGATTTATGCCGCCCCGCAGAGCTGGACGCAGAAAGCATATGTTAAGCTGATCCACTTTAACCGACTCCCCAAAGGCGGCCATTTTGCGGCCTGGGAACAGCCGAAGGAATTTTGCGAGGAGATGCGGGAATCCTTTAGATCGGTACGGTAATATGGTACTCCTATTAATGTTACTCGGTAT
>CAZJDB010000246.1:0-19392 GCA_964544695.1 uncultured Chitinophagaceae bacterium
ATCCTAACGGTGTATGACCACCAAATGAACCTGGTGCGTTCCATCACCCTGGACAAGACCCTGGAAACCTTCGTCGAATCGTACCCAGGCATCGACATCCACCTGGATGGAGACAAGCTGTACGCCATCACCGCCGAGGTGGCCGGCGTGGCTTCCCTGGCCGAGTATTCCTATAGCATCGATTTGAAAACGGGCGCCCAGGATAAGAAGAAACTCCGCAAGGGTTACTGGGGCAGGGCGGCGGTAACACGCCCTTTATATACCTTCTGGATAAAGGATGGATTCGTGATGAATTACGAGCTTTCCAGGGGCCTTACGGGGCGAAAAGTGAAGACCTATTTCCTGCCGGGAGCCTTTGAATGACAATTTGTTATAGGGAATACCGTAGAACTACTATGCGTCCGACCGGACATACCCGTTCCTGCGCGTATAATTTTCATCAGAAAGAAAGGGCAGTTATGCTATTTGCCCGGTTTAGCGAGCTTCGTATGTTTGTATTGTTGATCGCAGTTCACCGTACCTTATTTAAAAATCCAGTATCAGAAAGACCGTATCCAAGTATCCAAAAATCCTAATGAAACCGTACCGTATCCAAGTATCCACCGAAAGATCCAATGGGAAATCCACTCTTATGAAAACCAAGTGAAGGTATTGTAACTGCACATCTTCCGAACAAGTCCGTATCCTACACAAGCCAAAAGAACACGTTCGTAGTTAAGCCCAAAGATTTTTCCCAGCAGGAGCCAGTCCCAAAAGGACTGGCTTTTTGTTTTTCGGGAGGAAAATATGTGATTTCGGGAGTTTTCGCTTTATTTAGGGTATGTATCGACGCACGATTGTTCTTCTAGTCACCCTGTGCCTCTTGGGGTGCCGCTTTGCTCAAAATCATTTCTTACGCTTGCCGGACAGTGCGAAGCCGGAATATGCTTCCGGGGAGCAGCGCGTCCCCAGAAGCAAGCTGTTCATCCGGGCCCCGGACGACTATTTCAGCCACAACGATTCGGGTATATTCCGCAAGGACACGGCTACCTATATCTGGGTCCACCGCCCCGTCGACCAGGATTTCTACGAGGTGACCCCCAAAATCGACCGGATCCTGCGCAATACGCACTTCGATCCGGTCGCAGGTCCAAACTACGACCACCAAAAGATGAACATTTCGGGCTGCGAGGCCTACTTCTGGTATGGCGTGGACTCGGTGCCCGGCCGGGAGCGCATCGAGCTGTTTGAAGGCAATGGCGACTTTTGGATGAAAGCGGACGCCATCTTTCCCACGGGAAACGCCCGGGCCCGGGATACGGCCATCAATACCCTGATGAGCCTCTATTATAAGGTCGACGACCCCTACTTCGACCCCGACTCGATGAAATTCACCCTTGACCTGGCCGGCACGGGGTGGTTCTACGACAGCAACGTGACCAATTCCTTTTATTATACCCCCAGCGGCCGCTCACACCCTGCCAGGTACATCGCCGAGGACCAGTTCTCAGTAACCCTCTACCCCCCCGGGCAGCTCGCGATCACGCCCCGCAGCATGTACCTGGTCATGCATTCCTTCGAAAACAAGGACTTTAATTTCGCGCCTTACCATATCGTCCCTACGCGGGTGGGTTTATTGGCGGGTTACGAAGTCGAGACCCCGGGCATCTTCAAGGGCGCGGCCAACCACTTTTATGCGTTGCTCGTGGGGACGGATGATCGGCCGGTGCTGGTGGCGGGGTGGACGTATGACGAAAGGGCGCTGGATGTGAAGTCTGTAAAAGTTGTGGCGCATTCACTTTTATTGAAGTAAATTTCTTTCTGTATGCGGTTGCTTATACTCTGCTGTTTCCTTTGCGGGGCCTGCCGGTTCGCGCTGCCGGGAACCGGGTCCATGAAGCTCCTGCCCGATACGATCGCACCGGCGCGTTCTTCGGATGACCGGCAATTACCGGGGACCCAACTTTTCGTCCGGCTCCCTGAGGGGTACATCATCGACAGCACCCGGGACACGATCAGGGGTTTAAAGGGCTCCGTTATCGGGTATAAATACTTGCCCGGAAGCGCTATCGGGGAGGTGATGCCCGGGTTCGAACACGGCATCGATTCCGCGATGCACAAAACCTATTTATCGAAGCAGGCCTTCAATATGGGATCCTATTCGGCTTTGCTGTATTACTTCGTTGCCAAAAAGGCGCATAGTGAAGCCCTTTCCCTCATTTTCGGGGACGCCCAATTTACCGCGGTTTGTGTTGGGGTCATTCCCGATAATGACACCGCCAACCGAAGCGAGGTATTGAATACCATGGTGTCCCTGTACCGCGATGAGGACGTTACCGCGGGCGAAGTGACGCCTTTCACGTTGGACCTGGGACAAAGCGGATTTGCATGGTTAAACAGAGAAGGGAACACCTACGTGTATACGTTCGGGGGCGCCTCCCAAAGTTCTTTGGAGGATCCCGTGGATGGTTTCCTGATCCTGAACCCCCAGCAAGGTGCGTTGACTCCACGGGACGTTTTGGAGAAATTCCTGGATAAGATGGCTGACAATTCGCAAATCAACCTCAGCCCCAGAAAGTTGGTCGCGCTGGCCGGTGGGAAATGGGAAACGACCGGGCGCTTTGTCATGAGCGGCCAGAAGGGCATTTATTATGGATTCTGCACGGGCACGTCCGCCCAGCCCCTGGTGCTTACGGCGTTTTTGTACGGGGAGCCGGGGTCCAGGCTGGCGGAGGTGAAGCGCATTGCGGGTTCGCTGGCACTCAAACCATGAGGTGGTTGTTTTGCATAGCGTTGTTGGGGCTGGCCTGCCGATCTTCTGGGCAGATCGTTCCTCCATACGTGCATCCACTCCATTCGGCGGGTGATTTTCATTTCCCCAAAAGCCCTTTGTTCGTCAGGCTCCCCCCGGGATTTATCTTCGATGATTCCGCAAGCGCCGTCGTGGGGGAAGGCGCCAGGATTTCAATCGATTATTTTGATGGGTTCAGCTACCAGGGTTTCTTCGGACCCATATTTCATAAAATGGATTCCACCATGGATCATCAGGATTTCCAAATGGGTCCCTATCCGGCTCATATCGACGTTTATTCGGTTCCATTAGGCGGCAGCTTGAATTTGTTTATGGAATTCGGGGACTCGGCCTTCACCGTCAGGGTAAGCGCGATAATTGCTGGAATCAGGGAATCGGCAAAAAAGAAGGTGTTGGATATCCTGCTGTCCATGTATATAGACCAAGCCAAGGCTATGAAAGTGCCTTCGAATGCACCCTTTAGCCTGGATTTGGGGCACAGCTGGTATGGATTTTATAGTATTTACGAGAATTACTATTCCTTTACCGTGGGTGGAGCGCGTATCCATAGAGCTGCCCCGTATTTCATGGTCTTCATACCCACAACCTCGGACCCGTTGGCTAACCTGAAAAGTTCGATGGACAGTATTACCCGGACGACCAATCTTCGCTATTTGACCGCTACCCATTTTACTCCCTTGTCGGGCGGGCGCTGGGAAGTAACGGGGACTTATAGTCGGGTCGTGAAGTATTATGGCGTGACGGCGGGGCCGTTGGTATTCTTTGGATTTTATACGGAGGATTCCAGCCTTGTGACGCTGAAGCGCATAGCTTCGTCTTTAAAAATCAAATAATGAGTTACCATCGCTGGGGCATATTGGGGCCCGGAAGAATTGCGCGGAAATTTGCGGCGGCATTGCCATTGGCGGAGGGGGAGTTGTGGGGGGTGGCTTCGCGGGATGTTGCACGGGGTTCGTCTTTTGGTGCCGAGTTCGGGGCTTCGCGGGTGTATGACTCCTATGAGGGTCTTCTCGCTGATGCTCACGTCGACGTCGTCTACATTGCTGCACCGCACGCTTTCCACGAGCCTTTGGCTTTGCTTTGCCTTTCGGCGGGGAAGGCGGTGTTGTGTGAGAAGCCGATGGCTTTGTCTGCTTCCCAGGTGTCTGCCATGGCTGCGGAGGCGTCTTCGACCTTTCTGATGGAAGCCATGTGGACGCGGTTTTTGCCCATGATCGATTCGGTGATTTCGCTGGTGCGCTCGGGGGAGATTGGGTCGGTGCAGTACGTGCGGGGGGACTTTGGATATTTTTCGCCTTATGTTCCGACGCATAGGTTGTTTGACCTTTCCCTTGGCGGGGGATCGTTGCTGGATATAGGGGTGTATCCCTTATTCTTGTGTTTGTATTTGTTGGGGCGGCCTTCTTCTGTGGTGGCTTCAGGGCGCCTGGCGCCATCGGGGGCGGATGAGTATTGCCATGCGGTGCTTTCTTTTGAGGGTGGGGCTTCGGGGGTGATTACGTCTGAATTGACTTGTAATACATCTTGTTCGTTTGAGATTTGCGGTTCTCTTGGGCGGATCGAAATACCTACTTATTGGTACAAAGGGCATCGGTATACCCTGTATCGTACTTCCGGTGAATCTTCGTTGGTCGAGTTCCCGCCGGTCGTAAACGGTTTCGAATACCAGATTCGCGAAGTGCATAGGTGTTTGGATGCGGGGCTTTTGGAGAGCCCGCATATGCCGGTTTCGTTCAGCCTGATGATGAGTCAGGTGATGGATGAGATCAGGGGGCAGGTGGGGGTGAGGTATCCGGGGGAATGATTATTCCGACGCTTCCGTCGGTGGCAGGGTCACCGTAAAATGCGCATCCGCAGGCGGGAGACATTCGTGCTCCGTACAAACCTGGAAGTGTATGCTTCCGCTTACACTGGTTTTAATGTCCCCTTTCAATTGGAAGGTTTGAACAAAGCTGACGCGCTTGTCGTATTGGTTTTGTTCGATGCCTACTTCTTTGAAGACGTAGTGAACCATGGTTCCTCCTTCTTCCCGGGGTTTGCCCTCAGGCACTACCAGGGGGTTGTGGGTATAGCTGATGGCGGTGGGAACGGCCACGGCGCTTTCGGGTTGGACCTGGGCGTAAATGTGCCAGCCGTCGTTCAGATTGGCGGTCATCCAGACCTCGTAGGTGTTTTTGTCCAGTTTTTTGACTTCGTAGGTCCACTGGATGGGGGACTGGGCATGAATTAAATTGCTTATAGTCAATAAGATAACTATAAGAAAGGGGGATTTTCTTAGCATCGGCGCAGAGTATTGTCTAATATACAACACTTTAGCAGCCCGATTATACCTATCCGGAGGGGGCTTTTTGATTATTTAACAGAGGCTTTCGAGGGGGCGGGCGTGATGGCGACCTGGGTTGCGGCGTCCTTTTGAAGATGGATTACAGAGACGCGAAAGCGGATTTTCAAGGCGACCTGAATCCTGGCGATGGTATAAAAGTTCAGGGGCTTGTCTCCATTGAAGACCTGGCTTAGATAGCTGGCGGATACCTTGATCATGGAGGCCAGTTCTTTTTTATTCAGGTCAACCTGCTTTTGTATCCTTTCGATCTCGGATAGATATCCCGCCATCAACATATATGCATCTTCGGAAAGTATTTGTTTCTCCGATTTTCCCGCATGCCTTGCTTTTATCTTTCCCTGGATTTTACCCAAATCTGTACTCATATTGTTGTATTGGCTGAATGAATTGGTCAATGGCCTTGTCAATGCCCCTGGATTTCTTTTTGAGGAGCAGCTTTGCAGCGACGACGTGAAAGCCGCCGTCTTTTGTGGTAAACTCCTTACAATAGATCCGCGCATTGATATGATTGGGGCAAATCCGCATTTCCGAGAGATGAGTATACTCTTTTAATTTTTGGTAATTATCATAATACATCAGGTCCTGGGTTAGTATCCTGTTCACTACATAATCGAAACTCTTTCCGATGTTTTTAGGCCTGATGAAAGAGAGGATTTCCTCAGCTATATCCGCATCGAAATAAAAATGCCGAGGGTAAACATCAGCGCTTTTATATATGACTGCTATCTTTTTCAAAATTAAGCTATGGGTTAATTATTTACAAATAAATATTGAGTGAACAGGGGTCCACTCATTTTTAGAGGAAGTCAATTGGAAGGCAGATGGTGAGGCGGGAGGCTAAAATTGTGGGATTTTCGAATTCTAAAACAATTTGAGAGTACTTTCCAACCAATGATTTAAGAAAGAGCGATTTACCGGGAAAAATACGGGGTCCGTCGCATACAACGAAGCTCATTTTTTAGTAATCCCCTATTTACATGGACCAATCGCTTAATTTCGGTTTTTTACACCCAATCGTTTGCTATGACAACCTCCAGAAGAACCTTCCTCACCCAATCCGCCATGGCCGCTGCGGCGATGGTTGCGCTGCCTAAATTGGCCGGAGCGCTCGGCTCCGCTGACAGAAAAGGCAAAGGCATGTGCGGCCTGCAGCTCTACTCATTAAGGGATCAACTGCCCAAGGACCCGCAGGGGTGGATCGCCAAGGTGGCGCAGGCGGGGTACCAGAATGTGGAGACTTTCGGGATGACGGCGGACAGTAAGTTTTTCGGGCTGGATCTGAAGGCGTTCAAGGCGCTGCTGGCTCAAAATAACCTGGTGACGACCAGCGGGCACTATGGGATGGACGAGTTCCTGGGGAAGGGCACGGACGGGGACCTGGGTAAAGCGATCGATTCGGTGCATGCGTTGGGGCAGAAGTACCTGACGGTGCCTTGGCTGGACCCAAAATTCCGTACTACGGAGGATGATTGGAAAAGCGTGGCGGCGAAGTTCAATAAGTTGGCGGGACGTCTGAAAATGGAAGGGATTCCGATGGCTTATCACAACCACAATTTCGAGTTCGTGCCGGTGAACGGGACGACGCGGGGGTTGGACATCCTCTTGAACCATACGGACCCGTCACTGGTCCACTTTGAAATGGACCTGTACTGGGTGGTCCGGGGTGGCGGGGATCCGATCGCCCTTTTCCATGAGCATCCGGGGCGCTTCGTGATGTGGCACATCAAGGATATGGACAAGACGACGTCCACCCTGAATACGGAGGTCGGGAATGGGAGCATCGATTTCGTGAAGATATTCCAATACCATACCCTGGCGGGAGAGCAGCAGACGTTTATGGAGCAGGAGAATTATGCCCCGGGAATGGATCCCTATACGAGCATTGCGCAGAGCGCGGCGTATATAAAAAGCAAGCTGCTGGTGTGAGGGGGCGGCCCCTGACAGAGGGGTTTTCAGGCGCCGGGGAAGGGGTCGATGATACGCTTGGTAATTTCGAGAAATCCGTTATACCTTTGCAGTGGGCCAGCGATGGCCCCCTTTTTTATGACTCGTCCCTTCTCCTTCTTGACTGCCGGCTTGATTCTGACCAGTCAGGTATGTTTTTCTCAAATCGTACTTCCTTCGGTTTTTTCAGATCACCTGGTCCTGGAACGCAATACGACTGTGGCGGTTTGGGGTTGGGACGACCCTAATGATACGGTGTTTGCGATAGGGTCCTGGGCTCCCAACGATACAGCGCTGGGCGGCGTGACGAACGACGGGCACTGGCGGGTGGACCTCAAGA
Source organism: uncultured Chitinophagaceae bacterium (assembly GCA_964544695.1). Taxonomy (GTDB): domain Bacteria; phylum Bacteroidota; class Bacteroidia; order Chitinophagales; family Chitinophagaceae; genus Dinghuibacter. The sequence goes on from CAZJDB010000246.1 coordinate 7,420, forward strand.
CGGGAGACGCAGGCGGGCCCTACACGCTGACGCTGGTGGAAAAGCACTATCATGGAAAGGTAGTCCTTCAAGACCTGCTGCTGGGCGAGGTTTGGATATGTAGCGGGCAGTCCAACATGGAATTTACGGCGAACTGGGGCCTGGATAATAAGCAACAGGCGATACAAGAGGCGGATTTCCCGGAAATCCGCTTTTTTCATGTGCCCAGGATAGGGGCCGCATTCCCCCAACAGGATTGCAGGGCAAACTGGGTGGCTTGCAGCCCGGCCACGATGCCTAATAATACTGCGGTGGGGTACTTTTTTGCGCGGAGGATCCACGAGACATTGAAGGTGCCCGTGGGGATCATCGAGGCGGCCTGGGGGGGAACCAATGGGGAAACCTGGGTGAGGGCGGAGCAGGTATCGGGGGATGCCAACCTGCAGGCGCATTTCTATGACGAACATTCCAAGCGCTGGCCCGACCGGCCGGGGGACCTGTACAACGGCATGATATCCCCCTTCATCCCCTACGGAGTTGCCGGAGCCCTTTGGTACCAGGGGGAAAGCAATACCTACCAGCCCGGTGCTTATGCTGTGCTCCTGGACAGCCTGGTGACGGGGTGGCGGCGCGATTTCGGCAGGGATTTTCCCTTTTACTTCGTGCAGATCGCCCCCTACCGGTACGATCCCCGGTATCAGAAAGCCTTCCTCCTCAGGGAGCAGGAGGACATGGCGCAACACCTGATCCCCAACAGCGGGATGGTTTCCATCGGTGACCTGGCGGGTGACACGAACGATATACATCCCAAGGACAAGCTCGATGTAGGGGAACGACTGGCGGCTTACGCGCTGGCGGAGACGTATCACGTTCCGATTTCAGCTTTTCAAAATCCTTCCTACAAGAATATAACAGTACATGGAAATAAGATCACCGTCACCTTCGATCACGCGGAAGGAGGGCTCATGGGCAAGCCTGTGAACTTCCAGGTCGCGGGGGCCGACGGCAAGTATGTGGACGCGCAGGCGTCCATTAATGGTAGCACGGTGGAAGTTTGGTCACCTTCCATAAAAGCGCCCCTTTCCGTACGATATTGTTTCACCAACAGTGCAGTTCCCGAATTGTTTGCTACTGTGGGGCATTTGCCCGTGGCGCCTTTCCGGACTGACCATGAAAATTATAACAACTAGACCATGGACTCCAGTCACACGCATTTCAAGAAGGCTTCTGCTGCAGGTTTACTGATCGCCCTGGGGATCATTTATGGAGACATCGGGACGTCGCCCCTGTATACGTTTCAAACGATCATGACGGATGGAGGGGTGGTCGATAAAGGGCTGGTCTTCGGCGCCATTTCCTGCGTTTTCTGGACGCTGACCCTTCAAACGACTTTCAAATATGTCATCATCACGCTCCAGGCGGACAACAAGGGAGAGGGCGGGGTGTTTTCGTTATATGCTTTGGTGAGGCGATATGGAAAGCGGCTGGTCTACCCGGCCATTATAGGGGCGGGTACGCTCCTGGCGGACGGGATCATCACGCCGCCCATCTCCATCACGTCGGCGATCGAGGGGCTGAATGGCGTGAAAGGGCTGGAAAACGTGATCGTCCCGGGGAACCACCTGGTGGTGGAAATCGTCATGGTCATCTTGTTATTGCTTTTCATCTTCCAACGCTTCGGTACGAAGGTGGTGGGCGGGTCCTTCGGACCCATCATGCTGATATGGTTTTGCATGCTGGCCATGCTGGGTGTCCATGAGATCGTCCGGTATCCCGCGGTGTTGCAGGCGCTGAGCCCGCACTACGCCATTCAATTGCTGACACAGCATCCGCATGGCTTCTGGCTGCTGGGGGCGGTGTTCCTTTGTACGACGGGGGCGGAAGCCCTGTATTCGGATTTGGGGCACTGCGGACTGCACAATATCCGCGTGAGCTGGATTTTCGTGAAAACGGCGCTGGTGCTGAATTACCTGGGGCAGGGCGCGTGGGTCATCCTCCAGCACACCTCGAATTTGCATGGGGCCAACCCCTTTTTCGCGATCGTGCCTACGTGGTTCCTGGTCCCGTCCATCCTGATCGCGACGGCGGCGTCCATTATCGCGAGCCAGGCCCTGATCAGCGGTTCCTTTACCCTCATCAGCGAGGCCATCAGTTTGCACTTCTGGCCCCGCGTCACGGTGAAGTTTCCGACGAATATCCGGGGGCAGATATACATCCCCTCCATCAACTGGATATTATGCCTGGGGTGCTTCCTGGTGGTCCTGTACTTCCGTACGAGTGAGGCCATGACGGCGGCTTATGGGTTTTCGATCACGGTGGCCATGCTGATGACAACGATCCTGGTCTACCGCTTCCTGCGCTACGTCAAGCACTGGCCCCTCTGGACGGTAGTGCTGGTGACCACGATCTTCGTGATCGTGGAATCTTCCTTCTTCGTCGCCAACGCGGTGAAGCTGCTGAAGCGGTTGTTCTTCCTGGTCTTCGAGATAGGCCTCATATCCACCATGTACATCTGGTATCATGCGCGGAAGATCACCAACCGCTTCCTGACCTTCGACAACCTGGAACCGTATTTACCGCGCCTGGATGAGCTGTCCAAGGACGAAAACAATCCGAAATTCACGTCCCAACTGATCTACCTGACGAAGGCCAATAACCCCCGCCAGATCGAAAAGCGCATCCTTTGGTCCATCTTCAAGGAAAACGCCAAGCGCGCCGATATTTACTGGTTCATCCACCTGGAACGCACGGACGAACCCTATACGATGTCCTATGGGGTGGAAGAACTACTCGACGACAACGTTATCCGAATCGACTTTTTCCTGGGATTCCGCGTGCAGCCCCGCATCGGGCTGATGTTCCGCAAAGTGGTCATGGAAATGATCGCCAACAAGGAGTTGGACATCCTGAGCCGCTTCCCGGCGCTGAATACCGAAAACCTGAGCAATTATAAATTCGTCGTCATGGAAAATTTCTTATCTTATGACAACGAATTTTCGGTCCGGGAAGGCTTTATCCTGAACAGCTACTTCGCCTTGAACCACTTCGCGCTCAATGACAGCCGAGCCTTTGGGCTGGACGTCAATCAGACGGTGGTGGAGAAGATACCCCTGGTGGTGACGCCGGTGTCTTCGATTGGGCTGAAGCGGGTGTTCTACCGGTGTAAAGACTAGGAATGTATGCGGCGCGCGCTTTTTTATACGTTGAAGGTTTGGCTGACCAGCGCGCTGGCCGGAAGCCTCACGTTTATGCTCGTGATGGAGTGGGGGAGTTTTAATTTGATCGACATGCTGGGGGTTACTTTGTACGGGCTGGGGCTGAGCCTGCTGTTTTCGCTCCCCAGTGCAGCCATTCTGTGGTTTTTTGTGCTTTGGTTTATGGGTTTCAGCGGAACGGTGGCGCTACGCAAGGCCCTGCTGTCTGTACTTGGGGTGGTGCTGAGCATACTGGCGCTGCTGTTGTTGCACGTCTTGTACCACGTCTTCGATGCCGATTTCATGACGGAATGCCTGGGCATCTTTTGCCCCTGGATCATTGTGAGTATTTGGTTCTACCGTTGGCCACAAAATACCACGGTGCCGCAATTGTAAGTGGGCCGTTAAGCGCTCCGGGCTATTCTTCGGAATGCTTATCTTGTGGTATTATGAAACGTATACCTTATGTTTTACTGGCCACCGGTATTTTCTGGGCGGCTTGTAAGAAAAACGACAACCCTTCTAAACAATTAACGAACCCGCCGCCTCAGCACGAATACCTGACGAAGATCGATTTTACGACGATTCAGGACAGCGCGCTGTTCCTTTACCAGCAGGATACGGTTTTAAGAGCCTTCGTGGAGGAGTATTCCAATAATGGGGCGCCTGTGATCGAGGCGTTGTATCCCGTCATTTCCGGCGGGTTGATGACGGCAATCACCGTGGGGACGGATACGTCCGAGGCTAATGTGGCTGTGCTATTTTCGTTCACGTTTAATGGTAACAACCAAGTCCTCACCTCCGTTTATCACGACCCTGTCAGCCCTTATTACGATTCCCTGCTCTATAATTCCTCAGGGCAATTGACCTATGTGTACCATTTTGCCGGGGTGCCTGGTTCGGGCGCGGGTTACACTGCAGTGGACAGCCTGACCTGGGATGCCAACGGGGATGTGGTCGGCCTGATCACGGGGGACAGTTTGCATAACATCGCGAGCACCTTTTCTTATTCGGCCGTCTTTACCTACGACAATGAGGTGAATCCCGTGCTGCGGACCGGGGGATCGTGGGTAGTGAGCTTCGATAGCGAAAATTACTATCAATATATTTCCACGCACAACATTACAGGGGCGACGATCAACCACCTGGACGTGAATGACCTGACTTCGATCATGGAGTATCAGACGTATACGTATACCTACGATACGGCGGGGAATCCGCTTACCCTGGTGTATACGGATTCGGAGAATGGGGTGACGGCGACGGAGAATGAGGCGTTTTATTATGTGTTGAAGTAACGGGGACTTCCAATCTGTCGAAGACGACCCAGGAAAAGCTCCAGAAAATCAACATGGGGAATATCTCGTAGCGCAGGCAGGCGCGATTGGCCAGGATGGTGAAGAACGCATTCAGTAACAGGAATGTAGTGATCAGAAGGGTCGGGAGATCGATACTTCGATGTTTTACCACGTATGTCAATAAGAGTGCGGGGAAGAGGATGTTCAGGGCGAAGAAAAGGATCGGGAATATGAATAAGATTTTCCCCTGTATAGTCAAGGAAACCGCAGGGATTTTGAGCGATTTCAGATTGAACCATTGCTGCATGTGGGGATTTATGGAATCCCTGCCGTTGTTGAACATTTCAATATCACTCAAAGGCGGAAGGAAATAAAACTTCGAATTGGGGAGGATGAAATACTTCAGGTAGGGCCAGGGATGGGTCTTAACGAGATACTTCCCGTATTGGCTGAAGGTGATCCCAGACAAGGCCCAGGATCTTGTATTCGAGTTTCCATACGTTTTCATCATATACACCTTCAGGGGTGCATTCCAGTATTGCACGAACCAGTTTCCCACAAAATTATCCAGCAGTTCCTTGAAGCGGGGGCCATACATGTTAAAGGAGCTTTGGAAATATTCCCGGCTGATTCTGTCCAGTTTTACGCACTCGGGGGTAGGCAGTTTGGTCGAATCCACATTGATGTAGGCCCGCATTTCCAGCGCATTGTTAGCGATCTGCCAGTCCCCCAGGATGGAATAGACGGGGACACCTGTCAATTTTTTGCCCGCAGCTTTGGAGAATTGGATGAAGGGGACGAGGAAAAGTAGGAATAGTAGGGAGCCTACGATCTTTTTGGGTAGAGTTGTTTGGCTCATGAACAGGGCCAGGGCGCTCAGTATCGGGTAATACATCGCGGTGTAACGGAAGGTGTATCCAACACCGATCAGGATGGCCTGGGGCCAGAGGCCTGCCCATGTCGGCGGTTTTTGGGTGAATTTGAGTAGTCCGGTGATCCAGAGCAGGGAGAAGGCGGCAAAAAGGGCGTCGCTCGTGACGGTGTTGCTTTGGTATAGGACCAGGGGATTGACGAAGAAGAAGATATAGATAGCAGCGGCGGTGGCGCGGTTTATTTTCTGGTAGCTGCGGATTTCCTGGTATAAGTAGAAAGCGGACAGTTCCAGGAAAAAGAACTGGAAAGTCGTCAGGGCTATGGAGGAATGGGTTATTGCGTGGAATATGGCGAGAAACTTGGAGTAACCGACGGGCCACAGGTTCAGGTTCAAATGGTCACGCGCGACATTGACATACGAATAAGAATCATTGAATACATCCGGATAAGGATACAAACATTTGAAAAGTATCCATTCTATAGCCAGGAGGCAGAGAGTTGCGATGAGGAGTTTTCTGGTAGGCATGCCGCATAATATTGCTATTTAAGGGTTCGCTGTTTACCAATTCGGGAGTAAGTTTTCTTCCCGAATTGGCAGGTTGACCATTTCGTCGGCGATTACTTTTCCAGCTCCCCAACCTGTTTGCCATGCGACCTATGACCGTTGTCATCCCCTGTTATAACGAAGGAGCGCGTATTGTCCTGGACGACTTCCGCGCTTTTCTGGCCACCGAACCCATCCACGTTACCTTCGTCAATGACGGAAGTACGGATAATACTCTTGAATTGCTTCGCGGGTTGCAATCGGAGTTTCCTTTATGCGTGAAAGTTTTGAGCCTCGCGCGAAATAGCGGTAAGGCTGAGGCGGTGCGTCAGGGCATGCTTTGGGCCGCCTACTCCGCAGGGACCGATATCGTTGGATTCATGGATGCGGATTTATCCACGCCTCTGGAAGAGATGAGTACCTTCGACGGCGTGTTTGCGCGTCGCAACGTGGACATGGTTTTTGGCTCACGTATCATGCGCATCGGCAGCCAAATACATCGTTTCCACTACCGCCACTACTTCGGCCGCGCGATGGCCACGCTGATCAGCATCTACCTGCATATCCCCATTTACGATAGCCAGTGCGGGGCCAAGTTTTTTCACAAGGAACTCGCCCGCGAGATCTTTCAGGACCCCTTCGTCACGCGCTGGTTATTCGACGTGGAATTGTTCCGGCGCATTCAGCAATCGGGTAGGGACGTGGAGGCGTGTTGCTGGGAATTGCCCCTGGACACGTGGGTGGAAAAGGGGGATTCCAAGCTCGGGATGCGCGACCTTCTCGGGATTCCCCTGGATTTTTGGAAGATTGTAAGGCACTACCGTAAAACGCTTGTGGGGGTGAAGCGCGTGGAGATGCCGGTGTTGTCGGATGTGTTTATAGAGTGAGGCTATTACTCCTCCACTTCGCCGTCATTATCCAGCCACTCATCGTACTCCAGGAACCAATCGGACATCTCCTGGAACAGGCCTGTGGCTTTTTCCTCATCGCCGTTGTAGAATTCGGTGATATCGTCGAACTCGGCTACGATCTCGAAACTTTCCTCCTCCTCATTCCATTTCGCCAGAAAGCGGGGGCTTTGGGTGTGCAGAACGTATTCGCCGTCTTCATCTTCCATAAAATTGTCGCAGGATAGGAATTTCGGTATGCTAGCCATATAAAACGATTTTGGAAGGGAAGATACCAAAAAATTCAAAAGCGTCACCCGGTGATCTTACCAAACCCCTTCAACACAATCCTTTCCAACAAGGGCTCGTTGATCTGGGCCGGGTCGTACACGTTGATGGTGGTGGACTCGTTGTATTCGGTGTAGACGAAGACCTTCCGATGGTCGTAGTTGCCGGCGAAGGTGAAAACGACGGGTTTCGGGCTGCCGTAGAGGCGGACGGAGAAACTGCGGTGGGGGAAATGGTCGAATTTGCTAAGGGTGGCGGAATCCAGCTCCAGGTGGTGGCCCTGGTCGCGTACCCTTTCCAGGAAACGGAGCAGGGCGGGGTGGATTTCCGCGTGCAGGAGGAGGGTAAAGGCGGCGTTGAAGTCCGTCTTCTTTTTCTCGTACTCCCGGTTCAGCTCCTCCCGCGTAGCAGCGAGTGCTTCGGGGGGCCGTTCTTCTAATTCAATGGGTGGGTAAACGGGCGCTTTCAGCATAACAACGAGCTTGGTGCGTGAATAGTCGTCAGTAAGTATTAATTAAATTTAGAATGTTTTTTCATAATCTGCAAGTTATATGGGATAAAAAAATGAAAAGAGTTATGAGCGGCTGCCCATAACTCTGGTCGGGACGTTGGATAAATACCCCCTAGCTGAGGGGGAAAAGGCCCGAAAACCACTCTGAGAGCGCATCCGGGAAAATCAAGTGCATGGGCAGGTCGAGCTGGTTGGTGACCCCGTCCTGCTCCACGAAGAAGAAGACTTTCTTGTAATCGTAGTTGGCGACGACGGCGATGTCGGTCTTTTTGCCCGACGTCCAGTGGATGGTATAGCACTGGTGGACATAGGCCCACCAGCGCTCGTCGGATAGGGTATGGATTTCGATCCAATGACCGTGGTGGCTCACCAGGTCCAGGATATATTGCATCACGGGACGGATCTTGTGAAACATGACCTTTTTAAAAGCGCAATTGAATTCGGCACGATTGGTTTCATACTCTTCCAAAAGCGCTTCGTGTGAACCGATGATTTGGTTCAGTTGTTCTGCATAGGCAGCCAGTCGAATATCAAAAACTCTAGCCATAGTCGTTAATAGATTCTATTCAGAAACGAATAAAACAAGCGAAGACATCGTTCATACCATACCGTTATCCCTCGTTAACAAGCCGTTTACATGTTACATTTGGTAGTAGTAGTTCTACGGGTTGGCCTTTGGTTGTGGTAGAAGGGGACACCGTTATTTTGAGCATTCGCGGAAGTGTCGCTGGCGGGATATGGGCCGGCTGTGCGATTTAACAAAAGATTGTTTAGCAATGTCTTTCGCTGGGACATTGATAGCCTGTGGATATATTGTGGATAAAAGGTTCCTTGTGGAACCTTCTGTATTTTTACGTAGTGGCTTAGGATACGTACGATGTAGTGGAAGGGAGTTCTACCACGTAGCCGATTATATGCTTGTGATGGTGAAACGATTAAGTCTTTCGGTTATACGGTAGCGTTAGCAAAAAAAATTTTGTTAAGAAATAAGAATGACTAAATTCGTATTGCATATCCAATTAATTATCCTATTTACAAACCTTAACTTGGGAAACGCGTTTACATTTCAGTCTGACCTGGTGACCAGGTTAAAAGCCCACGAAGAACAGGCCTTCGCTGAGATGTATAGAAACTACTCCAACGCTTTTCTTTCCATCATCGCAAAGATTACCAATGACAATATGGACTCCTCTAAGGATATCCTTCAGGAGGCTATGGTGAAGGTTTGGCATAATATAGATAACTATGACGCCGGCAAAGGGACCCTTTTCACCTGGATGTTGAATATCTGCCGCAATACCGCCATAGATAAATTAAGGTCTAAGGATTGGAAGAACCAGGCGAAGAACCGTTCCATGGATGCCACCCCCGGGATGGTTCCCAACTCCACGACCTCCAACAACCCCGAACTGATAGGTGTTAAGAATATGTTAGAGAAGCTGGATGCCAGCCATCGGGATGTGGTAGATGTCGTATATATGAAAGGATATTCCCATGCCGAAGCCGCCGAAGTGCTGGACATTCCCCTGGGAACTGTGAAGACCCGGTTGAGAAATGCAATTAATGAACTAAGGAAACAATATCGTATAGCGTAAACTATGACCGCCCAGGAAATCATATTATCCGGAAAACTCGAGCTCTACGTAGCCGGGGTCCTCTCTGACAGGGAAATGACAGAGGTGGCCATCCTGGCGCAGGAGCATCCGGAAGTGGCTGCCGAGATCGCGAAGATCGAGCAGGTCATGGTGGAGTTCCTGAGCCCCGAGGAATACCGCATCCCCGATCGCGAGAAAGAACACCAGATCGACCTGATCCTGGCCCGGATCCATCGGTCCGCTTCCAACGGCATCGACGTTGTACCTGTCGTAGAGCCCCACGTTGTCCCCATGCGCCGCCGCTTCAACTACGCCGTTGCCGCCCTGGCGGTTGGTTTGCTGATCGCCACCGGCCTGGCCGTGTGGTTCGGCACCCGCAGCGCGCACCTGAACAACGACCTGGCTACCGTAAAAGCCAGCGAAGCCAACATCGCCTCCGCCAACGATCAATACCAGGATAAGCTGACGAACATGCAGAAGCAGATGGACCTGATGAGCAGCATCGTCACCAAGCGCGTACAACTGGGTACGACCACCGGTAACAAACTGACCGACTCGAGCAGCTACATGGTATTATATTGGAACCCCCAAACCAAAAAGCTCGTGCTGTCGGACGCCCACCTGCCCAAGCTGAAGAACGACCAGCAGTATCAGCTCTGGGCACTCTATAACGGCCAGCCCGTCGACGCCGGAGTCTTCGACCCGACCAGTCTCCAGGGGGCCACTTTCCAAAAAGACATTCCGAACGCCCAGGCCTTTGCCGTCACGGTAGAGCCCAAAGGCGGAAGCAAAACGCCGACCCTCAGCAATCTTTGCATGATGGGTAAGCTATAAACTTAGTTTCAGTCCGTACCTATGATCCGGCCGTGGGGTTCTCCTCTGCGGCCTCTTTTTTTTGGCGCGTCGGAGACGCGCAGTCGCCCCTGTATTCCAGTCCGTTATTTGCGTTAACCAATCGTTATGATTTGGTTTGCCATGTGATAACACCTATTCAATGGAATACGTGTTAATTTTACATTCAAGAACGATTTGGTGTTTTTCATAGGTTAGCTAGCGGCCTGGTTTTCCAACCGGGCTTTTTTATGCCTCTTTGCTAGACGCGTCGGAGACGCGTCGCCCCGCAGGGGCAATCATTAGCGAAGTTGGCGCGGAAGCGCTAAATTATCTACGGGGCGCTTCCGCGCCAACACTTACGAACGTTACATATATATAAACGCCTTTGGGATTGATCTTGTGGTTTTGAGGCTTTGATCAAGGCCCCGGCACTATGTCCGGGGCTTTTCCATTTCGTCTTTGCACCAACAGGTGCTTGAATCCGGGTTCGTGGTGGATTCGCTCCATCGCCCCCTCCACCAAATTCTTTATTTCCTCTTTGATCTTTCGATAGCCGGCGGCTATCGTTTCTTCGGTGGGTGGCTCATTTATGTGGGGCAAGGGCGCTGGATCAGGGAGCCGGGGCGGCTTTATGTGTCCGTGGATTAGCTTTCTTTCCCCTTCCGATAGTATCCCTACCATTTCTCCTTTGGATAGGGTGGCCATCCTCGAAGGCGGGAGGGCCGGGTCCAGGTGCGGGGCCGTGGAGCTTGTTTGTTCCTTAACCCCCTGGTGCGTGCTTTGCCTTTGCTGAAGTATCTTCCCGAAACGTTCGGACAACTGGCGTGCGCTGTCTCCGCTTACCTGGCCGCTGAGGACGTTTCCGGTAAGGTTGAGGAGTACCTCCCCGGCTTCGCGTCCGTATTCCTTACGGAGCTGACTCATGTCCTGGACGACCAGGGTAGCCGCCACCCGGTTGGAGCGGGCGGTTGCCAAGAGGGTATCCATGCCGTTGAAGTACAGGGTGGGGAACTCATCGAAGACCAGGGCGCAGGGTAGTCCACCGGGTCGGTTGACCAGGCGCACCATCCGGGAAACGTACAGGGAGAGCACGGCACCATATACTTCCTGCTTGCCGGGGGTGTTCCCCATACAGATCACACTCGGATGATCCGGTGAATTAATGTCCAGGTCTACCTCGTGACCGCTTAATATATAATATAGGTGTGGCGTGGAAAGCCTGGCCAGGGAAATCTTGGCCCCTGCGATCTGCCCCTCCAACTGGGGCATGACGCCCTCCTCATACGCGGAAAGGAAAGGGCTGAGCAAAAACGCGATGTCGGGCTCGGTGCGCAGAACGGAGAACAGCTCTTGGTAGGGCGTTTGCATCAGCTCGATCACATGCGGTAGGGTACACAGGCGCCCCTTGTCATACTTTTTCAGGAACCAGATCAGGGCTGTCAGGAAGTTGATGGCCGACTCGACAAAGAAGTCGCCCTGTTTTCTGATCCAGTCTCGGTTTAAACCCAATAGGAGTATCCTTGAGGCCTCGGCGGCTTCGGATAGGTCGCTTAGCGTTTTTGGGTGGATGGGGTTGCAGCGCCGGGACCTTGCCATGTCGTCGAAGTTGACGATGTGGAAGGGATGCCGGGGGCCGCAGCTCCAGACGTGACTGGTCAGGTCGGGGTACTTGAAGTCGTAGATGAACAGGGTGAAGTTCTTTTTTATCAACTGCTCGATGAGGGGTTTTATTATATAGTAGGATTTCCCGGAGCCCGGGGAGCCCATAATTAATAGACCGCGGAAGGGTTCGGTCAGGTTGATCCAGCCGCGCCTTTTTCTTCCTTCATACGCGAAGGTGTAGGGTAGGTTGACCGAATAATCATTGGTCCGTCGCCATTGTTGCTGGGGAAATTGCTCGGCTTCGGTGTTGAATACTGGGTTTTTGGTTTTTCTGATCAGGGTGGCCAACGCGGCTATGATGGCGAGTA
>CAZJDB010000247.1:0-33255 GCA_964544695.1 uncultured Chitinophagaceae bacterium
GAAAACGCGGGAGCGTTTCAAACCATTCAACGCATTGTTCCGCGCCACCTTGTACAACCAGCCGACGGGGTTGGCGGGGATGCCTTTCAGGCCCCAGGTTTCCGCGGCGGACAAAAAGGTCTCACTAACGATGTCCTCGGCCGCGTCGATTTGGTCGATGCCAAAGTAACTACAGATCAGGGATACCATCTTGCTGTACTCCTGACGGTACAACTGGGGGATGAGGTCATTCATTTACGTCAGGTGCCACCAGGGGCCTTACTTCCACTTTTCCGGCGCCGCCCACGAGAATCGGACAATCCTTGGCCATTTCCGCGGCTTCCTCGGGGGAATTGGCCCGAACGATCGTGTATCCGTTGATGAATTCCTTGACCTCCGTATAGGGTCCGTCGTGGACAATCTTATCCGGCCCCACCCATTTGGAACCTTTGACTCCGAGGCGGTTGCCATTGCTGACCAGGCGGTCCTTGGCGGCGATGCCACCCATCCAGTCCATCCAGGAGGTCATCCTGGCTTGCATTTCGGCGGGGCTGACCGTAGTCACGGGGACGCCTTCATCAATCCTGAAAATCAGTGCGAACTCTTTCATAAAAATGTTTTTAGGCCTTATAGACAACCTAAGGTGTCAAAATAGGACAAAAATCACTTAACCTTTACGAAAGAGTCTCCATTGAGTGCTAAAACTTGGGTGACCTTGCCATCGGGATCCTTTTTGAATTTCAAAGGGAAGGCCTCGACGGCGTTATAAAAATACAGGTCCGCCATGGGTGTCACCGTGGTCGTCTTTCCGTCCCAAAGCTGCTTGAAAATCAGGTTGTTTCCCGATGCGGAAATTTGGATCAGGTCGTCGCTGTCCACGCTTAATTGGTATTTACCTTCGAATGCCTGCAAGTCTTTTCCGGAATAGTGTGCCCGGGGCGCCCTGAGCCACAGGTCCCGTTTGAATGCCAAAACCTTCGAGGCCATTCCGGTGGAATCCTTGGTAAAATGAAGCGTAAACAGGACCTGGTCTTTGATAAAGAAATCCCACGATGAATCCGGAGAAAAGGAGATTTCCTGGCCATCCCAATGCTGCTTCAACACCAGTTTATTATCCTTTTCGAAGAATTGAATGTACCTGTCGGGATCATGCTCGAACTGGTAAACTCCCTCGTAGGCTTTCAATTGGTCCGGTGAGTGTGGTATTTCATTCCGGACAAGGGGATGGTAATGGTTGTTCCTTTTCCACATGCCCCCGCCATTGATGGTAAGTTGGTTGATAGTGCCATCAGGATCCCTGGTAAATTTTACGGTGGCGCGTTCCCCCTCCCGGGTTTGGAATTCCAAATCGGAAGACGGAAACACCCAAAGTACGGCGTTTGCCCATAATATCTTGGCATGGAGACCGTCGGAGTCCGCGATAAACTGTATGTTCCTGTCCTTGTCCTGCTGATCCTGGAACACTCCCTCGAAGGCATGGAACCGGGAGCGGCTCGTATCCTGGGCGTGCAATTTGGAAAGGCAGATGATCAGGAAAATCCAAGTGAATTTCATATGCGATTAATTTACCCAAATGATGTAAATGATATACATAAAAGCACCCCCGAGCACAGCTATCAGGAGTCCTGCCGTGCGACGTTTCTTGAGGTACAATAATAGGATCAGGCCTGTCAGGGAAACGAGAGCCAGGAAAACCGCGGATATATCGATAAATACGCCCCAGCCTGCGCCCGCATCCCGGCCTTTGTGCAGGTCATTCAGGACGCCTATGAATCCCGCACTGGTTTGTACGATATCGTATGCCCCGGTTTTGTCATCGATAAATGCATCGGCGGCGTAACCCGGCCCCTTGAAGGAAACGGCGCATTGGGTCTCGTCGATCCTGAAGTCGCTCAGCGCGGCATGGATCCTGTATTGGTTCCTGAGGAACTCCACGATAGCCAGCTTATCGATTTTATTCGTATCCGGTTGATTTACCCACCTGACATTCATATTGCCCTTGTCCTCGATGGAATGGACCCGGCCTCCGAATTTCTCCGCGTGGTTCAGGGTCAACCCGGTAACGGCAAAGAAAAGGATCAGGGCAAAGCTGGTCATGGACAGGTAAATATGCAGCCAGCGGATGAACCTGGGGAGACCGCGTTTCCAAAAGGCGCCGGGGGGGATTTCAGCGGGAGCCATCCTTTTTCCTATAATCCAGTGAGGCCGATGAAATTTCGACATTCGCGGGGAGGTCGATCTTTTGAGGCGTGGAATTACAATCCAATGGCTGACGGATAAGTTGATATGTCCCATGCTCCCGAACGGCTTCGATCTTTATCGTGTATACTCCCGGTTTGACATAATTCCCCTTGTCGTCCTTTCCATCCCACTTAAGGGTGTATTTTCCCGCGGGCCGGGTGGCGCTGGATACCGATCCCAGGAAAGATTTGTCGGTTTCGTACTGTCCCCGGTATTTCAGGTACCAGGATTTCAGTTCAGGCAGATACCGGTCTCTTTCATGCCACAACCCGATGGTCCTGACCGGAGCGTGATCGGCATCTTCCACCCAAACGGCGACGTAAGGTCTCTTGACGAAGTTCTCTTTTTGCAGGTTGATATCCAAATTGACGACGAGTTCAAACGAACTCCAATCATACGCGGCCTTGTTATTTACCGGAATTTTCCAAGTGGGGTCCTCCAGTGCTGTCCAGCCCTTGCTGCTGAATCGCTTGCCATCCAGGGTAATGATCAGGTAGTCGACTCCCGGAATCCCCTCGGCCAACTGCACGCTTTCCCGGGGCGAGAGGACATTGAAAGCGGTAGCCAGGGCTCCGGCTGTGGAAGCGTCCGGTGCAACGACCGTTGCACTCAATATATTATCGGCCGGTATCCCCGTCCGGGGGTCTACGATATGCGAGTACCAATGGCCGCCGATGCTTTCCCCCCTTCTGTAATTCCCGCTGGTGGCGATTGCTTTGTTTCCGATCAGCAAACGGTCGATGGGTTCGTCATTTTCGGCGTCCGCTTTCGGATTGCTGATGCTGACCGGTTCCACGTGCTGCCCGGCAACTACTATATCCCCTCCAATATTTACTACTATGGCATCCGCCTTTCCCTTGGCCATTGCCGCTGCCGATGCGTGTTTAATGATGTAGCTTTTGGCAAAGGAATTCAGCATCAAGGGGCTATTGTCGAGGTGAGTGGCCGTGCGCGTGGTAGGATCCAGTATCCAGTGCGTACGCTTAACCTCCGCAGTAGCCTCTCTAATTTCCTCTTCGGTAGGAACCCGGTGCTGCGAAGCGGACAATTTCCAAAGCCGGGTGATGGCTTCGGCGGATGCATCCAGGGCCCCGTGGGTGCTGATTCTCCATTGGTCGAAAAGCCCCAGCACCTCGAATAACTCGGGGGATATGGAAACCGGGCGGCCCGTCGTCCTGAACCAGCGGCTGAATTCACTGCTGCTGTCGTAGCCGCTGAGTATCCGGTTCAGCCTGTCGATTTCCGTTATGGCCGCTGCATTGGCCAGGGAAGCATCGTTTTCCGATGGAGCGAAAGTTTTCAGTTCCATGGAGGTGCCCAGTACATTTTCGAAGTGGGCGACATAGCCGCGGACGCTTTTTTTGGTGCCGGCGCCCATGACTATCATACTAGAGAGTAAAAGGCTGATGATTGATTTCATGGATTCGTATTCGTTTCCGTTGTAAAGGAGACCACACCCTCTTTTATATTGACATCGGTGATCTTTTCAGGGTCCAGTTTTTTGACATCTTCCCTGGATATTTTCTTTCCGTTCAGGAAATATACGTAATCGGGAGGACTTAAAATGACAGAAGCTAACCAGTGCCGGACGTTTTTGGCGTTTTCTGCCGTCACCTTGGTTTTTACCTCGTCTGCATAGTTTTCGTTTTCGCGTTCCTTATTCAAAGCCTCGAATTTTATGGCATTCGTTCCCGAAAGTACTTCATAGGGGTTGGGGGGACCATTCTTAAAGCCTACGTTATTTATTGTCAAACTATCTATGCGGCCACCTGCCTTGGCATATACCACCCTCATGGTGACCACCGAATCACCCGGCCGCTCTGCGTTGGCCCTGGGGTCGATAAAGCGGACGTGAATGATTTTGACGGTGCCGGTATCGGTTTGGGCGTAGCCAAGGGAAACCGTTAGCAACAGGACTACGAGGACGGTGGTGGGCAGCGTCAATACCTGCCTCCAATAGGAGGGTTTATCGGGAATGGGAAGGTTTATCATAAATAATCTCCTTTTTATAGGGGAGTGAAAAAATGAATGAACGGGATCGAAATAATGCGCGTCAGGGAATGAAGATTGCAGGAGCATTTTTGCAAAGGACTCGGTATCGCCCTGATCCAGGGCCCCGGCGTCCGCTATGAACTCGTGGACCATATTCAGCTCCTTTTGCAGCAACCAAAAGAAAGGATTCATCCAGCAAAGACAGATCAGCAATTGGGCATACAGCTTATCGTAAGTATGACCTTGCCGGATATGTGTCAATTCGTGACGGAGTATTTTTCCACCGATCCCGGTGGTTAGGGGAGTGCCTATTTTCCAAAAGAGCGTATCCAAAAAGGAGAAGGGGGCCTGTGCCACGTCGGTTTCAATGAGTGTATAACCCTGCATCCTCACTTTCGGGTGGGAGTGTTTGATCCTGAATATCCACATAATCTTTTGAATCAGGATGCAAAGGAGCGTAAAGCTTACCACGAACGAACCCAAAGTAATCCAGAAAGCCATACTGAGCGTGGAGGCGACCGGATGCCCGGATTGCGTGTTCGCACCTGGAATCAAATAGATCGGAACGTGGATAGGTTTGGCCAAGTCATACCATGTCACATGGATAGCGGGCAACAGGAGACTAAGCGTAAGGGCGCCAAGAATGTAGAACCGGTTAAAGCGGTGCAGGCGCGTTTTGCGCAGGACGATCCAATAATACCCGGTCAGCAAACCGCTCGCAAAGATGGACTTGATGATGTAGGTTTCCATGGGATTAGCGTTTATTTTTCTTCAACTGTTGCAATAGCAGCTCCAGTTCCTTTACGCTCAGCTTGTCCTCTTCCACCAAAAAGGACACGACTTTGGTGAACGACCCCCCGAAATACCCTTTGGCGACGTTGGACAGGGAATTCCCGGAATAGGTATCCCGGGAAACCACCGGATGGTAGCGATGAATCCTTCCCAGGGTCTCTACCTTTATAAAACCTTTTTCCACCAGGGTCTTCAGAATCGTCGCCACGGTATTCTTGTGGGGCTTCGGATCGGGCATGTTTTCAACGATTTCCATCAACAGGCCCTTCCCCAGCTTCCAAACGACCTTCATAACCTGCTCTTCCGCTTTGGTCAGTTGTTTCATCAAAACTATGTTTATAGTTTAAATCTAAAACTATTTTTATAGTTTTGCAAATTTATTTTGGAATGCCCCGATTTAAAAGGCTTTTTTCAAAATGGAATGCCTGTCGGAGGGTCTTCCCTAAGCCAATATCGATGGATATTATTGTAAATCAATTCAATGTAAATTATGGCACTCAATTTTATATGTATAGCCTCATGGATGACATTCCCATTAGACTGGCCACGAAGGCCGATGCAAAATATGCCCTATTGATTACTGCCGAAATGAAAGCGTCAGCCCTTGCCCGGGGAACAGGCATCGCCAACCGGACCCCGGAATCTATAATAAAGAAAATGGAAAGTGGGCATGCCGTTATTGCCGTTTCAAATGAAGGGCAATGGGCGGGATTTTCCTACATCGAAGCCTGGCAAGGGGGCAAGTTTGTATCCAATAGCGGAATGATCGTGTCCCCGGCTTTCAGGGGACGTGGAGTTGCCTCCGCAATCAAGCATAAAATATTCTGGCTTTCAAGAACTTTATATCCTCAGGCCCACATTTTCAGCATTACCACCGGCGCGGCCATTATGAAGATGAACACAGCCCTGGGATTTGTGCCCGTTCCTTTTTCGGAAATTACCAATGACTGTGGATTTTGGGAGAAGTGCCGACATTGCGTCAATTTCGGAATTCTTGAGCGCATGGAATACAAACACTGCTTGTGTACAGCCATGTTGTATCATCTATAACTCCTGCTCGTCGTATAAATGGTATTCCCTTTATAATCAACAAAATTCACCTGGATGCTGTCGGCAAACATAGATATGGATGAAAAGGCGGGGGTGGAGGCGTTGAAAAGCGAAAGCGGCCCGCTGCCGCTGGGCCTTGGTTCACCGCCGGTACCGGTGACGATATAATCGACGGGCCCGTTCCGAAGGTGCTGCAGGTCGTGGTCATGCCCTGAAAAATAAATCTGGGCGTGGTATTTTTCCAACAACGGTTTTAGCCGGTCGACAAGCTCGGGCGTGTTACCATGAACCTTGCCATAGGAATAGACGGGGTGGTGACCGAAGACGAGCTTCCATTGCTCGTGCGATTCCGCGAGCGTCCGCCGCAGCCATGCGAGTTGCGCAGCGGTATCCTGTTTTACGATATCAGGGAAGCCTTCTTTACGGTAATAATCGCTGACGAAAGGGGGCGTATCCAGGAAAATGAACCGGGCGGATATGGAGTCGTTGATTTTACGCACAAAGGTATAATAGTGCGCCTCCAGTCTCCAGCGACGGCTGATTTTAGAATAATCGATCTGTGCCTGGGTATTTCCCTTATAGTCGTGGTTGCCCAGGACGGGGAACCAATCCACCTGCAGGGCAGGATCCTTATAGACGTATTCGAAGTTGGTCAGCCAAAGGGGGTCGGCAGTGGAGGCTACGCCCTGGACCTGGAAGTTGTCGCCGCAGGAAATGATGAAGCTGGGTTCGAGTGCTTCCGCAGATTTCGCCATTTGGTCAGCGACTACCTGTTGGGATTTGCCCCCGTTCCAACCCCAGTCGCTGACGATGAAGAAGCGGAGGTCAGTCCCATGCCCCCGGAAACCCGAAGCGGGCCCGGGGGCGTAGGAGACCAGTAGGAGTGTCAGTGAAAGAAAAAGTATCCTCATCATAACAGATCAATGTTGATTGCCCGTCCCGTTGGACTGATATGCGCCCATATCCGATCCGGGAGGGGTGATGGCCGTGGCTCCGTAGTTGGGATCCACCGGAACGACGCCGAGGGGGCCGAATCCGGTGTAACCTTTTCCGATTGCCGGGGAGGAGGCCGTAAGGTGGAAGTCGAAACCACTGGCGTAATCGATCTCCTGGTATTGGTAGTTGGGCAGCGTAAAGTTTTTGAACTGGGGATTGCCTACGCTGACGACGGCCGCTCCACTGTATGCGGCACCCTCGGTATATCCGGCAGGGAGGTAAGTGGAAGGGGTGGGAATATCGGTTGTTTGAGGATGCGTAGCGTCCCCTACGGAATAAAACATGTCCGCAACCGATAGGGAATCGGCATAGTTATAGGTATATCCGTACTGGCTGTCCGTCGTGTCGGCGGTGTTGACGATGCGGAGACCTACGCGGCTGTTCACGATCAGGTTGTTGTAGATTTCGGCCTTTGCGGCTTTTTCGAGGTCGATGGATCCTCCGTGACCTGGCCAGTCGGATTGACGATACCCACAGTCGATATACGTGTTGTTGTAGCAGTGGATATTACACTGAATGGGGGTGGCGCCGGCGTTGGAAATCTTCGTGCCGTTGGTGGAGCCACCTGCGAACAGATTATACGCGATGTCCCCTACGGTACCGCTTTTTACATTCACGCCTTCCCCTCCATTACTTCCCGTCTTTTCAAATGTATTACGCATGATATTGACCTTTCCGTCGGTGATACGCACGCAGTCGTCCACGGAGCCATAGAGCCAACTGTCCTCCAGGTCGAATATACCATTGGGGTTCTGGTAAAAGAGCGTCCAGGCAGGACTGGCAGCGGATAGTCCGGACAACGGGGCGGTAACGAAAGTGGCCCCGCAGAATTCCACGTGGGTCCATTTCATGACGAACAAGGGACACAAAGTATCGCAACTGATCCCGAACCAGCCTCCCAGGAAGGCCGGGTCTGCGGCCAGGGCTGTGGCGATGGAAGAAAAGGGCTGATCCATGTGCGTCGTTCCGGGGCTGATCCAGATAGGGGAAGCCTGTGTCCCCAGGGACAGGAAGGTGCCGTGTACTATTATATTGACTACGGCGGCGATCTTCACCGTTACGCCGGGCTGGATGAGAAGGGTATCACCTGCAGGTACGATGATGTCCGAGGTGATGGTATAGGTCTGCCCTGAGAGCATGGTTCCCTGGACGGGACCTCCCGAGTAGCTGGCCGTAACCGACTGCCCGATCTGCAGGGGCGGTTTGGATGTGTTCACCGTGTCGTTCTTCTTACACGCGGCCAGCAGCATTACACTTATCGCTGCGGCCAACTTCACTTTTTTGGGGATTTGCATATGGTTGGTTTTGTTTTAAAGTTTGTATCGGATACCCACGAGGTAGGTCTGGCCGAATTGTTTTTTCTCTACGAGGATCCGGTCGCTTCTTTGAGATGCGTCCGGCCAGACCTGCTTTTGAAAGGCGCTGGGTGGGTACATCATCTCGATGATATCCGCGGTGTTGAATAGGTTGTTCAGCTTGGCATATACTGCAAAGTGTCTGCCCAGGGATTTCTCCCCGGAAAAGTCTTCGATCACTTCCCCTCTTTGCCAATAGTCCAGATCCCCGTTGGGCGCTCCGTACTGTGACAGGTAGGTAATGTGCCGTCCCGTGTAGATGGTAGCCAACTGAAGCTCCAGGCCCAAGGCGGGGTCCTTGTACAGCAGGGAGAGGTTCCCGATATGGGCGGCCTGACCCTGAAGAGGACGGTTCTTCGTAATGATGGTTACCGTATCGTCGTGGTAGGGGGTAGTATAGTAGTACTTGTAGCTGGTGGCGATATTGGAATGCGTATACGTATAGTTCGCCGAGACGCCGAACTTATTCCAGTAGTGCGTATAAACGAATTCCGCGCCGAAGTTGGTGGCGTTCCCCACGTTTTCGGGGGATATGACGCTCTCGCTGGTCGCGGGCCTTTCATACACGTACTCGATAGGATTTTCAATGTGCTTGTAAAATATCCCGAGGAGAAGCTGATTTGCTCCTCCGGGAAACAGCTCATAGCGCAGGTCTATGTTTTGAGCCTGGACATGATGCAGATTAGGGTTGCCTACCTCCGTATAGTATTCACCTATGAAAGTGTATGGCACGATTTCAAAGAATCCGGGGCGGCTGATGGAACTGAAGTAGGCCAGGTGAAGGGCAGACTTCGGGTTGAGGGAATATTTGATTTGAAAACTGGGCAGGGGATCGAGATAGGCGGCCGTGCCCATTTTTGCGGCGGTGCCGGCGGGCAGTTCATATTGGTTGTAAGACTGGTTGGTCTCTTCGAATCGGATGCCCGCCAGGATGTTCCATCTCCAGTTGGGTATCCATCGCACTTCCCCATAGGCGGCACTGATGTTTTCCGTGGCGGTATAGGCATCGGGGTCTTCGATTGTCCCCGCATTGGGGAGCGTGAAAGGTGCATTTTGGATGGTGGTAAAAGGGATCCCGTTCAGGACGTCGAAATTATATTGGATGTAATAATTGGTTCGCTCCTTGTGCCTGGCCATGGCGCCCGCGCCCAGGTCAAATTGTTGGGATCCCAATGAAAATGCATAGTGGAGGTTCAGGTAACCGGCGATGTCATGATCCGAATTGTGCTGCCAGATACGACTCAGGCCTGCCAGGTAAGGCCCCCCCGTGGAAGTTGCCCCGTGCGTGACCGTGTCGGTCACGAAGGTCTGTTGGATGCTGAGCTCCGCCTGGTCAGGAGTGCGTTGCCCGGCATTCGAGTAGACCAGGGACCAATCTCCCGTAAGGTGATTACCCAGGGCGTGTTGTCCCTGGAGGGTCGTGTTAAAGATGGATTGCAAGTTCGTTTTGGAACGGTAATCGTAACCTACTACGCCAAACCCCGGGCCGCTGCGCTGCGTTTCGGAGGAGTCGGCAAAGTATCGGGACTGGTAAGTATTCAGCGCCATGAATACCGTGTAAAAGCTGATCCGGTTACGCGGATTGAAGTGGTAGTCCAGTTTGGCATGCGCCCCGATGCGGTCCTCGTGAATGGAATACATCCGGGGTTCCTCATCCGTTATCTCCGGTTGCGTGCTGTTCGGAACGGGATCCGGCTGGGGGCTGAGGGCAAAGAATAAATCTTTGGTGTACCGGTCCGTACTTTGGATCGACCCACTCACGATCACGCCCAGCTTCTCTTGCGCAAAACGGTTCCCCGCCGTAAAGCCGAATTGACCGTCCGGCAGGGGATGCCCGGAGGTGAAGACGAGGTTGCCGGTCGAAAAGTCGCTGTACGTAGGTTGGTAGGAGGTGCCGTGGATTTCCGCGGGCGACTTTGGATTGACCGCTCCGTGGTCATAACTCAGGAAAGGGTTGCTGAAGAGCATCTGGGAATATCCCAGGGCCCCCTGTATATCGAGCATCCGATGAGCCCGGGCATCCTTCAGGACGAGGTTCATGACGCCTCCGATGGCATCTCCTTCCATGTCC
Source organism: uncultured Chitinophagaceae bacterium (assembly GCA_964544695.1). Classification (GTDB taxonomy): domain Bacteria; phylum Bacteroidota; class Bacteroidia; order Chitinophagales; family Chitinophagaceae; genus Dinghuibacter. The sequence continues at coordinate 10,477 of CAZJDB010000247.1, forward strand.
GGGGTCAGGGATTTGATCACTTCCAGGCGCTGGAGCATTTCCGAAGGGAACAGGTCCATGGGCACATACCGGTTCTTATCATCCGGGCTGGGGATCTTGATCCCATTGACCAGGGTATAATTGTATCGCTTGTCCATTCCACGGATGACGGGATAACGCCCTTCTCCGTTGGAGCCCCTGTCCACCGTGATACCGGACATACGCCTCAGGACATTGGCTACCGTGACGTCGGGGGCAAGGAGGATCTGGCGGGAAGAAAGGATATTCAGGATATTGTCCGATTGCTTTTCCAATTGACGCGCGCCGGCATCCGTGGCGCCCGAGCTCCTGCCCACGACCACCAGCGATTCCATCGATTTTTGTTCGGGCGCCAGGATAATGTCCAGGTCGACCGCGCCTTCGGAAACCGAAATATCTTTGTGAAAGTCGGTGTAGGAGATGGCGTGAACCGTAAGGGTATAGTTGCCGGCAGGTAAATTTTTTAGAATAAAGGACCCATCGAGTCCGGTTATTACGCCCCTCTTCAGGCTTTTAACCTCTACAGTCACGCCAACCATTCTTTCGCCCGTCTTTTGATCTGTGACCTTACCTTGGATCGTTCCGGCTTTTCCGAATTGGCAAACGAATAGGAGGGCAGTGAAAAGCAGTCTAGGCATGCTGCAAATTATCCCCGGCGGTAGGCGAGAACAATAGTCACTCCCGGGGCAAGCGCATAGTCAAAATGACTATACGCATTTAATCCATTATATTTCATGGTTATACGAATGAATATTTTTCAATACATTAACCGGAGTTAATAATTAGATAACCGCCGGCGTATCGCCGCAACAACGGGGTCAGCTAATTTCGAAACGTGAAGAGAATCATCATCGCCGATGACCATGCGGTCGTTCGCACGGGACTCCAGATGATCCTGGATGAGACGGGAGATTTATGTATCGAGGAAGAAGCTAGGAATGGGGATGAGTTGCTGGAAAAGCTGGCGCTGGGTGAATTTGACCTGGTGATCCTGGATGTTTCCATGCCCGGTAAAGACGCCATGGATGTGCTCATCGAAATCAAGGCGCGCTGGACCGGTTTGCCCGTCGTCATTTTCAGCATGAACCCCGACGTGATCTACGCCATCCGGATGCTCACCAACGGGGCGTCCGCTTACATCAATAAAGAGACGAAGCCCAGGCAAATCATAGAGATCCTCAGGACGGTCCTCGGAGGCCGCAAGTATTTTTCACCCCAGCAGGCCGAGCTGATGGCCGAAATGGTCACCCAAGGGCCGGCCAAACCCAGAATGGTCCCCCATGCAGCCCTGACGGACCGGGAATTTCAGGTCTTTTCGATGCTGGCCATGGGGCTCCGCAAGTCCGAGATTGCCTCGAAACTGGCGATCAGCATAAATACCCTGAGTAACCACCGCAACAACATCATGAGGAAGATGTCCATCAGTTCGAACTCGGAACTTACACGATATGCCATCCAACAAGGGATTATTAAGTAAGGCCCTCCTCGGCTTCCTGCTGGCCGGCTGTTCGCAGGGTGGGGTAGTCCTCGAGACGCCGGGTCGCTTGGACAGCCTCATCACCCTTGCGGACTCTTCCAAGGAAAACGCCCCCGACCTGGCGGAGCAAAAAGCGCTAATCGCCCTGCAGATCGCCGGCAAGGAAAACAAGCCCGTTTACATTGTGGATGCGTGGATGATCCTCGGGGAATTGAGAGAAATGAGGGGCCGCAATGAGGAGGCGCAGACCTATTTCGATTCCGCCCGGCAGCTGGCCGGCAAGAACGCCTTATACGACAGGCTTTGCACTTCCATCATCAAATCGGGCGAGATCATTTACGATCATGGCGATTATGATTCGGCCGAGACCTACTTCGTCCGCGCCGAACGCCTGGCCGATACCTACGGAATCGGCGGCGGAAAATCCTATGCGCTGTTTTACATCGGGAAATATAATGAGACCAAGGGGAACTTCGACAGGGCAAGGATGTATTACGATTCTGCCCTGGTGATATGCCACCGGGACAAGGATTCCCGGCAACTGCTGCTGATATTACCCAGCCGGGGCAAGAATTACATCGTGGAGGGTAAACTGAACCTGGCCCTGCAATGCTATCTGGAAGCTTTGGAGTTGAGCGGACAACTGAACGATCAATTGTTGTACGGTGAAACTTCCAGCCACTTGGGTAGCCTTTACCTTATTATGGGCCAGCCCGAAAGGGCCCTCGAATTCGACAAGAAGGCCCTGGCCTCCAGGGGTTACCTGAACAATCCGGAAGGGGTAGCCAAGTCCTTCAATAACCTTGGCAATGCTTTCCATGCATTGAAGAATAATGACAGTGCCATTTACTACTTTAACCAATCCCTGGCCCTGTGCCGGAGCACGAAGTATCAGAAGGGGGAAGTCAAGGCGTTGATCAATATCGGAAGCCTGTACAAAGATGACAATGAAGACGGGGAGGCCATTCGATGCCTGGATCGCGCCTATGCGATCGCGACCCAGGTGGGGTATGGTTATGGGATTGCGGGCGCCAGCCTGAACCTTGCCGATATCTACCATCGCGCGCACATGCTTCCCAAAGCCGTCAATTATTATCAACAGAGCCTGTCGAAAGTGGAGCAAACGGACTATGACGAAATGCTGGGTAGAATCTACAAAGGCCTCTTCGAGTGCTATAACAACATGGGGGACTACAAGTCCGCGCTTCAATGCCATATCAATTTGTTGGAAACCGAAAAAAAGCGCCTCAACGTGGAGAATGCGCGGCAGTTGGCATCCCTGAACATTTCATTCGATGTGGAAAGGAAGGAGCGGGACAACCAGGTTTTGCGCGTTGACAACGCCCTGAAAGAATCCCAGATCAAGCGGAAAACAACATTTATCTGGCTGGTAGTCATCGGGCTGGGCTTTACCCTCGTCCTTTGCCTCCATGTATACAACCAGTTGTATGCGAAAAAACGGGCCAATCGCAAGTTGGAAGAAGCCAATGAGGAGAAGGACAAGCTTTTCTCCATTATTTCCCACGAATTGCGGAACCCTTTGTATTGGTTTCAAAACCTGTCGGAAGTCCTTTCCAAGAAATACCGCGAGATGCCTCCGGACAAGGTTCAAAAGAGCCTGGTATACCTGGATGAATCGGCCAAACATGCCTTTCACCTGATGGACAACCTGCTCCAGTGGTCCAGGTCTAAGCTGAATCGGATCCATCCGAAAAAAGCCGTGTACGAATTACGGCCCCTGGTGGCCGACGCCTCGGATATGTACCAAAGCATCCTTCGCCACAAGGATATTGAATTCCACAACGAGATACCCGAACGCTTATCCATCTATGCCGATCCGGATTTGTTCAGTTGCGTTATCCGGAACCTCTTGTCGAACGCCATCAAATTCACGCCTCCTTTTGGGGTCATTTGTATAGGACAACGCCTGGACGGAGATCGCGTAACCATCATCGTCGAGGATTCGGGAACGGGCATACCCCATGCCGATGTAAACAGTGTTTTTTCAGAGCACATCGTGTCGATGGATGGACTGATGCAGGAAAAAGGCTCGGGTATCGGACTCAAGCTGTGTAAGGAATTCGTGGAAATGAACGGGGGGAGGATTTGGGTGGAAAGCGAGCCCGGGGCCGGCACCCGGTTTTATTTTACCGTTCCGGTACATACGCCCGTCCTGGTTGAAGCGACCGGTGTGGCACGAACCTTGATCGTATCTTAAAGATGACCATTCATACCACCTGCTGCATTGCGGGCGGAGGTCCTGCCGGCATGATGTGCGCCTTCCTTCTTGCAAGGGCGGGCGTCCCCGTCACGGTCCTGGAAAAGCACAAGGATTTTTTCCGCGATTTCCGGGGAGATACCATCCATCCCTCCACTTTTCAAATCATGGATGACCTGGGTTTGCTGCAAGATTTCCTCCGCTTGCCTCACCAGGAAATTACCACCTTGAGCGCCGTCTTCAACGGTCGCACCATCCACCTCGCCGATTTTTCTCACCTTCACTATGTCAAGCCCGTACTGGGGCTGATGCCTCAGTGGGACTTTTTAAATTTTTTGGCCGAAAAGGCGAAGAAGTATCCCACCTTCAGCCTGATGCGTGAAGCCAAGGTGACAGGATTGCTGATAGAAGAAGATGCCGTTTGCGGCGTTACTGTGCAAACGCCGGATGAAAGTCTCGATATTCGTTGCAAGCTGGTAATCGGCGCGGATGGGCGAAGTTCCGATGTAAGGAGCCAGGCGGGTCTTGAAGTCATCGAGACGGGAGTGCCCATCGACATATTGTGGTTCCGCCTGTCCCGCCACGAGGGTGATCCGGCTCAAACCCTGGGCAATTTTCTGCAGGGCGAAATCCTCATCCTGTTGAACCGCGATACTTATTGGCAATGCGGATACGTCATCGACAAGGGTGGCTTCGATACGATCAAGAGCCAGGGTCTGGTGGTCTTCCGGAAAAAAATCGTGGGGATTTGCCCCTACCTGGTAGACAGGGTGGGGGAACTCGGGGATTGGTCCGTGGTCCAATTGCTGACCATCACCGTGGACCATTTGGAGACCTGGTATCGCGAGGGTCTCGTTTGTATCGGGGACGCAGCGCTCGCCATGTCTCCCGTGGGTGGGGTAGGCATCAACCTGGCGATCCAGGACGCGGTGGCGGCTGCCAATGCCTTCTGGGAGCACCTTTCCAAAAATGAACCGATCCCCGAAACCGTTCTCTCCAAATTCCAGAGCAGGCGTGCTTTTCCAGCCAGAGCCATCCAGGCTGTCCAGGCGAAGATCCACGAGGGGATCCATATCCGCAGGGATCAAAAACCCCAGCGTGGGGCGCCCTGGGTCATGAGGCTCGTGGATGACATTCCCCTCCTGCGGCGTATCCCTGCCTGGATCATTGGCAGGGGCTTCCGGCCCGAAAGGGTTAGGACTCCTGAAGTGCCAGTGCCCTGATGTCTTTTATTTCCAAGATGTTTTTGGGGTAATTATTGGAGATGGTATGAATCATGGCCAATCCGACCTGTTGCATCGTCAATACCGAGGAAGGCATTACATAAAACAGCCATCCTATGTATTTGTATAGCCGCAGGACGTTCTTCTGACCAGGCCAGGGTCTCATGAAACCGGGACGAAAATTATAGACGGCGCGGAAGGGCAATTTCATCAGGTCATTTTCCGTATCCCCTTTCACCCGGGCCCACATGGCGCGCCCGTTGGGATTCGTGCCCGCTCCCGAAACATACGTGAAAACCATACCCGGATTTGCCAGGGCTTTCGCGAAGCTCAACGTCAGGTCATGCGTAATGCGCCGGTATTCGGGTTCTTTCATGCCCACCGAGCTGACCCCCGCGCAAAAGAAACAGGCGTCATACCCTATCGGAGCCTTGAAGGCAAAGAAGTCGGGCACGATCTGCTCTTCCAGCTTAGGATGACTTCGGCCGGAGGGTTTGCGATTCACGATCAGCACGTGTTCGATTTCCGGGCTTTCCAGGCACGTTAAAAGCACGCCTTCTCCCACCATACCGGTGGCCCCGGTAATGATGACTTTACATTTCGATCCAGACTGGGGCATGGTCGCTTGATTTTTCCCAACCCCGTACGTCGCGGTCGACACCGGCAGCCTTGAGGCGGCCGGCAATGGAGGGGCTCAGGAGGAAGTGATCGATACGCAAACCGGCATTTCGCCCGAATGCATTGCGGAAATAATCCCAAAAGGTATAGATCTTTTCATCCGGGTGGAGATGACGGACAGCATCGGTCCATCCCTGGGCCACCAGGGTCTTGAATGCTTCGCGTACTTCCGGCAGGAACAGGGCGTCGTTCACCCAGTTTTCAGGTTTATAGACGTCCAATTCGGTGGGCATCACGTTATAGTCGCCTGTCAGGACCACCGGGGCGCCTTTTGCGATCAGGTCCGCTGCATGCTTCGTCAGCCGCTGGAACCAGGCCAATTTGTAGTCTAACTTGGGACCGGGCGCGGGGTTCCCGTTCGGGAGATACAGGCAGCCTATCGTAATGCCGTCCAATGTAGCTTCGATATAGCGGCTATGGATGTCCTCAGGGTCGCCGGGAAGTGCGCGGCGCACCTCCACCGGTTTTCCGATCCGCGAAAGGATGGCAACGCCATTCCAGCTCTTTTGTCCGTGCCACAAGGCGGAGTACCCGGCCTCGGTGATGGCCTGTTCGGGAAATTTTTCCTGGGGGGCTTTCAGCTCCTGGAGGCAGGCGACGTCCGGCTGGGTCTCGGCGAGCCAGCGCAGCAGGACGGGCAAGCGCGCACTGATGCCGTTTACGTTATAGGTCGCGATCTTCATTTGTACTAAGATAGCCCTTAGTACCCAAATCCAAGGAGCAGTTCCATGTAAACATTACTCCCCCGGTCCCTGGGGCCATCCGTAACCGTACTATTGCTGACGGTCCATTGTGCGTCCTCCAATCCATACCGGTAGCCTGCCCTGACCACAGGCAGGACCTGGTTTGGTTTGGCGCCTTTTATTTTCAGCTCTACCCCCACGTCCAGCAAATCCGAGACATGGTTTAACTGGAGCGAATTGGCGCCGGTGTTCAACGCGTCTTCGAAATTGGTGGCGCCTGTAAACTTGGGGATGCGCACCGTCAGTATCCGGTATAGATAACCCAGTTGAGGGCTAAGGATGCAATTGCCGATGTGAATGAGGTTCGTGGAGAGGTAGAAGCGGTCATAGAATCCGGTGGCGGCAATGGAGGGATTCGAACCGCCCAGGAGGCCTTCATCGACGCCTAGCAGGAACTGGCGATACCTTATGGCCAGCCCGAATCCGCCCTCAACGAAGAGGGCAGGCATGCGGTAAGGGCCGGCCTGTCGCAGGGATCCGTTAATACCCGGGAAATTGGCGACTTCCCCTCCGATATGGAAATACAATTCGGATCCCAAGTTTCTGAGTTTGTGGTGCAAGGTGGTGTCTTGAGCAAGGGCGCAAAATGGCAATGCCAGGATGGTTGTGATTAGGGTAAAGCGAAGCATTTTGGTTGAGGTTTATTCCAAAAATATACAATGACTTAAATTATTTTTTTTGTTAAAATGTTAGGACGGCCGCACGCGTACAGGAGTTGTGTCGAAAACGGACGACCTGGCATCCTCGTGGAGGTACAACCCAATGGACTGCAAGTGCTTGTGGTCTTGGCATCTCCTTTGAAGCCGGGAGGATATGTTCAGAAACAACCTCAAGATCGCCTTCCGGAACTTCGCCCGGCATAAAGGCGTTTCCTTCATCAATATTTTCGGCCTGGCCTGTGGAATGGCCTGCAGCCTGATGATCGTGCTTTTCATCCGCGATGAACTATCGTACGATCGCTTCAATCAGGATTCGGACCGCGTTTACCGGGTAGCCAAGGACTTTGTCAATGACGACGGCACCCGTCTGCCCGACGCCACGACTCCGCCAGGACTTGCCCCAGCCCTGCAAAGTGAGGTCCCCGGGGTGGAGTACGTCACCCGCGTTTTCCCGGGTTGGGGAGGAAAGTATTTGCTGCAATACCAGGATAAGCACTTTATGGAAGACCGGCTTTTCCGCGTGGACAGCAGCTTTTTCGATGTATTCACCTTTCCCTTCATTGAGGGGAATGCAAAATCGGCCTTCCAGCATTTGAACTCCATCGTGCTGACCGAAGACATGGCCCGGAAATACTTTGGTTCCGCGGATCCCATGGGAAAGACCATCCACGTGGAAGGTCCAGGCGACCTGATGGTCAGTGGGGTGGTGAAGGATGTTCCCGAGCATGCCCATTTCCATTTCGATTTCCTGATTTCAACGAAGAAGTTCAGCGGCGATATAGACCAAAACTGGGGTTGGTATAATTTCTATACCTACGTGAAGTTTGCTCCCCGGGTAAACCTGTCCGGCATGACGGCCAAGGTTCAGGCTTTATATAAAGAGCACGACAAGGAGGGGCACAATATATTCTATATTCAGCCCTTGACGGGCATCCACCTGGATTCCCACCTGAAATGGGAAATCGAGCCCAACGGCGACCGGCTGTATGTATACGTATTTTCCATCATTGGCATATTTGTCATGCTGGTGGCCTGCATCAACTATGTGAACCTGGCTACCGCCAAGTCCGCGCTCAGGGCCAAGGAAATCGGGGTGAGGAAAGCGGCAGGCGCCTTCCGCTCCTCCCTCGTGAAGCAATTCCTTGTGGAATCACTGCTGACCGCTTCACTTTCCATGGGGGCCGCCTTGATCCTGACCCTTTTTCTCCTACCCTATATCAACCACCTGACCGGGAAGGCTCTTTCTCTCACCTCTTTATCGGATCCCCTCCTGTTGGGTGGCCTCCTCGTGTCCGTCCTGCTGCTTGGACTCATCTCAGGCCTGTATCCCGCCTTGTTCCTGTCCAGCTTCAAGCCCGTACTGGTGTTGAAGGGTCTGAGGGGCGCATCCGGAAAGGGCACCTTCAACCTGAGACGGGCCCTGGTTGTCCTGCAATTCAGCATTTCGGTTGCCCTCATCGCGGGTACCCTGATCATCATCCGGCAGGTGAACTATATCCGCGACGCGCGTTTGGGACTGAATAAAGACCAGGTCGTGATCCTGGACAATACGGCGACCCTGTCCTATTCCCAAAAAGTGGCCCTGCAAGACCGGCTAAGGTCAATACCAGGTGTAACGGACGCGGCTACCTCCAACGGGGTGGTGGGAGGGCTGAACTGGACTATGGACCTTAATCTCAAGGGTTCGAAAAACAGCCAGCTTATCAATTTCCTTAACGTGGGTTACGACTACCTCAAGGTGCTGGACATTTCCATAGCCTCGGGGCGGAACTTTTCACCCGATTTTCCATCGGACACGATGAATGAGGATGTGAAGGGCGGGACGGAACGGATCATCGGGGGGATCATTATCAATGAAAAGGCCGCCAGGGATTTGGGGATACATGGATCGCCCATAGATCAGCTCCTGGCCTATGACAAAAACAATGACACCGTGTATTACGTGAAGGTCGTCGGTGTTACCAGGGATTTCCATTTCGCCTCTTTTCACAATGAGATCAAACCCTTTGCCTTCAAACTGGTTCCCAACTGGGGCGACAATATCACCCTCAAAATCGGGCCTGGCAATGTACGGGAAACGATCGCCCGGATGCAAAATGCCTGGACTTCGATTACCTCCGAATACCCTTTCCAATATAGTTTCCTGGACCAAACTTTCGCACACCTCTATCAATCAGAAGAACGTTTCAATACCATATTCCTGTACCTGACCGTTTTGGCTATCCTGATCGCCTGCCTGGGGTTATTCGGCCTGACCGCCTTCAGCATCGAACAAAGGACCAAAGAGATCGGCATCCGAAAGGTGCTGGGGGCTTCGGTACCCCAAATCGTTACCCTGGTCTCCCGCGATTTTATCCGCCTGGTGCTGGTGGCGATCCTAATCGCCTGCCCCGTGTCCTGGTATTTCATGCACCAATGGCTCCAGAACTTCGCCTACAGGGCAACCCTGGAATGGTGGGTATTCGGAGTCGCAGGGTTGTTGGGGATCGGCATTGCGATACTGACGGTGAGCATACAAGCGTTCAGGGCGGCTTCTGTGAGCCCTGTAAAGAGTCTGCACGCCGAGTGATCGTTGGCGCGACGCGCCAACGGCGCGTCACTGCACGCTATCCGAATTCCAGATGCTCCGGTAGATCTTCCAGCGCCCCTTTTCTTGTTTCCAGATGGCAATGAATTTTCCATGGTCAATGGTATGGACGCCATCCCCCACTTCGTACGTACCCCGTTCGATCACCTCCCCGGGGCCGCCAAATACCTCCAGGGCCTGGAGGGCGTAGCTTTTAATGCCCTTGGCGGGTATGGTCCGGATGAATTCCCCCATCTCCCGGGAATCCTTTACTCCCTCATTGGGAGGCATGCTGATGCTCCTGCTGTGGTGGAGCTCTATGAAGCCCGTTGCATCGCCTTTGAGGAAGGCCCGGGCGTATTTTTCATTGTTGTGTTGGATGGTTGCTTTAATCTTCTTCAGGTCAAAATCAGGCATTTTGGGAATAGGTTTTGCACCGCAAAAATAAGGAGTTTATCCATTGCCCGAACGGCCGCTATCGTCCCCGTTTAGCCGCCCCGACGGCCGCCACCGCCTCCTCCGCCCCCGAATCCTCCACCGCCGCCGCCTCCGCCCCGGCGACCGCCGCCGGGATTTTGCCCGTTCCTTCCCCTTTGCGGCGTATTCTGCCTGAAGTTATTGAGGTTATACGTGAACGTGAGCATGGCGTACTGCTGCAAAGTCGTGGTGCGGCTATCCTGGACCTGGTTCAGGCTGACCGACTTGCTCACGGAGGTGTTCTGATGGAGCAGGTCGAAAACGGTAAAGCGGATTTCCCCGTTTTTCTTCTTGAACAATTCCTTTGCAATGCTGGGTGTCAGGAGAGGCACGCTTTCATTATACCCTGGCGTATTGTTGGCAGCCAGGGTATAGTTCAGGGTGGCGGCGATGAGCCAGCCGCTGTTGGTATAGGCGGTGAATTCGGCATTGAACACTTCGGAGAAGGCATTCAGGTTTGAAGAGGTACTCAGGGTGTTCCGGTTGATGGTATAAGTACTGTTGGAACTGAAATTCATGTCGAAGTTCTTCTTGATGTTGGTGGTCCAATAGACCTTTTCGGTAAAGGAGGTGATGTATGTGAAATCGTGCTGGAACGCCGAGGTCGTATTGGAATAGATCAGATTCTGACTCTGGGAATAGTTGACGTTCGTGGTCAGGTTTAGGTTGGACTTAGGATGCTTGAGGGCCCAGCCGTAGTTGAAGTATCCCGCGACGTTGTAGGTGCCGTTCAGGTTGGTATACGTGGTGCTGTCCCCGCCCTTGGCCGTGGGGATGATCTCGCTCTGGATGTCGTTCACGGTCGTACTGGCGTTCAGGGTTGCGAACATCACGTGGTTGTTGACCGGGTTGAAGGACGAGAAAAGAACGCGGATACTGTGCGTGAACTGGGGTTTCAGTTCCGGGTTCCCGGTCGTGAAATTGATGTCGTCGCTGGTCGTCGTTAGGGGCTGGAGCTGGCTCGCGGATGGGTTCCCCGTTCGCCCCTGGTAGAAAAAGCGCAGCCGTTGGTTGCTGTTGAAGGAATAGTTGAGGTTCACCGTAGGGGTGATGTTCGTGTAGTCCTTGTTTACATCGATATCCTTGGTGACATTGAAACTATTGTAATTCATGAACTGGATACCTGAACCGAAGTTGAGGTTCAGCTTTGAATTCGCGATCCGGAAAGTGGCCGAAATGCGGTTTGAATTGGAGGTGAATTTATAGGAATTGCTGAACAAGCTGTCGAAGGTGGAATACTTTTGGATGATGTCGTCGTAATCGTACGTATTGTTGACCGTCTTGCTGCTGTTGTAGCTGTACCCGTACGTCAGCAACAAGTAGGTGTGTTTGCCGACGGGCTCGGTATAGTTCAGGGTCGGATTGATGGAGTAGGAGTGCAGGGAATCGTTGTAATGCTGGTTGATATTTTGTAAGGAATCCAGCTTGTAAAAGTTATTTTGGGAATTATAGAATCCGTTCCCGCTATTCACGTTGACGGTGCCTGTCAGGTCCAGGGTAAGGGTCCGGTATGCTTTTTTGAATTTGTGGCGAAAGGTCAGGTTCGATCCGTTGATGTTCCACCCGGAACTGGTACTTGACGAATATCCGACGGAATGGCTGATGGCAGAATCGTTTTGGTCCACCGTATTCGTTACGGAGTTCGAATTCGGAGACGTGGACTGGAAGGTCACATTGGGCCGGAACACGAAGGCATTGTTGGTATCCAGCTTTCCCTCCAGGTTGAAATAAATGCGCTGGTTGGTCGTCCGTGAAATCGACTGGGAGGTGTCGGTTGCGTTGTTCGCGCTGTCCCCGTTGTTGGGAAAGAACTTCTCAGTAAGGCTCTCCTGGTTGCTGACTACGTGCGTGAAGTTGTAGAAGTAGCTGCCGGTCGCTTCGAGCTTAGGTCCCCAGAAGTCGTGGTAATTGGCGCCTCCCGCCCAAACGGTGGTGATGCCAGGGCTGCTTTGGTTGGTGGCAGCCGCAGGGCCGCCTCCACCCCTGCGGCTGCCCGAGGAACCCAGGATATCCTGGATCGTGAAGTTTTGCTTGTTAATATCGTTTCCTTCGCCTAAGGCCGAGAATTGCTGGTCGTTATCGAAGCGGTGGAAATTGAAACTTTCATCATACGTCTGGTCCGTCCCGATGCCGGCGATGGCCCTCCCGAAATAGCTGGGTTTCTTGTTTTTCTTGGTGATGATGTTGAGTGTCTTCACCCGGTTCCCGTCGTCTATCCCGGTAAACTTGCTTTGGTCGTCCAGGTCATCGAACACCTGGTATTTATCCACCATCTCCGGTGGGATATTTCGGGAGGCCAGCTTGGGATCGTCATTGAAAAAACGATGCCCGTTGACCAATACCCGCGTAATGGTTTCCCCCGCGTGCGATATGTTGCCACTGGCATCCACCTCGAACCCGGGCATTTTCTTTAGCTGGTCTTCCACGAAGGCGTTGGGTTTGGTAGCGAACTGATCCGCCCTGTATTCCGTAGTATCTCCCTTGATCCGCATGGGTGGGCTTTGGATGAAGACCTCGGGCAGCAGGTCCGATTTCGGACGCATATTCAGGGTCCCGAAGTCGACATCTTTTTTATCGTTGGAAATCGTGAACGTCTTACTGATATGAAGGTATCCCTCGAAGGTGATCAGGAGGCGGTATTGGCCCTGAGGCAGGGAAGTAAAAGTAAAAGCCCCCTTTTTATCCGATACCGCGAATTCCTGTTCGGTCGTATCGGATACAAGGGTAACTGAAACCGTGGCTTCATAAAGGGGCGTCTTTGCCGAAGTATCCACGAGGACACCCCGCACGGATCCACGAATCCTTCCCTGGGAAAAGGCGGATAGGGTGCTACAAAGGCTGATAAGGGTCAAAAAGAGCAGCTTTCTCATGGTACTAAATTATAGGCTCTCCCCCAGGCAGCCAACTCGTAAGTACCTATGGGGCAATCTGTCAATTAAGTCGGTGAACGATATTTCAGGACCCTGACCAGCCAGGGTAGGGTAAGCCCCTGTCCGAAGAGGGTAAAGAGCACGACCGTTACGGTGATGTATATCATTGCATTACGTTCGGGCAGGGCCAGGGGCAGGCCCAACGCTACCGCCAGGGATACGATTCCCCTCATGCCGGACCAACTGATGATCAGGCATGTTTTTACATCCAGCAGGGCATCTTCGCTGACCCGTCCCGGGTGTTTCCGGAAGGCACGCGCAAGATTTACCCTTTGAAGGAATACCCTGGCCATTCTTATCCCGATCGCCACCACGGTGATGAGCAGGGCGTATCCCGTATACAATAGGAGATGCGTCGTGTGAAGGTGACGCACTACATAGGGGAATTCCAACCCCATCAGGATAAAGATCAACCCGTTGAGCAAATAGATAATGATGTCCCAGAATGCTTTGGATTGGGCCTTGATCTCAGGCGCATCGACTTTTTTGGTGAACCTCGAAACGAAAAGACCCAGGATCACTACGGCAATGACGGGCGAAACCTTTACCGCTTCCGCCAACAGGTAGGTCACGAAAGGGGTAAGGAGCATAAAGGCGATAACGGCTTCGCGATTGTTTCTAAGGGTCTGCATCAGGTATACGAGCACCTTCCCCATGACCCATCCCACCACGAAGCCACCTGCCAGGACATATACGAATTGGAGCCCCGCTTTCCAAAAGACGAAGGAGACCCCCGCAATGGCGGCGATTCCAAAATTGTATGCCACCAACGATGAAGAATCGTTGATGAGGCTTTCCCCTTCCAGTATGGTCGTCGTCTTATGGGGCAGGTGCAGGTCCTTGGTGACGCTCATGGCCGCCACCGCGTCGGTCGCGGCGAGCATGGCTCCCAGGACAAAGGACAGGGGCCACGTCATCCCCGGGATCACATAATGCGCCACCACGGCTATGCCCGAGGTGGTCAGGAATACGAGGGAAAAGGCAAGGGTGCTGATCGTGTTGAGGTGCGTCCTGAAATCAGGCCACGAAATATGGAATGCTGCCTCGAACAGCAAAGGGGGAAGGAAGATCAGGAAAATGATTTGCGGGTCCAACTGTACTTCGGGCATCGAGGGGATAAACCCTATGATGATGCCCGCGCTGATCAACAAGACCGGGGTGGGTAGTTTGAGCTTGTCCGAAAAAGCAGAAAGGCCAATCATAATGGCCAGGATCATGAGAACGACGCTGTAGTTTTCCATAGTCTTAAGATACAACTACTTGGAGAAATATTTGGTTTGCATTGCAAACTATATTAGTTTTATCATGTAAATGCATGAATATGGATACCGCAGAAAAAAATTTAGACCCCGCCGAGAGCCTGCAACTGATTGCGAGCGTCATCGCCAGGACAAAGGAAAATCTACGCGAGCACAGCTTCGTTTATCTCTTGTGGGGATGGTTGATTGCGAGTGCGAGCGTGTTTTTTTTTCTCCTGAAGGAATGTACTTCCTTCCGCGCCTTTTTCCTACCCTTTCCTCTAGCCGCGCTGATCGGGATCGGGGTTACGATTCCCTTTTACAGGCGCCTTTCAAGGACGGTGGAGACCTACCTCGTGTTTTACCTGGCCAGGCTGTGGCTTGTCCTGGGGATCGCTTTCATCCTCGTGGTGGTGGTGAATGTCTACGAGGGAACGCTGCCTTTCAGGTATACGATGCTAATAGCGGGGATCGGTACCCTCGTATCGGGGTTGGTCATGCGCTTCAGACCTCTGTTGCTGGGGGGCGTTTTGTTCCTGATCCTGATGTTGAGTACTGTATTTGTGCCGGGAAAGTGGTACCCCTTGCTCCAATCTTTCGGCTTCGTGCTGGGGTATCTCGTGCCGGGATATTTGTTGAAAAATACTAAATCCTGAGGGGTCATGTATAACGAATTGGATCCCGTACTGAATACGCCCGTGCGCCTTGCGATCGTCTCTACCCTGGTCAAGATAAAGCAATCGGACTTCAATAACCTGATGGAAATTACCCAAACCACCCAGGGAAACCTGAGTCATCAGATCAAAAAGCTCCACGAGGCGGGGTACATCGAGGTGATCAAGACCTTCAAGAACAACTATCCGCATACCCTTTGCAAACTGACCCCGAAGGGAAAGAAGGCTTTTGAAAAATACGTAGAGGATATAAAGAAGTATCTGCATTTGTGAAAACTTTTTTTTGGCCATATTTGGTCTGCAACGCAAACTATATTAATTATGAGAAGCAAATTTATCACACTACTGCTAGCCGGCCTGGCCATCGGCACCGCCCGGGGTCAGGTGACGCTGAAGGGCCGCGTCAGTGACGGGCACGGGCGCCCGGTGGCCTATGCTTCGGTATCGGTAAAGAATTCCCTGGACGGTGGCACGACCGACTCCACGGGTTACTTTTCTTTCCAAACCTCGGGGAAGGGAATATTGGAAGTCACTGCGGTTGGCTTTGTCCCCCTGGAATATATCTTGACAGGGAATCCGGATACCCTGCATCTCGTGATGCAGAACGTCCCCAGGCAACTGGGGGAGGTCGTGATCACGGCAGGGACCATCGAGGCGACGGACGACCGCTTGCTGACCATCCTGAAGCCCGTGGACCTGATGTCCAACGCGAGCTCTACGGGTGATATAGTAGGGGCCATTCAAAATCTGCCGGGCGTACAGCGCAACGGGGGAGATGAAACGGGACTTTTCGTGAGGGGAGGGGACGCCACCGAAACGGTGGTCGTGGTGGACGGCACGACGGTGCAAAACCCGTTCTTTAGCGACGTGCCGGGCGTAGGCCAGCGAAGCCGCTTCAATTCCTTTCAACTGAAAGGGACATCCTTCAGTACGGGAGGGTATTCGGCGCGCTACGGTCAAGCCCTGTCCTCGGTGCTCGACCTGCAAACGACGGACTTGCCTGAGAAGTCCACCCTATCGGGCTCTTTTAATGTTGCCGGGATCATCTTGTCCGGGGCGCAACGAATGGAAAACAATGGCCTGGAATATACGCTGAACCTAATGGACTTTGGACCCTATTACTCACTGTCCGGCACGAATGAGGACTTTTTCGATAAACCCACATCCGAAGGACTGTCCACGCGCTGGACCTCGAAGGGAGACAAGGGTATCTACAAGATCAGCCTGAACTACAGTACCAGTCATACCGGGGCAGCCGTCCCCGACCCGGATGACTATGGAATGGACGTGCGCTATGACCTGCACAACGAGAACTTTTCCATGAACAATAGCTGGACCTATCGCCTGACGGAAAGGTGGAAACTCTTTACCGCACTTGGATACAGCGATAATGAAGACCACATACTGTGGAACGACACTACTTTCATCCGGCAGGACAGAAGGGTACAAGGCCGCGCGGAAAGCACCTACCAGGGAAAGGGATTCCGCCTGACCATGGGTGCGGAGGTACAGCATTTCAACTATCAGGAACAGTTCGATACCGTGGAAGGGGCCTTTGCGGAAACCCTGGGAGCCGGATACGTTGAAGCCGAATTCCGCCCTGTGCGCTGGTTTGCAATAAAGCCCGGCCTGAGAGCCGAATACAGCGGACTCCTGGGCACCGGGGACGCGGCACCCCGGCTGGCCCTTGCCCTGAAGACCAGTCCGTATGGCCAGGTAGGACTGGCTGGGGGATTGTTTTACCAGGAAGCACCCACTCAATACCTGATGTTTGGGTACCGCCCTGCATTTCAGCAGGCCATTCACTATCTGATCAATTATGAATGGATCCGCGAAAACCGGTCCTTTCGGTTGGAAGCGTATTACAAAAAATACAGCCGCCTGGTCCGGGAACAAGGTGTGCCCTATACACCCAACCCCTACCGGACGGACTTTGGAACCGTGGATAATTCCGGATACGGATACGCCAGAGGTATCGACGTCTTCTGGAGGGACAAGGCCAGCATTCCCTTACTGGACTACTGGATTACCTATAGTTACGTGGACACGCGGAGGCTGTACCAGAATTACCCGGTGGAGGCGACCCCCGATTTTGTTTCGAGGCACAACCTGAACCTTATCCTGAAATTCCTTTCTGCTAACGGGCATGTGTTTGCTTCCGCGGGTTATAATTTCTCAAGTGGTCGTCCTTATTATAATCCCGGGGCCGCTTTCCTGTCCGACCGGTCTCCGGCTTACCAAAACGCCTCTTTCAAGATCAGCTACCTGGCGACTTTCCGAAAAGTCTTCGCGGCATTTTATGTGAACGTGGACGACCTCACGAATTACCGGAATGTGCTGGGGTACCGGTATTCAACGGACGGGGAAGAGAAGTCGCCCATCGTGCCTCCGCAATACAGGTCCATCTTGTTTGGCGTGTATTTGTCCCTTACGGCTTTTAAGAAAGACGATTTATAAACCAATTAAACATCCTTTTATGAAAAAGATCATGACATTTATTCTGGGCACGCTGTTCCTTGCCCCTGCGGAAGCCCAAACCCTTGAAGGGTCCCTGCAGGAAACGTACACGCGGTTTACCGCAGCGCACGACATGGGCGCCTGGATGGACGCAGCCAATCGCTTCGCTCTCATCGCTACGCGCTGGAATCAGGAATGGGCGGCGAATTATTATGCGGCTTACGCAAAGGCCTACGTTTCCCTCCAGGAAACCGACCCCAAACGTAAAGACGCACTCCTGGACGAAGCGGATAGTTTTGTGGCAAAAATGAATGCATTGAATGCTGCTTCGGACGAAAGCCTTGTCCTGGGCGCCTATCTGGCCTATGCGCGTTTTTCAGTGGATCCCAGGAACCGGTGGCAAACCTACCTGAAGAAAATGAACGAGGACCTGGACAAAGCCAAAAAAGTAAACCCGAACAATCCCAGGGTCTATTTGCTGCAGGCGATTCCCATCTTCAACAAGCCGAAAGCTTATGGGGGAGGGCCGGACAAAGCCAAGCCCGTCTTTGAAAAGGCCAGGGACCTTTTTGCCGGCCAGGATACGAGCTCCATCCTGAAACCCTACTGGGGCGCCCTCGAAAATGCCGATTACTTGGGCAAGTGCAATTGACACCCCGGGGGCCGCAGCCCGCTTCCCTGCGGCCGGGGAAAAAAGTATCTTTGATGCCGCATGGCATTTTTAGAAGTTTCGGTGAATGGAATAGACTTTACCCAGGAGGAGCGTCAACGCCTGGCCCTCGTGGGGGCTTCGGGGTCGGGGAAAAGCACCCTGTTGAAGATCATCGCGGGTTTCCATCAGCCGGATTCGGGAAGTGTTCGCTTTCAGGGCCGTCGTGTTTTGGGCCCTGACGAACACCTGATTGCAGGGCATCCGGGGATTGCCTACCTTTCCCAGCATTTCGAATTGCGCAACAACTACCGCGTGGAAGAGGTTCTTTCCTATGCCAATGAGATCGGGGACGCTTCCAGGATCTTCGAGGTCTGCCGGATAACGGACCTGCTGAAGCGCCGCACCGATCAGCTTTCAGGGGGCGAAAAACAAAGGATCGCATTGGCCCGGCTCCTCATCGGGCGCCCCCGCCTTTTATTACTGGACGAACCTTACTCCAACCTGGATTTGATCCATACGGCAATACTCCGCAGCGTGGTCGCGGAACTCGAGGAGGAGATGGGTATTACTATATTGCTGGTGTCACATGATCCCCATGACACCCTTGGATGGGCGGATGAGATTATGGTGCTGCGGGAGGGGGGCATCATTCAAACGGGTCCTCCCGCCGAAGTATACCGGAAGCCCGTGGATGAATATACCGGAGGACTGCTGGGCAGCTACAATCTCTTGCCCGGGGACTTGTTCATCCGGCCCTCGGATCTCCGGTTTACAGATCAGGGCATCGAGGGTACCGTGGGGCGCATTTCCTTTCTGGGAGATTCCTACGATGTCGCCGTGCAAACGGCCAAGGGTCTGCTTACGGTGAATGTGCGGGATTGTAATTTTTCGCCCGGTGATGGGGTTCGGGTGTCGACCGCTCCCGGCGCTGGGTGGTTTCTACCGAAATCTACTGTATGAAAAAAATAATCATCTTTCACGTGATTGCCTTCTTTACGGGCCGTGACGACCTGGCCCACGTCAGTTTCGTCCACGACGCCAACCGCTGGTTCCCTCAAATGGCGGCCCAGTATGGATTTACGTATGACTCAACGAGCAACTGGAACAACCTCAACGATACCTTCCTGTCCCATTACCAGGTCGTCCTTTTCCTGGATACGCGCCCGGATTCCCCGGCCCAACGCGCCGCCTTTGAAAGGTATATGAAAAAGGGAGGTGGCTGGATGGGTTTCCACTTTGCGGGCTTCGCCCTGACGCCTTCGGATTTCCCGGATAACTGGAATTGGTACCACCACGAATTCCTGGGTTCGGGTTCGTGGGTAAGCAATACGTGGAGACCGACTTCTGCCACACTTCGTATCGAAGACCATCATCATCCGGCGACGCGGGGTCTGCCAGATACGATTAAAACCCAGCCCAGCGAATGGTACCGATGGTCGGAGGATTTGCGGAAAGACCCGGACATCGACATCCTGGCCTCCATCGACTCCAGTAGCTTCCCCCTGGGTACGGGGCCAAAGCTCAATGAGATTTGGCACAGCGGGTATTACCCTATCGTATGGACGAACCGCCGTTACCGGATGATCTATTTCAATTTCGGGCATAATGACATGGACTATGAAGGCCATACCAATGCGACGCTTTCGCACACCTTCGGGAGTCCGTCCCAGGACAAACTTATCCTGAATGCGCTTGTCTGGCTGGGGCGGCGCGAGTCGGCTGCGCCATGAGTCGCGGGGCGGCGCGCCGCCATCTACACAGTGAAACTCGCCGGATGTGGACCGGGGTATGACAATGTAAATGCCGGAGAATAGTTTAGAGGCTTAACCTTCTGCACCATGAAGCGTACAATCCTCTGGCTCCTCCTGCCTTTGATGGCCTTGATGCAATCGACCACGTGCACCAAGAATGGTAAAAATCCACCCCGTCAGTTGTTCATGATCAACCCCATCGATCAGTACCTGACGAAAGAAGGGGATACCCTCTCCATAACTCCCCAACCCGTAGGTATGCCCGCTGAGATCGGGTACAGCTTTACGGTGTCGGAAGGGGGGACGATCTATGAAATAGGCATCCGCTTGCCGGATACGGGCTATATCTATACGGTAACCCTTTGGGACGGCGTCAGCCAGGCGGTCCTGGCCCAGGAAAACATCAAGATTACAAGCCCGACGGGATTTGCCTATTACGACCTGACCTCGGTCAATGCCCAGGTGTCCATTTCGGGAAACCATACTTACGTCATCGGCGTCTACATGGTCCCCACCAATTACACCCCGTCGCAGGGGGGTGGGGAGGATTTCTTTACCATGCAGCGAAGCGATCAGGCCAATTTCCTGCCGCTTACGGAGGGGCCGGTAACATTTTTGTATGAGTACACCGCCTCTTCCAACACCCCTGCCTTTCCGGCAAACCTATCCGACTATCAGAATTACATCGATGGGTTCGTCGATATAGGCTTCAGCTATTATTAGCATGGGACGGTTGTTGCTTACCATGATCGCCGTTTTCCTGGCCGCAAGCCTGTATGCCCAGGATATCAGTAAAATTGGCAAGGCCAAACCCTTCACCATTTCGGGAAATGTGGGGGGAGGGGTTAGCTTTTACCATTCCACGGAGAACTTGTATACCCAGCCCCCTTTTGCGTGGAACGTGTATGCCAATTTCACCCCATCGGTGTATGGTTTTTCTTTCCCTTTCTCCTTTGTCCTGACGCAGTACAGCACCAGCTATACCACCCCCTTCGCCCAGTTCGGGATCAGCCCTACGTATAAGTGGATCAAGCTCGACCTGGGTTACCGGACGATCAACATGTCCCCCCTCGTGTTCGGAGGACAAAGTTTTCTGGGGGTAGGCCTGGAATTGACGCCCGGCCTGTTTCGCTTCGCGGCGTTTTACGGAAGCCTCAATAAGGCGATCAACGAAGACACTACCTCGGGGCATCTGGCCCAACCTCAATATGGGCGGATAGGGTATGGTGTCAAAATCGGCATAGGCACCGAGGCCAATCACCTCGACCTGATGTATTTCCACGCCCGCGACGACAGCGGGTCCATAAGGCTCCTCAACGATACCGCAGTCCTGCGCCCCCAGGAGAATTCTGTACTTGGGGCTTCTTTCAAACTGAGCTTCCTCAAACATAAAATCATCTGGACTGGAGACGTGGCCGCCAGCGCCCTGACCCAGGATCTGGCCGCGGCTAAGGTCAGTGCGGATACCCTGACCAATGCATTCGACAAGCTCGCTTCTCACCTCATCGATTACCGAAACAGTACGGTCGTCAGTTTTTCGGGCCAGACCCTTTTATCCTTTTTTCTCAAATCCTTCAACACCACCCTGGGTTATCGGAGAGTAGCCCCCGATTACATGTCTTTGGGTATTCCCTATATGCTCAATGACGTACAGACCTTTCAGTGGAATGGAGGTCTCGTCCTGGACAAAGGAAAGGTCAACCTGAATGCCAACGTCAACGACCAGGAATCGGGCATTTCGGGAAAAGAGGAAAGCAAACTCAATACCCTCACGGCTTCCTTCAATATGGGTGCCATGCTGAGTACCCATGCCAACCTGAGCGTGGCCCTGTCCACCGTAAACATCGACCAGGCTGACGGGACGGCGCATATATCGGATACGGTGCGTCAGGATGAGCAGGTGTATAACATCTCGGTGACTCCAGGGTTCAACTTCGGGTCCGCTGCCGCGCTGAGTAACCTGAGCTTCACCGCAACGTGGTCGCTACTCCAGGACAACAACCCCTTTACCAGTCCGACGGATAACAGCAATACGCTCACGGGGTTGATCGCTTATAATTGCGCGTTTACCAAAAAATCCTGGAACCTCAATGGCAGCGTAATGTACAACCGCTTCGCCCAGGACACGAATGTCTATAGCTCGTACGGGTTCAATGCAGGGGGTGGCGCGCAATTGTTGAAAGGTAAAAACCTGGGATTCCAGCTGAGCGCGGGATACCTGCTGAATCACTATACGCTTTCCCCCGTAAGCAACAACATTACGGGGTCCGTGAATGTCCATTATACATTGTTGAAGCGCCATAGCTTCTCCGCTTATTTCAACGTGGTTACCACACCGCCCACGAGCAATTATGTGAACCTGCAGCAAAAGGTACCCTATGCGGTCAGCACGACCAATATAGCGGGAGGCCTGACTTATAATTATTCATTTTAATGCTAGTGCCGATGAATAAGAACATACTGATACTGGTCTTCCTGCTGTTATCGTTCGGCGCTGCCCGGGCCCAGGGACCTTATCCCGTGACCATCCGCACGACGGTGATTCCACCCGTCAGTCCCTTCTTCGACCAGATGCTGTCCTCGATGACGGGCGGTCGCGTTCTGGTCATAGTAAGCGGGGGGAATCCCACAGGCGCGCCCTTGCCCATCAAGCTAATGGGAGTGCTTCAGCGCTTGTCTCCCTCCCCTTTTACCATTACCCTGAGCACGTCCTATCAGCCTTCCCAGCCCATAAATCTCCTCCCGGGTGCTCCCATTACGCTGAGTAATGACCTGCTGGAACAGGCCTTCGGAAATTTCACGCAGAACAACCTGGTCTTCCAGGATATATCCATGAACGATCTCCGCGACGGGCTGAATTACAAGCTACCGGAGGGCACTTACCGACTCTGCTTTACCGCATATAACTATACCGACATGGGATATACACGGCCCATTTCGGATCCGAACGTGGGATGCAGCGTGTTCACCATTTGCTACAAGGCCTCCGCGCCTCAGTTCGTGCAACCCGTGAACGGA
>CAZJDB010000248.1:0-10229 GCA_964544695.1 uncultured Chitinophagaceae bacterium
CTGGCCGCGGCCTGGGATTCGATCCTGGCTTTGACCATTACCCATTCCGAATACTCCCATTTCTTCTCTTCGGTGCTCGTGTCGAGAGAACCCTCTTTATCGTATTTTACCTTGAGCTGGTGGTATACCCGGTCTCCTTCATAGGTGTCCCTGGTCACGGAACGTCCATCCTTCCCTCCCAGGAAATTCCAGCCTTCCACGTCGTCCACGTAGCCGTTATGGTCGTCGTCTTTTCCGTTTCCGGGGATCTCTCCCGGATTGTGCCACAGCACACTCTTGAGGTCCTCATGGGTCGTATCGATGCCGGAATCGATCAATGCCACGACTACCGTCTGGGATTTGCGCCCAGTCATTTTCAATTCCTCGTAGGCCTGGTTCAACGAAATGCCGTAGAAGCCATCCTTTACCTTATCGAGGAGGTGCCAGCCCTTCAGGGAATCATCCTTTGAGGGTTGAGCGGGAACCGAATCCTGAGCCTTTACCGTAACACTAAAGCACGCAATGACGCATCCCCACAAAATCGTTTTCCAAATACGCTTCATAGATAAAAATAAAAAGGACAAATTTAGGACTAATCCCCCTCGATTAGACCATGAATTTGATGATTGGCAGCCTTACACTAGATGATTTCACGAATTGTTAACGACTACTTTTGGAAATTCCATAGATTTACTTCATGATGCGATCTCTCATACTGGCCCTCATCTTTACGGCCAGCTTCTCTGCCACAGCTCAAACAAGCCTCCTATATTCCATTTCCTTTCCGGGGTATATGCACCACGAAGCGGAAATCGTCCTCCACCTCCACAATGCCCCGGCGGGTCCCCTGACCTTCCGCATGAGCCGCTCATCCCCCGGCCGTTATGCCACGGCGGAATTTGGAAAAAACGTCTATTTCGTCACCGCCCGCGATGCGTCCGGCAAAGCCCTGGACATCCGCAAAGTGGACGGGGATGTCTACGAAATCCGGGAGCACGGCCCGGAAGTGACCGTTCGGTACACCCTCTTCGGGGACCGCACAGACGGGACTTACGTCGGGATAGACCGGACGCATGCGCACCTCAATATGCCCGGTACCATGATGTGGGTGGAAGGGTTGGATAAAGCGCCCATCAAAGTAGCCTTCCATATTCCCGACGGGTTGAAATGGCAGGTAGCTACCCAGCTCGTTCCCACCAACGATCCCTATACCTTCACCGCACCCGGCCTGCAATACCTCATGGATTGTCCCACGGAGCTATCCGCCTTCCGCATCGCCAGCTTCACCGACACCAATCCCGATGGCAAGGTGATGACCTTCCGCGTCACGCTGCACGCCGATACCGATGACGACACCTGGAATACACTCGTAGCCGATATTAAAAAACTGGTAGCCGAGGAAAAGAAGGTTTTTGGAGAATATGCCACCTACGATTACGGCACCTATACCTTTGTCCTTGACGCCAACGGTTGGGATAACTGGGACGGGATGGAACACCGGAACTCCACTTGCATCACCCTCCAAATGGATAAAATCGGAGCCGCGCAAATCCCCACGGTCCTGGACGTCGTGGCCCACGAGTTCTTCCACTCCTGGAACGTGAAGCGGATCCGTCCCCGTTCCCTGGAGCCCTTTAATTTCACCAAGTCTGACATGAGCCAGGAACTTTGGGTCGCCGAAGGCTTTACCCAATACTATGGCAACCTGCTCCTGACCCGGGCAGGCTTCAAAACACGGGAAGATGAACTCCAACTCATCAGCGGGTATATGAACGCCTTCCTCCACAGCCCGGGCGTAAAATACTTCACGCCCATCCAATCCAGCGAACAAGCCGTATTCACAGACGCGGGCGTATCCGTCGATAAATCCAATTTTGCCAATACCTTCTTCAGCTACTACTCCTATGGGGCCAATATTGCCTTCATCCTGGACATGCACCTCCGCAAGGATTTTCACAAAACCCTCGATGATTACATGCGGGCCCTTTGGAAAGACTATGGTAAAACCGCCCACTGGTACGACGTACATGACCTGGAAACAGCCTTGGGCGAAGTCAGTACGCCCGCCTATGCCAAGAACTTTTTCGACGAATACGTATATAGTTCACGTCATGACGATTGCACGCCATATTATACTACACAGGGCCTGACATTGACCAACAAGTCGACTGGTAAACCCAGTTGGGGAGAGGTTTCCTATCGGACCGACCAGGACGGACACGTGGTCCTGGACAGGGGAACGGTAATGGGCACGCCCATTTATCAGGCTGGCCTGGATGTGGGAGATGCCATTCTTTCCATAGACAGCCAGGCCGTCCATTCCGCAACGGATATTGCCACCATCCTTTCGGCGTCCGCTCCCGGCAAGACCGTTAGCGTGGAGTATTCTAACCGGGGGGTTCACGGAACCGTACAGGTCACCCTGGGTGAGGCTGGGCAATATGCTTTCGATGCCGATAGTACGGACCGTCAGGCATGGCTCGGAGCTCAATAATCCGGGACCTTGGCCTTCAGCCGCATCCTGAAGGTGGTTACTTTCGCGAGACCTATCGGGCAACCGGAAAATTTGGGGACCGGGCCTATGCCACGACCATTTATTTCTTGTTGGAAACGGGCCAATTCTCGGCGTTCCATCGCATCCGATCGGATGAGGGATGGCATTTCTATCAGGGGGATCCTTTACATATTTACGTCCTGGAACCTGGAGGCGCCCTAACCACCTTGACCCTTGGAAACCGTCCCGACCTGAATGAGCCCTTTCAGGCAGTCGTGCCTGCTGGTCGCTGGTTCGCTTCGCGTCCCGGAGTGCCCACACATCACGAATCGTTAGGGGCCTCGCGGACTATGTTGGCAGGCTATTCCCTGGTGGGCTGCACCGTCTCTCCCGGTTTCGACTTCGCCGATTTCGAGCTGGCGAAAGCGGAAGAGCTGCTCTCCGGATGGCCTGCCCACGCCGACCTGATCCGCGAGCTCACAAGACCCCCGAAAGCAGCCTCGCGAACGACTCCGCCAGGCGCGTAGCCTTGCTGCGTCGCTTCCACCGCTCCGCGTCCAGCAGCTCACCATCCGCGATATCAAGCAGGAATTGCGCCTTCAAATCGCTGGCCACCTGCTTGTCATACACCAGGGCATTGGTTTCGAAATTCAGCTCGAAGCTCCGGTTGTCCATGTTGGCGGAACCCACCATGGCCAGGTCGTCGGCTACCATGGTCTTGGCGTGGACGAATCCTTTCTTATACCGGTATATCTTGACCCCGGAGTCCAGGAGCTCCTCGTAATAAGCCGATGCGGCCTTGTTCACCACCCAGGAATCCGAATGATAGGGGACCAGCATACGCACATCCAGGCCGCCAAGGGCTGCGATGCGGATGGCGTCGTACACCGATTCGTTGGGAATGAAGTAAGGGGTCGTGATGTACACATAATCCCGGGCGTTCAGGATGACCGAGTCGGTCGCCATCATGATCGTGGGATTCAGGGAATCCGGCCCGCTGCTGGCGATCTGGACCAGGGTCTTGCCCGGGACATCGTTGGGTGGAAAAAAGCTTTCGTGGAAATCCACGTCCTGACCGCTGGCAAAGGACCAGTCGGAGAGGAACAGGTATTGCAGCGAATAGACCCCACCCCCCTTGATTTCCAGGTGGGTGTCCCTCCAGAAAACCTTGTTCGGGATGTCATTGCAATACTTATCGGATACATTGATCCCCCCTACGTAAGCGACGGACCCATCCACTATAACGATCTTCCGGTGGTTCCTATAATTGAGGCGGTTGGCAAAAAAGCGCACCCGGTAAAAAGGGAAGGCCTCCACGCCGGAAGACCTGAGTTTTTTCAGCCAGCGAGGCTTGATGTCCTTGCTCCCGAAGTCGTCATACACAAAACGCACCGCTACGCCCTGACGGGCTTTTTCCATCAGGATAGCCCTGATCTCATCCCCGATGACCCCGTTTTCGTAGATGTAATACTCCATGTGGATGTGGTGCGTGGCCGCCTTGAGGGCGGCGATCAACTCGGGAAACTTGTTTTCCCCGTTGATCAGGAGGCGGACTTTATTGTGGATGGTCAGGGGGGACAGGGTATCCTTCAGCAGGAGTTGAATGACATTATGATGTTGAGAAAGGGCCGCTTCGTTACTGGCGTAGTTTTCCCAGGACTCCTTTATGATCCGCTCTTTCACCTTGTCGTAGCGCCGCAAATCATGGAACAACTTCCGGTCGTAAATCTTGTTCACCCTCCGGTTTTCCCCGATGGCGAAATAGATCAGGAGTCCTATCCCCGGCAGGAAAAACAACAGCATCAGGTAGCCCAGGGCTTTGGCGGGCTGTGTGGTTTGGGTAATCACCTTGAACCCGGTGATGACCGCGAGGATGTACAGCAGGATAATGAAAGAGGATTCCAGGAGCGTCTTGTGCTCCACAATCGAAATCCACCAATGGTGAATCATTTGGCGGGCGATTTTAGCTTGAAGCGCACCACCCCATTAGTCTGGAGGTCCGAGGTGACGCGGATGTCATACTTCTCTTCTCCCGCATACACCACCATCAGCGCCGTATTGGGGGGGATATCCCCCAGGTTGTCGGCAAACAGGATCAGGTCGTTGTCCACTCCAGGGAGGGCCCTCAGCGTGGCTTTTATGGGAGAATGTGTCAGCATGTTCTGGTAAATTACCGCTTTCCCGTTGAAATATACGGTCACCGTATCGTGGTCGATGATCCCGTCGTCATACAACTCGATCCGGATCTCGGGTGAATCCAACTCCACGGTTTGAATGATGTTGTTCGTCCTGGCGCGCACTTGTGCAGGCGGTGGATTAATGTGGACCACCACCGGCGGGGGGGTCTGCGTTGCGAGATTGGGGGCCATCTTAAGTGCGTTCGTGTCCCTTGAAGCCAGCGCAGGCTTCGTCGTCGCCGCCGCCGGCTTCGCCGCACCCGCGCCCGCCGGCTTCGCCGCGCCGGTCCCTGCGGGCTTCGCCGCACCTGCCACCGCCGGCTTCGCCGCGCCGGTCCCTGCGGGCTTAGCCGCGCCCGCCACCGCCGGCTTCGCCGCACCTGCCCCTGCGGGCTTTGTCGTCGCCACCGGCGGCTTATTCACAGGTCGACGCGACGCCGAATCCGGCTTGTGGAACGTAGGTTTCCGGGTGACGACCGAGGGCGTCTTCGCCAGCAGCTTCCGCGAAAGCACCGTCGTACCGAACCCGCACCCGCGGTCGAATCCCGGCGCGGGCTTCCATTTGCCCTCCAATGTCTCCCCCTCGTCTCCCTTAAAATACGTAAGGGTATGTACCTGGAGGCAATCGAATTCCCCCGGAGGCACATCCCCTTTTATCTTCTCTACCTCGGTGACGGTAATCATCTTGGCAGTCCGGTCGACCGTTCCCGTGATCCGGCAAATCGTGAAATACCGTTTGTTGTTCTGGTAAAAATAAGTGTAAGAATAGCCGCTGACCTGGGTTTTGTTCGTGATCTGGAGCTCCAGGACGTATTCGTCCTGCTCCGCGGAACCATAGGCCGTGAAGCTGCCCTTCCATTGACCCTGAAAATCTTGCGCGGTAGCAGTGCAGGTAAACAGAGCGGCGAAACAAAAAAGTATTAGGTGCCTCATGATCCTCATTTCATTCTGATTAGGAAATTAAGCATTCTGCTGTTTGGTTGCGAGAATAGTTCGTTAAATTTGCAGTTTCGTTAGACGAATGTAAGACATGATCCAGATTACTTTTCCAGACGGCGCAGTACGTTCATATGAAAGCGGAGTTACCGCATTGGACATAGCCAAATCCATTTCGGAAGGGTTGGCCAGGAAGGTCCTGGCGGCCAGCGTTAATGGCCAGGTCTGGGACGCCACCCGTCCCATCGACCGGGACGCCAACCTAAAGCTCCTGACCTGGGACGACCCTGAAGGAAAATCGACCTTTTGGCATTCTTCAGCCCACCTCTTGGCGGAGGCAGTGGAAGCCCTGTTCCCGGGAGCGAAATTCTGGGTGGGCCCCCCCGTCGAAAACGGATTTTATTACGACATGGACCTGGGCGGACGCCAGTTGAGCGAAGAAGATTTGGGAAAGTTAGAAGCGAAAATGGCTGAACTGGCTAAGCAAAACAACCCCTATCTCCGTAAAGAGATCAGCAAGGGGGATGCCATAAAGTATTTCAGCGACAAGGGAGATGAATACAAGCTGGACCTGCTGGAAGGTCTCCAGGACGGAAACATCACCTTTTACACGCAAGGCAGTTTCACCGATTTGTGCCGGGGTCCCCATATTCCGGCCACCGGAACGATCAAGGCCGTCAAACTTACGCACGTCGGCGGCGCCTACTGGAAAGGCGACGAGCACAACAAACAACTGACCCGGGTCTACGGGGTCAGCTTTCCCATACAAAAAGAGCTCGATGAATACCTGCGGCTCCAGGAGGAAGCCAAAAAGCGCGACCACCGGAAGCTGGGAAAAGAGCTGGGTATATTCACCTTCGATGACGACATCGGTCCCGGCCTGGCGCTTTGGATGCCCAACGGCACCGTCATCATCGAAGAACTGGAAAAGCTGGCCAAGGAGACCGAAAGAAAAGCAGGGTACAAGCGCGTGGTCACCCCCCATATCGCCAAAGAAGCCCTGTACCTGACCAGCGGCCACCTGCCTTATTACAAGGATAGTATGTACCCGCCCATGGAACTGGACGGGACCACGTATTACCTGAAGGCCATGAATTGCCCCCACCACCACAAAATTTATGCAGCCGAGCCCAGGAGCTATAAGGATTTACCCCTGCGCCTGGCCGAATACGGGACGTGCTATCGCTATGAGCAATCCGGCGAACTTTTCGGGTTGATGCGCGTGCGCTGCCTGCACATGAACGACGCCCACATCTATTGCTCCAAGGAGCAATTTGCCTCCGAATTCCAGGGCGTCAACGCGATGTACCTGAAATACTTCAACATTTTCGGGATTTCGCGGTACGTGATGCGCTTGTCTCTCCACGACCCTGCCAAACTGGGCCAGAAGTATGTCAACGCCCCCGAGCTTTGGAAGGAGACCGAGGATATGGTCCGGACGGTCCTGAAAGACAGCGGGATCCCCTATATCGAGGTTCCCGACGAGGCCGCCTTTTACGGCCCCAAAATCGATGTGCAAATCTGGAGCGCCATTGGAAGGGAGTTCACCCTGGCCACCAACCAGGTCGACTTCAGCCAGGGCAGGAGTTTCCAGTTAGGTTTTACGACCAAGGACAACCAGACCGAAATACCGTTGATTATTCACCGGGCTCCCCTGGGAACGCACGAGCGTTTCATTGGGTTCCTCCTCGAGCATTATGCGGGGAAATTCCCGGTATGGCTGGCTCCCGTTCAGGTTAAAGTCCTGCCCATCAGCGACAAGTTCGAGGGGTACGCCCGCCAGGTGGACGCCGCCCTTTTGGAGGCCGGGGTCCGGTCCGAGGTGGACGACCGCAGCGACAAAATCGGGAAAAAGATTCGCGACACCGAGCTGGCCAAAATCCCGTATATGCTTGTGGTAGGGGAAAAGGAGGCCGCCGATGGGGCCGTTTCCGTCCGCCGCCAGGGAAAAGGGGACCTGGGCAGCCAACCCCTGGAAAACTTCCTACGTACCATCAAGGAGGAGATAGCCCAACGGGTATCGGAGGAAACTCCTGTGGTATGATAAAAAAATAAAGTAATTTTGTATACATGCCTAAACCCGGCATTTTAACACTAAGTAAAACTTTTAATGGCATTACCACAAGGAAGACAACAAGGTAGATTCAACGCTCCTTATTACAAAAGGCAACAAGAGCCAGAACACCGCATCAATGACCGCATCAGGGTACCCCAGGTCCGACTGGTGGGCGACAACGTTCAAGTAGGAGTTTATCCCACAGACCAAGCCAGGAGAATGGCCTTCGAACAAGGCCTGGATTTGGTGGAAATCTCTCCCACCGCGGATCCTCCCGTTTGTAAAATCATCGACTACAACAAATTCCTCTACGAGAAGAAGCGGAAAGAAAAGGAAATGAAGGCCAAGAGCAAGGCCTCCGAAGTGAAAGAAGTCCGCTTTACCCCCAATACCGACGACCATGACTTCGACTTCAAGGTCAAGCACGCCATGAAGTTCCTGGAAGATGGCAACAAGGTCAAGTCCTATGTCCAGTTCAAGGGCAGGGCCATCATGTTCAAGGAAAGGGGAGAGCTCATCCTCCTGAAATTCGCTGAACGCCTGGCTGAACACGGGGTCCTGGAAGGCATGCCGAAGATGGAAGGGAAGCGTATGCTCGTCATGTTCGCGCCCAAGCCCGCAAGCAATAAAAAGAAGAAAGAGGCTTAAACCGCACCCGCCGGCCCCCGGACCGCTTAAGGCCTCACCTGGCCGTCACCCCTGACAATCCACTTATAACTGGTAAGGGCTTCGAGGCCCATCGGCCCCCGCGCATGCAACTTCTGCGTGCTGATTCCGATTTCCGCCCCCAGCCCAAACTGACCCCCATCCGTAAAGGCCGTGGAGGTATTGACGTAGACAGCCGCTGCATCCACCGCCTTTACGAATTTTTCCGCGTGTTCGGCATTTCCCGTAAGGATGGCTTCGCTGTGTCCTGAACCGAAAGTCCGAATGTGCGCCAGCGCCTCTTCCAGGCTGCCAACGGTCTTCACCGAGAGTTTCAGGGATAGGAATTCGGTTCCAAAGTCGTCCGCTCGTTCCAGGCGCTCATAACGCCCGGCCAAAGCAGCGTGACTCTCTGCATCGGCCCGAATCTCCACGCCCTTAGCGGCCAAAGGCGCAAGCAATTCCAGCAATTCACCCAGCCGATTCCGATGAACCAGCAAACAATCCAACGCATTACATACGCTCACCCGCCGGGTCTTGGCGTTTTCGATCACCCGCGCCGCCATCGAGGCATCCGCGGTTTCGTCCAGGTAAGTGTGCACCACGCCCGCACCCGTTTCAATGACAGGCACCCGTGCATGGTCCCTCACGTAATCGATAAGGCCCTGGCTTCCCCGGGGAATCACGATATCTACGTATCCGCGCGCCTTAAGCAGGGCCTCCGTGGCGGCCCTGTCGCTGGGCAACAACTGAACCTGTTCCGAACCGGCGATGCTTTGAATGATGCGGACGATGGCTGCGTTGGAATGCTCCGCGTCGCTGCCTCCTTTCAGCAGGACGACATTCCCCGTTTTAATGCACAGCGACCATGCATCGGCCGTGACATTAGGCCGGGCCTCATAAATAATACCAACCACCCCGAGGGGCACGGAAACCCGGCTAAGCCGAAGGCCGTTTGGCATTACCCTTTCTTCTAAAACTACGTCCAGTACATTTGGCAGGGAGGATACTTTCCGCATGTCCGTGGCGATATCCACAATACGTTCTTTCGTCAGTTTTAATCGGTCATACCGGGGATCTTCGGGATCCATCCGTGCGAGGTCCAATTCATTTGCCGCGAGAACTGCGTCGCTTTCGCGAATCAGCGCATCCGCCACTGACATCAACGTAGCATCCACGCCGGACACAGCACCCGCAGCCCCAGCATTCGCGCCCGCCGCCCCAGCATTCGCGCCCGCCGCGGCGCGCGCCCTACGGAAGTATTCTTCGTAATTCATTCCTGGATATAAAGGTAGTCATAATGGACAAGGGGCGGCTGGTGCTGAAGCCCCATCAGGCTTCGCGCCGTAACTGCGTTGTAGCGGGCCATGCCCATCCCGATCGGACGCTCCTGCTCATCGACGATACGGATGATATCTCCCCGGTTGAATTCACCGGAAATGGAAACGATGCCTACGGGCAACAGGCTCGAAGCACGAGCCCCCAGGAGTGCCGAGCGAGCCCCTTCGTTGACAACCACCACGCCCTTGGCAAAGCCATGTGCAACGTACCGTTTTTGTCCCGACGTGCGACCCAGCGGGGCAAAGCGAGTATGCGGCACCGATCCGTCGAGAACCCCGGTCAGGATGCCGTCCTTTTTTCCATTGGCCACGTGCACCGTGATCCCCAGCCTGGCCACCTTTCGCGCGATGTGCGACTTGGTCAACATGCCCCCGCGCCCGAAATCGGACTTACCCGTCCGGATAAATCCCGCCAAATCCTGGTCCACGGGGACTTCCTCCAGGAGAACCGAACCCGGATCGCGAGGGTCCCCGGTAAACAAACCGTCCACATTCGTCAGAATCACCAGGGCGTCGGCGCGGATCAGGGAAGCGATCAGCCCCGCCAGCTCGTCGTTGTCCGTGAACATCAGTTCGGATACCGAAATCACATCGTTCTCGTT
>CAZJDB010000249.1:0-4867 GCA_964544695.1 uncultured Chitinophagaceae bacterium
TCGTTGAACAGGATGAGGTTCTGGTCCGCACTGCCGCCCCGCACGTTGAGGCCCGTGCTGGACTCGCCCACGGACTTGACACCCGGGAGGGTGAGGACCACGCGGAGCACGTCCGGTTCTCCAAAGACCACGGGAACCTGCTTGATGGTTTGAATTGAGAGCCTTTGGATGCCCATGTCGAGGCTGCGGATATTGCTGGCCTTTTCGGAAGAGATCACCACGTTGCGCAAGGTCACTACCTGCCCCTGCATATCGACATTGAGCCGGCCGTCGGAGAATACCAGGAGTTGTCTGCGCGTGTCCTGCATGCCAATGCTTTGAACGTAAAGGACGTGACGTCCCTTGGAAACGCTAAGGGCAAAATACCCGTATTGGTCGGTGGCCGCGCCGATGCCGGAATGGTCGATATAGACCGAAGCGCCGATCACGGGTTCGCCGTTCTTGGCATCACGCACGTAGCCCGCCACCGTCGCATTCCGCGAATTGCCGGCTGCTGCTTTTTCCCCAATTTCCATCAGCTTACTTTGCAGGATGGCTTCCTGAAGGGTAATCTCCCGTTCCCGCGAAGTAGGCGCCGCGGCGATCGTATCGAAGGAGGGAGGCGGCCTTCTCCGCCGCTTTACGGTATCCGTCTTTCCGAAGAAAGCGGGTAGCCCCAGGTCCAGGGCATAACCCCGCGTGAGGAAGACCCTTCCCGTATTATCGATGCTGTAGCCGAAACCCAACGGATCGAGGATCCGGTTGAGCGCGGAATCGAGGGGCACGTCCTGGAAATCACCCGTGACCTTGAGGGTATCGGTGAGTGCCGTATCGTAGAGGAAGCGAACGCCGGTCTGCTGCTCGAATACTTGCAATACGCTGTCGAGGGGAGACCGGTTGAAGGTCCCGCGGACGGTCTTTTGCTGGGCTGCCAGGCAGGCCGGTATCAGGAGCAGTATCAGGCAGAGGGATTTATAAGGACGCATAGTAGGTTATGATCTGGGTCAGGGTCTCATCCTTTCCCTCCTTGAACGATAATTTATTTTTCCGGATAAAGGCCTGGAGCTCGCGCTTCTTTCCGTTGAGCGCGCGCAACAGCGAACGCTTACGGTTCACCTCAAGGTATTGCCCGTTCAGGTACAGGTAATACGAACTATCGGCGTACACGATCCGTTGGATGCCATTGGAGGTGATGTACTCCTGGACGTTTTTACCGGAACGCCTGAGGAGCGTTTCGCGGCCCGTATAGAGGACTTCGTAAAAGCCCGTCTTGAGCTCATTAGCACTGTCCCGGACGATGCGCACGAAATCCAGGCCTCCCAACTGGAATGCCTTTATGCGGTCGCTGTGGAGGGACAACTTGAGGGCCTGGTTCGGCGCCCGCAGGACTACCTTGTCCTGAACGATGTCGTACCAGAATTGCACGTGGTCGTACCGGATCCCGTCATAGGTGATCCATCCCTGTCTGGGCAAGTCGTTTCCAAAGTAGGGTTGACCGTTATTGAATAACGTCGATTCGTAATCCACGTATTCGCCTCCATTGTACAACCCCGTTTCGGGAACGAGCATGTGATGGAATTGAGCGACAGCCGTCGCGTACGCGGCGCTGTCACTTTGAGCCTCGATGCGGGCGGAGAGGAGCAGGCTTAGCAGAAGGGTAGTACTGATGTGCAGTTTCATGTATGGTTGTTGGCGCAGAAATCGTCTGAAACGAAAATACGGAGCTATTGTGGTTTGCGATACAAAAAAAATTTGCGCAATTGATCGGTTGCATTATATTTGCAACCGAAGAGTTGCCTAAATTTATATGAGAAGAGACGTATTCCAAGCCATCGCCGATCCCACACGCCGCGAAATTATTCGCGTGATCGCCGCAGGTGCATTGACCCTGAACACCGTAGCGGAAACCTTCGACA
The DNA here is from genome assembly GCA_964544695.1 of uncultured Chitinophagaceae bacterium. Lineage (GTDB taxonomy): Bacteria > Bacteroidota > Bacteroidia > Chitinophagales > Chitinophagaceae > Dinghuibacter. The sequence continues at coordinate 1,896 of CAZJDB010000249.1, forward strand.
TGAGTCGTCAGGCCGTTTCCAAGCACGTGAAGATCCTCACCGAGTGCGGACTAATCACCATTCGTAAGCAGGGCAGGGAACACTACTGCCAGGCAGACTTGCGAAAACTGGGCGAAGTCTCCGCGTGGATCGAACAATACCGGCAGTATTGGGAAGACCGGCTCGATAATCTGGAAAGGTATTTGTCCACGATACAATCAAAAAATAAACATCATGGTAAATCTAGCAAGTGACACCGCACAGCGGGAGCTCGTCATCTCCCGTATCCTGGATGCCCCCAGGGAATTGGTTTGGGAAGCCTGGATCAACCCCGAGCACCTGAAGAACTGGTGGGGACCCACGGGCTTCACCAATACGATCCATACGATGGACGTCCGTCCCGGAGGCGTTTGGGAGCTGACGATGCACGGACCCGACGGAAAGAATTATCCCAACCACAGTATATTCCTGGAAGTGGTGGAGATGGAACGCATCGTCTTTGAACATACGGCGCCGCATTTTATGGCGACGATCACTTTCATAGCCGATGGGGACAAGACCCTTCTTTCGTGGCATATGTTGTTTGACAGGCCCGAGGACCTCGAGGTCGTGGTGAAGCACCACAAGGCGGATCAGGGGCTCAGGCAGAATGTGGAGAAATTCCAGGCTTATTTGGCGGGGCTGAAGTGAGCTTAGGCTATTGGCGCGCGCGGTGAGCGGCAGGGCCGGTGAATTTGTCCAGGGTCACGTGCGTTGCGTGCGTGTAATCCAGGGCCTTTGTGAAATAGCCCGGTAGATCACCTTCCCAATGAATGTCCACATTTTGCAGGGATAGCCCATCCACGTACTGTGCGTATATCGCGGGGATATCGTGACGGAACAGTCCCGTCTCCGGATTGTTCGTGGGACGCAGATCGAAATTGCCGCCGTAGGCAGTTGTTTCGGGGCCGTAGGCAATGGTGAGGCTCACGTCCTCGAAGCGGATATCGTTCAACACGCTGGTAGCGCTGCCATACAGCACGATGCCTTCCTCGCCTCGTGCGATAATGTGGGAAAAGCGGAGGTGGCTAATCCTTCCGACCTCCTTGTTGCCTAGCCCCGGAAGGGCCGATATATGGATGGGTTCCCCGTGGCCCCACCATTCCCCCGGGAAAAGGCGGGTGTCTATAATCATATTGGAGAAGATCATATTCTCCATGTCTCCCTTTTGGCGTTGGAAAATGCCGATCCCCCGGTTGGAGGCGTAAATGCGGATGTTGTCGAACAGCAGGTTGCCGGAGTTGCGCGTATTGAATGCGTTGTATCCGATGCGGATCCCGCTGGACCGGCTGCTCAGGGTGCAGTTGGTGGCGACGAGGTTGCTGGTGCTAATGACGGCGATGGCGTCGTCTCCCGCGCGGATGTCGCAGTCACTTACGATGACTTGGGTGCAATCGTAGAAGTCCATGCCGTCGCTGTTGGGTACGGACATATTATTTCTTATGGTCAGATTATTTATGTGCGCGCCATCGGTGGCTACGATGGCGATGGACCAGTCAGCGGCATTGCGTATGGTGAATTCCGATAACGTCAGGTTTTTGCAGTCGTAGCAAACGATCTCGGGGCCGGGGCGGTCCTGGTAGAGGCCGCGCCACATCACGGGCGCTTCGGCTTTATTTTGTCCCATGTAGTTTTTTCCCTGACGGGTATAAATGGCAGGCTCTTCCTGTTGCACGCTGTCCATATACAAGGAGGCCTCGGGGCGTCCGTCGATGATCCCGGGGCCGGTGATGGAGACGTTTTCTGCGTGGACGGCGAAGATGAGGCCGAGCTTATTTCCGGCGCCGTAGCCCGTGAAACCAAAGTCTTGCTGCGTTTTGTAATCCTTTGGGTCGGCAGAGGCTAGTAGGACGGCACCGGGGCCGAGGCAAAGGCACATATTGGAATAAAGACGGACGGAGCCGGTGACGAAGGTTCCGGCCGGGACGTTGATGGTGCCGCCACCGGCACGGGCGCAGGCGGCTATGGCGGAGTCGATGGCGGCGGTGTTGAGGGTGAGGCCGTCGCCTTTGGCGCCGTATTGAGTGATGTCGAAAACGGCGTCCTGGGGCGCCGCGAGGCAAGTCGCCGTGGGGGCGGCGGCGGCGAGGCCCAGGACGAAGGCGAGGATATTTGAGGATTTCATGAGTAAAATGTATGCAATTATTGCCATTTTGCACCCTATAGGAAAACCACTTATGAAGAGGCTAACCGTTCTCCTGTTTTGCTCGATATCCTTGCTGCATGCCGCGGCCCAAAGCTGGGATTCGCTGGAAGCGGCCATCAACCGGTGGGATCACCTCAGGGACCGCCTGAAACAGGTGAATCAGTTGCTGGAGGAATCCCGGGCGGCGATGGTTCGGGGAGCGGACGAATCCGGCGGGGCGATGACTGGAAGGGCGGACGAATCCAGGGCGGTGGCGGATTTTGCCCGGGGGCTGAACGACCGCATGAAAATTATGGATCGTCTGACCGAGGATACCTTTTTCTTCCGCAACAGCCGGTTTATCGACAGCATCCTGGAGAGTCCTGCGCCTTTGGCGTTGAAAACGGCGATGCGGATCATGAAGGCGCGGCGCCTGGGGGAATTCATCTCCTGGTATCGCTACCGGCCACGGGGATACCTGATCGACAAACGATACGGGAGCATGAGTCCAATGGAGCTGGACAGCCTGATAAAGGAGCAACTCGACCGGGGCCTTGCCGAAGGCGCACCCATCCTCAGAGATAGCGCGGGGGCGTTCGCGTGGCTCCTCGAACCGGGTAATGACGTGGCTTTTGCACCGGTATGGGGAGATATCCTGTATGCGGCGCGCGGGGCGTACGCGCCGGATCAAAAGAAGGATTACAAGGCCTGGATGGTGTTTCATGCGGGGGAGGAAGACATACATATATATCTGGAGGCTGTCGCGCGTCGTTCGGAATCCAGGGATTCGGCACAGGAGGAATCCTATATTTCTTACTTGCAGGGACTG